>NZ_JBVIAH010000001.1:678384-719112 GCF_055574035.1 Streptomyces sp. NPDC030021
TTTCTCCCCCCCTTCCCTCCCCCCCCCCCCCCCGCACCCATCGCTTCCTCCCTCCCCCCCCCCCCCCCCCCCCCCCCCACAACGCCGTCCTAGAGGGTCCCGGTAAGGGCTTCCGGACGGATCGGCGTCTTGTTGATCTCAAGACCCGTCGCCTGCCGGATCGCCGCGATGACGGCCGGGGTGGACGAGAGGGTCGGGGCCTCGCCCATACCGCGCAGGCCGTAGGGGGCCTTCGGGTCGGCGAGCTCCAGGACGTCGACCGGGATGGTCGGGGTGTCGAGGATGGTCGGGATCAGGTAGTCCGTGAAGGAGGGGTTGCGCACCTTCGCGGTCTTCGGGTCCACGATGATCTCTTCCATGATCGCGACGCCGAGGCCCTGGGTGGTACCACCCTGGATCTGGCCGACCACGGAAAGCATGTTGAGCGCCTTGCCGACGTCCTGTGCGGTCGCCAGCTCGACGACCTTGACGAGGCCGAGCTCGGTGTCCACCTCGACGACCGCGCGGTGCGCGGCGAAGGTGTACTGGACGTGGCCGTTGCCCTGGCCGGTGACCAGGTCGAAGGGCTCGGTCGGCGCGTGACGGAACTCGAGCTCAAGGTCGATGGCCTCGTCCTCAAGGATGTCGGCGATGTCCGCGAGGACCTCGCCGCCGTCGGTGACGACCTTGCCGCCTTCGAGGAGCAGCTCGGCCGTGGCCCACGCCGGGTGGTACGAGCCGTTCTTGCGGCGGCCGATCTCCAGGAGGGCCTCGCGGACCGCCTCGCAGGTGTTCTTCACGGCGCCACCGGTCATGTACGTCTGCCGGGAGGCGGACGTGGAACCGGCGGAGCCGACCTGCGTGTCGGCCGGGTGGATGGTCACCTGCGTGACACCCAGCTCGGTACGGGCGATCTGCGTGTGGACGGTGATACCGCCCTGGCCGACCTCCGCCATGGCCGTGTGGACCATCGCGACGGGCTCGCCGTTGATGACCTCCAGGCGCACGCGGGCGGTGGAGTAGTCGTCGAAGCCCTCGGAGAAGCCGACGTTCTTGATGCCGACCGCGTAGCCGACGCCGCGGACGACGCCCTCGCCGTGGGTGGTGTTCGACAGACCACCGGGCAGCGCGCGGACGTCCGCGCTCTCGCCTGCGCTCTCCCACTGGCGCTCCGGCGGCAGCGGGCGGGCCTTGACCCGGCGCAGCAGTTCGGCGACCGGCGCCGGGGCGTCCACGACCTGGCCGGTGGGCATGATCGTGCCCTGCTCCATGGCGTTCAGCTGGCGGAACTCGACCGGGTCCATGCCCAGCTTCGCCGCGAGCTTGTCCATCTGGGCCTCGTAGGCGAAGCAGGCCTGGACGGCGCCGAAGCCGCGCATCGCGCCACAGGGCGGGTTGTTCGTGTAGAGCGCGATCGCCTCGATGTCCACGTCCTCCAGGACGTAGGGACCCACCGAGAGGGAGGAGGCGTTGCCCACGACCGCCGGGGAGGCGGACGCGTACGCGCCGCCGTCCAGGACGATCTTGCACTTCATGTGCGTGAGCTTGCCGTCCTTGGTGGCGCCGTGCTCGTAGTAGAGCTTCGCCGGGTGGCGGTGCACGTGGCCGAAGAAGGACTCGAACCGGTTGTAGACGATCTTGACCGGCTTGTTCGTGGCCAGGGCCAGGAGGCAGGCGTGGATCTGCATCGAGATGTCCTCGCGGCCACCGAAGGCTCCGCCGACGCCCGAGAGCGTCATACGGACCTTCTCCGGCGGGAGGCCCAGGACCGGGGCGATCTGCTGGAGGTCCGAGTGCAGCCACTGGGTGGCGACGTAGAGCTCGACGCCGCCGTCCTCGGACGGCACGGCCAGGCCGGACTCCGGGCCGAGGAAGGCCTGGTCCTGCATGCCGAAGGTGTACTCGCCCTCGACGATGACGTCGGCGCGCTTGCGGGCCTCCTCCACGTTGCCGCGGATGATCGGCTGGCGGTGCACGATGTTCGGGTGCGGGACGTGACCGATGTGGTGGTCGTCGCGGCCCTCGTGGATCAGCGGCGCGTCGGGGGCGAGGGCGGAGGCCTCGTCCGTGACGAGCGGCAGCTCGCGGTAGTCGATCTTGATCTTGGCGGCCGCGCGGCGGGCGGTCTCCGGGTGGTCGGCGGCCACGAGGGCGACCGGCTCACCGTGGTGACGTACCCGGCCGTTGGCGAGCACCGGGGTGTCCTGGATCTCCAGGCCGTAGTTCTTCATCTCGGCCGGCAGGTCGTCGTACGTCAGCACCGAGTACACGCCGGGCATGGCGAGCGCCTCGGAGATGTCGATGGAGACGATCTCGGCGTGGGCGACGGTGCTGCGCAGCGTCTGGCCCCAGAGCATGTCCTCGTGCCACATGTCCGAGGAGTACGCGAACTCGCCGGTGACCTTGAGGGTGCCGTCCGGGCGAAGAATCGATTCGCCGATGCCGCCCTTGTTGTGCTTCTGGGTGACGTTCGTCGGCGTACCGGCGGGCACGGTGCGGGTGTTCTGCGCCATGGTCAGACCGCCTCTCCCTGACGGGCGGCCGCGAGGCGGACCGCGTCGAGGATCTTCTCGTAACCCGTGCAGCGGCAGAGGTTGCCGGACAGGGCCTCACGGATGTCCTGGTCGGACGGGGAGGAGTTCTCCTCCAGGAGCGCGTCCGCCTGGATCAGCAGACCCGGGGTGCAGAAACCGCACTGGACGGCGCCGGCGTCGATGAACGCCTGCTGGATGTTGGAGAGCTCCACGCCCTCGCCGGTCTGCGAGTCGGCGGGCCTGGCCTGCCACTGCTTGGCCGCATCCAGGGACACGCCCTTGCCGCCGCAGCCGCCGCCGGTGCCGCAGGCACCGCCGTGGCCGTGCTCGTCGCGCTGCTTGGAGAACTCCGCCAGACCCTCGACGGTCACGACGTCGCGACCCTCGACCTGACCGGCCGCGACCAGACACGAACAGACCGGTACGCCGTCGAGACGGACGGTGCAGGAACCGCACTCGCCCTGCTCACAGGCGTTCTTGGAACCCGGCAGGCCCAGGCGCTCACGCAGGACGTAGAGAAGGGACTCGCCCTCCCACACATCGTCGGCTTCCTGCTGACGGCCGTTGACCGTGAAATTGACGCGCATGATTACGCAGCCCCTTCAAGCGAGCGGCCGTTGCCGGTACCGCGGTACTGCTCCCAGGTCCAGACGAGCTGGCGGCGAGCCATGATGCCGACCGCGTGACGGCGGTACTTCGCCGTGCCGCGGACGTCGTCGATCGGGTTGGCCGCGCCGGAGGCGAGGTCACCGAACTGCTTGGCGATCGACGGGGTGATGACCTTGCCGGACTCCCAGAAGCCGCCCTCTTCGAGCGCGGCGTTCAGGAACTCCTCGGCGGCCTTCGCCCGGATCGGGGTCGGCGCGGCCGAACCGATGCCGGTGCGGACCGTGCGGGTCTCCGGGTGCAGCGCCAGACCGAACGCGCAGACCGCGATGACCATCGCGTTGCGGGAGCCGACCTTGGAGTACTGCTGGGGGCCGTCCGCCTTCTTGACGTGCACGGTCTTGATGAGCTCGTCGGCGGCGAGCGCGTTGCGCTTCACACCGGTGTAGAACTCGTCGATCGGGATGAGGCGGGAGCCGCGTACGGACTCCACCTCGACCTCGGCGCCCGCCGCGAGCAGCGCGGGGTGGGAGTCGCCGGCCGGCGAGGCGCAACCGAGGTTGCCGCCGACACCGCCGCGGTTACGGATCTGCGGGGACGCGACCGTGTGCGAGGCGAGCGCGAGTCCCGGGAGCTCCGTACGGAGGTTCTCCATGATCTGCGTGTACGGGACGGAGGCGCCCAGGCGAACCACATCCTCGCCGACCTCCCATTCCCGCAGCAGACCGATGCGGTTCAGGTCCAGGAGGTACTCCGGCCGGCGGTGGTCGAAGTTGATCTCGACCATCACGTCGGTGCCACCCGCAATCGGCACAGCTGAGGGGAACTCGGCCTTAGCGGCGAGCGCCTCCTCCCAGCTGGCGGGGCGAAGGAAGTCCATGAGCGGCTCTCTTCTTCTTCATCGTGTCGTTTACTTCAAGCCAGGAGGCCCGAGAGTCCTCGACTGGTCGTTCACGTGCTGTTAACGCGGTGTGGACCCAGTACACAAGCCACTCGCCGCCCGGTGCAGTCACTGAAACCATGAAGGAGTTGGCTGACGGCCTCCCTCGTCTTGTAGATTCGTATGAAAGGCAGGATGCGACGACCTGCCCGATTTCCAACGGCAACATTCGAGACAGATCGGCGGCGACATCATGCGGCTGCGCGCACTGCTGGAAACCGAGGCGCTGGGGCTGCGGCTGCTCGGCGGCGAGGGTGAACTCGACCGGACGGTCCGCGGGGTCATGACGACCGACCTACGTGATCCCAGCCGGTACCTGTCGGGGGGCGAACTCGTCCTGACCGGCCTGGCCTGGAGACGAAATTCAGCCGACTCCGAGCCATTCGTACGAATCCTGGCGAGCGCGGGCGTCGCCGGGCTCGCCGCGGGCGAGGCGGAGCTGCAGGCCATTCCCGATGATCTCGTTTCGGCCTGTGTCCGCAACCGGCTGCCGCTGTTCGCCGTGAACGAGGACGTTGCATTCGCCACGATCACCGAGTACGTCGTCCGGCAGGTCTCGGGCGAGCGCGCCGGGGACCTCGCGGCCGTCGTGGACCGACACCGCCGGCTGATGACCTCGGGTCCGGCCGGCGGCGGCCCCGACGTGGTGCTCGATCTGCTCACCACCGACCTCGATCTCCGGGCCTGGGTGTTGTCCCCCACCGGCCGGCAGATCGCCGGGGCGGGCGAGCCGCTGGCGCCGGGCGTGTGCGCAGCACTGGCGAGCGAGCACCTTGCGGCGGTCCGGACGGGCCGCAGGGGGCCGCATCGGATCTCCATCCAGGGTATTACCTACTCGCTCTTCCCGATCAGGGGACACGGGCGCGGGGCCGCCGGTCCGGGGGCCCGGGACGTGCGCGAGACCGTGCTCTCGGACTGGCTGCTGGCCGTCGAGGCGGACGCGGGCGACTGGCCCGCCGAGCGCCTCGACCTGCTGCAGGGCGTCACCCAGCTGATCGCCGTGGAGCGGGACCGGCGCGACGCGGCCCGCACCGTGCGCCGCCGCCTCGCACAAGAGGTCCTCGAACTGGTCCAGACGGGTGCCCCGCCCGCCGAGATCGCCGCCCGTCTGCGGGTCGCGGCCCCGGTGCTGCTGCCCGGGCTGGGCGCCGCCCCGCACTGGCAGGTCGTCGTGGCCCGGGTGGACTGGGAGGGCGGGGACATCCCCGGCGGCCCGGTGGCCCAGTCGCTGCTGGAGGAGATCCTCGTCGACCCGTCCGTCTCGGGACCCGAGCCCTCGGACCGGATCGCCGTGGCCCATGCGGGTGACGAGGCCATCGCCCTGGTACCGCTGCCCTCGCTCTCCGGGGACGCCGGGGAGGACAAGGGCCCGGACTCCGCCCTGCACGCCGACGAGCTGCTCGCGGCCGTACGGGACCCCCTGGCGGCCGGTCTGGCCGACGACGGCCGGCTCACGCTGGGCGTCAGCGCGGCCGTGCACTCCGCCGAGGGGCTGCGCGGGGCGCTGGAGGAGGCCCGGCACGCCCGCCGGGTGGCCGCGGCACGCCCGGGCCGGGTCTGCGCGGCGGGCCACCACGAGCTGGCCTCGCACGTACTGCTGCTGCCGTTCGTCCCGGACGACGTCCGCCGCGCGTTCACGGCCCGGCTGCTGGACCCGCTGCGGGACTACGACCGGCGCCACCGCGCGGAGCTCATCCCGACGCTGGAGGCGTTCCTGGACT
Organism: Streptomyces sp. NPDC030021; assembly: GCF_055574035.1. Classification (NCBI taxonomy): domain Bacteria; kingdom Bacillati; phylum Actinomycetota; class Actinomycetes; order Kitasatosporales; family Streptomycetaceae; genus Streptomyces; species Streptomyces sp. NPDC030021. Next base: position 684,165 of record NZ_JBVIAH010000001.1, read on the forward strand.
GCGACGGTTCCTGGACCCGCTGCGCGACGCGGTTGCACCTGCACGTCAACACGCTGCGCTACCGCGTCGGGCGAATCGAGCAGTTGACGGCGCGGGACCTGTCCCGGCTGGAGGACAAGCTCGACTTCTTCCTGGCACTGCGGATGAGCTGAGAAGATCCGCCCCGCGGCCGCGGGGTTCGGCCACGGGGCGGCTGATGATCCGTCCGGACTTTGTGAAAAAGTTCACCCAACCCCTTGGCCGATGCCGTGGATCCGTGCTCTCATTTCGCCCCAGGGCTCAACGATGTGCTGCTTGCTTGCTTTGGGGAGGGCAATGTGGCGGACACCGCCATGTCGGGTGCCGGAACAACCGGAGGAGACGACCCCCTCCAGCGGGCGATATGGCGGCTGCGCTCGCGCGGCTGTTGGACCGATGCGGCGGCGCTGCTGACGCCGCACATCGGCAAGGCCGGCAGTGCCGGGGCGGCCGTGCAGCGGACCGCGCTGCTGGTGGAGCGGTGCCTGTTCACCGGGCAGGGCTGGGCCGAGGCCGAGGACGCGCTGCGGATCGCCGAGGCGGTGTCCCAGGACGACGACGACCGGGGTGCGGCCGCGTGCGAACGGGGCCAGCTGGCGTACGCCGCCACCGTGCTCGGCGTACGCGACCGGGCCGACGAGGCCCGCTCCGCTCTGGGCCGGGCCGCGGCCCTGCTGTCCCCGGAGTCCCGGACCCGCCCGCTGCTGGACTTCCGGCGGGGGCTCGTCGCCGAGCACCTGGCGGACGCCCCGCAGTCGGCCCGGCCGGCCTATCACCGGGCCCACGCGGGGGCGGAGGCACACGGGGACACCCTGCTGCTGTCCTTCACCTGGCGGCACCTGGCCGCGCTGGCCCTGCGGGACGGGGAGGTGGCCGAGGCCCGCAAGGGCTTCGCGGAGTCCCTGCGCATCCGGGAGGACCTGGGCTTCCTGATCGGCACGGCCCCGGCGCTGGCGGCGCTGGCCGAGGCCGAACCGGAACCGGAGGCCACCCGGCTCCGCGCGGAGGCCCGCCGCCTGTTCCACCTGCTGGGCGGCATCCCCACGTGGCTGGCGGACCAACTCCACCCGACCCCGTCGCCTGCGGCGTAGCGCGTCTTGAGCCCCGCCGGCGTTTGAGGCGCGGGGTCCGGGGCGGAGCCCCGGTCTTGAGCCCCGCCGGCGATTGAGGCGCGGGGGCCGGGGTGGGGCCCCGGTCAGGCGGGGGAGCCTGCGAAGTGTTCGCGGACCAGGGACTCCACCACCGGGAGGTCCCGCGCGATCAGCGCCTCCAGCAGCGCCGAGTGCTCCGCCGCATCGGCGACGAGATCGGCCCGCCGAACCCGCGGAGCGCCCGGCAGGGGCCACTGGGCCCGGCGGTGGAGCTCCTCCGCCACCTGCACCAGCTGGTCGTTGCCGGCCAGCCGCAGCACCGCCCGGTGGAAGTCCCGGTCCGCCTCCGCGTACCCCGGCAGGTCACCGGCGGCCGCCGCCTCGGCCGTGGCGGCCGCGGCCGGACGCAGGGCCTCCCAGGTGGCCGCCGCAACCGTCCGGGCCAGCCGGATCATCACGGGGACTTCGAGCAGCGCCCGTACCTCGGCCAGCTCGGCGAGCTCCCCCGGCGTGCGGGAGAGCACGCGGAAGCCCCGGTTGGGGAGGCATTCCACCGCCCCCTCCACGGCCAGCTGCTGCATCGCCTCGCGCACGGGGGTCGCGGAGACCCCGAAGCGCTCCCCCAGGGCCGGTCCCGAGTAGATCTCCCCCGGCACCAGCTCTCCGTCGATCAGGGCCGCGCGCAGCGCGTCGAGCACCTGACCGCGCACCGAATGGCGCAACACCTTCTGCCTTTGTGCCGGTACCCGGGCGTGGGCCGTTTCGTGCACTCGGTCCTCCTCCTCCTCCGGGTCTCGACCTGTCCTGAGAATAGGTGACGGCGCGCGCGGGGAGGGGTGCGGATCGATCCGAATCAGGTAAGGTAAGGCTAACCTGTTAACGATCGTGTGATTCTGTGATTCGGTGGCCCGTCATGACCGTCACGACCTTCCCGGCTGTCACATCCGCCCCGCCCGGCTCTGCGGTGACGGATGCGTTCGCCAGGCTGGCCGAGGCGTACGGCGGACTGCGGGTGATCGAGCGAACCGCTGACGAACCCCTCCCTCGCGGTGCGGGATGGGTCGGCGCGGACGAGCTCGCGGCCGGCGGGCCGGCCCTGGACGCCTACCTCGCCTGGGACAACGCCCAGGTCCTGAGGGACTACGGGACCCAGGCCCGCCCCGACGTGATCGCGGGCTTCGGGCTGCACCGCTACGCGTGGCCGGCCTGCCTGCTGATCACCCTGCCGTGGTTCCTGCACCGGCGGGTCCCCCGCCTCCCGGTCACCGAGGTGGCCTTCCACCGGACCCTCGGCCGCCTCAGCGTGCGCATCGGCGAGTTCGCCTGCCTGCCGGACGATCCGGCGGCCGCACTCCCGGGCGCCCGCGTCGTGCCCGACGAGGAGGCGCTGCGCGACGAGGTACGGGCCGCGGTGGCCCAGCACCTCGGACCGCTCCTGGAAGGCTTCGGCCCGCGCATGCGGCGCGGCCGCCGCGCCCTGTGGGGCATGGTGACCGACGAGGTCGTCGAGAGCCTCTGGTACATCGGCAACCTGCTCGGCGAGGAGCAGCGGGCCATGGCCGAGCTGGAGGCGCTCCTGCCGGGGTCCACCGCCCCGTACACCGGGAGCGCGGGGTTCCGTACGCTCACCGGACCCGCCGGAGAGGAGCTGCCCACCCGGGACCGGGCCGGCTGCTGCTTCTTCTACACCATCCGCCCCGAGGACACCTGTGTCACCTGTCCCCGGACCTGTGACGCCGACCGCATCGCCCGCATCGCGGCGACCGCCGCCTGAACCCACCCCGTACGACTGACTGTAATCGAACGCAACTCAGCTCGTACGGCCGCCAGTTCGAGTTACAACACCCTATCCGGCGGGCCCCGCCCCCCGATGGCGTCCACTTGCCCCGAAACCCGCGTGCACGGCTCTCCGGCTACGCCACTATGGCGCCCGGAAAGCCGTACAGCCGCATACGCGAGGCGAGGGACATCCGCATGAGACTGACCGACATATCGCTGGACTGGCTGCTGCCCGGCAGCCTGCTGATCCTGGGCGTACTTGCGGCAGTTGCGGTACTGGCCCGTGGCAAGCGCGAGAGCGAGAAGGCCGCGGCCGACGACAGCTGGGAGCGCAGCGAGGAACGGCGGCGGCGCAAGGAAGCCGTCTACGGGACCGCTTCGTACGTTCTGCTCTTCTGCTGTGCGGCGGTCGCCGCCGCGCTCTCCTTCCACGGGCTGGTCGGCTTCGGCCGGCAGAACCTCAACCTGTCCGGAGGCTGGGAGTACCTGGTCCCCTTCGGCCTCGACGGCGCCGCGATGTTCTGCTCGGTGCTCGCCGTGCGCGAGGCCAGCCACGGCGACGCGGCCCTCGGCTCGCGCATGCTCGTCTGGCTGTTCGCCGGAGCGGCCGCGTGGTTCAACTGGGTGCACGCTCCGCGGGGCCTGGGCCACGACGGGGCCCCGCAGTTCTTCGCGGGGATGTCGCTCTCGGCGGCTGTGCTCTTCGACCGCGCCCTCAAGCAGACCCGCCGGGCGGCGCTGCGCGAACAGGGCCTGATCCCTCGGCCGTTGCCCCAGATCCGGATGGTCCGCTGGCTGCGGGCCCCCCGGGAGACCTTCGGCGCCTGGTCGCTCATGCTGCTGGAGGGGGTGCGCACCCTCGACGAGGCCGTGGACGAGGTGCGCGAGGACAAGAAGGAGCGGGAGCAGGACCGGCACCGCAGGCGCGATCAGAACCGGCTGGACCGGGCGCGCATCAAGGCGCTGGGCCGGCAGAACCGGGCGTTCGGGCGTTCGCGCGGCCGCCAGGTCGAGCTCCCGGAACTGACGCAGGGAGCGGGCTCCGCGCCGGTCGGCGCGGAGCCGGCCATACCGGAATCAGGACAGCTGCCCCTGCGACGCCGGCCCTCCCTGCAGGCCGTCAACCGAACCGAATCCATTGACGTGACCGGCACCCGGACGGTGGACCTCACCGCCGAGGACGACACCCAGACCATTCCCCGGCTGGACTCGCTGGAGCGCAAACTGAAGGACCTGGAGCAGCAGTTCGGCTGACCCGGTCCGCCCGTACGGGGAGCCCCGCGGGGCCCGCCTGCTCAGGCGGACCCTCCGCCGTACGGCCCGTCGTACGACGCGTCGTGCCGTCCGTCGAGCTCGAACCACACCACCTTGCCGCTGCCCAGGGCCAGCGCGTCCACGCCCCAGTCGTCGGCGAGCGCCTGCACCAGCACGAGTCCCCGGCCGTGCGTACCGTCGTCGGCGGTCGGTACGTACGGCCGGGGACGGCGTGCGGCGTAGTCCCGGACCTCCACCCGTAAGCGGGTGGCGGCGAGACTCGCGTGCACCTCCGCGCCCCGGTCGGTGTGGACGAGCGCGTTGGTGACGAGCTCGGTGATCAGCAGCTCGGCCACCTCGGCGGCATCGATCCTGCACCGGTGTCGCATCAACTCCCGCAGAGCCCGGCGGACTTCGCCGACCGCCTTCAGGTCGGCCCGGCGTACGCTCCGGGTGATCCGCAGCGTGTCCACCGCTTCCCCGTCCTCGTCGGCGGACGGCTCGCGCGGAACCGGCCTCCCTCTCCCCCACAGCTTCCCGTTCTTCGCCCCCACCCGCACGGCGATGTCCCTCCCGTGTCCTTGCTCTCGAACAGGTCTACGGGATGCATGCCCCCCGGGCGGTTCCGCACTCCTGCGGCCTTACGGGCGGGGCACGTTGCGGAGGCCGGATCGAGCCATCCGGATCATGCGGCCCGCCTCTCCTCCCCACGCGATCTTGCTGTCGGACCGTGCGAATCCGGTCACCGTTCCGGCACCGGTCTTCGGAGGAACCGACAGGGCGGCCGGGTCCGTCACCATGTCCACCGGAACGGGTCCCCACTGCCGAAAAACGTCCTTCAAAGCCCCTGTGAGCTGCTGGGGCTTCTCCACACGGCCCCCCTGCGCGCCCACCGCGCGGGCGAGGGCGGCAAAGCCGGGGTTCATGTCCGTCGCCCCGCAGGAGGGCAGGCCGGAAACCGGCATCTCCCACGCGGCCTCTCCGAGGGATGAGCTGGTGAAGAGGACCACTTTGACGGGCAGGCCGTACTGCACCAGGGTGAGGAAATCTCCCCTCGGCATCGAGAAACCGCCGTCGCCCGGCCTCGACACCACTTGACGGTTCCGGTCGGTGAACTGTGCCCCGATCACCTGCGGAAGGGTGCCCGCCGTGGAGCCGTGGCCGAAGGAGCCGATGATGCGCCGTTCACCGTTCGGGGAAAGATAGCGCGCCGCCCACCTGTTGCACATGCCGGTGCCGACGGTGAACTCGGGTCAGGCGGTGTGCCGCGTACGGTGGGATCAAGCACGGGGGCTGCCCCACCCCTGGTCCGAGGAGCCTGACGGCTCGTCGGTAGCCTGCGTTCTCATGACGCGTGCTTGGATGGTTCCGATGCTGTTCGGGTGCTGCGGATCGGTCGTCGCGGCCGGCCTGCTCGTGAGCGGGAGCCCGGGCACGGCCGCGGCAGTGCTGCTGCTGTTCGTGCTGCTGGCAGGCCTGAACTCACCTCTGGTGTTCCCGCGGTCGATCGGTGCGCAGGAGGCACAGCGCCGCAGCGCGGCCGACGGCCGACCGGTCGTCTTCTGGCGGCCGGGCTGCAAGTACTGCATACGACTGCGCATCCGGCTGGGCCGCAGCGCGCGCCAGGCGTACTGGGTCGACATCTGGCGTGACCCGGCAGGAGCCGCCGTGGTGAAGGCGGTCAACGACGGGAACGAGACCGTGCCGACCGTCCTCGTGGCGGGCCGGCCACACACCGCCCCCGATCCCGCATGGGTGCGCGAACAGCTCCCGCCTTCCGGGTGATCGGAAGCCGTGCCGCGCCGGTCAGGCCTCCCAGACCGCGGCGGCCGTGCGGTCGTCGGCGTATCCCTTGAGGCGGAGCTGGGTGTCCGCGAGGAAGGCCGCGAGGCCCGGCGGCTCCTGACCGGCCCAGCGGGCGGCGAGCTCCGCCGGGAGGGCGGCCTCCTCCCGCATCGGTTCCGCCAGGCCCCCGGAGCACAGGAGCAGGGTGTCGCCGGGCCGGGCCACGGCCGCACGGAAGCGGAAACCGCCCTCTGTGTCCTCGGCCTGCCCGTCGGGTTCCAGGTCCTGCCACTGCCCCGAGCGGAGCCGGAACAGGCCGCCCGCGCCCGCGCCGAAGCACACCCGGGTGCGGCACGCCGGGTCCACCGGCAACAGCAGCCCGCGCAGTCCGGCGGTGTACGCCGGTTCCGCGAGCCCCAGCTCGGCGGCGCGGGCCCGCAGTCGCCCGTAGCCCCGGTCGGTGAGCCGTTGCAGGCCCGAGCGCAGGGCGTCGCGGCGCCCGGCGCGGATGTCGTCGGCCAGCCGTTCCTGGCTGCGCCCGACGGCGGCCGCGACGGTGCGGCACAGTTCGGCGGCGGCCTCGGCGGCTCCGGGGGCGGCCCGGTCCCCTCCCGCGAGGGCGACCAGGACCAGCGCGTCGTCGCCGCTGCCGAAGCGGGCGGTGAGCAGGAAGTCGCGGCGGGCCTCGCCCCGGTAGCGGGCGGAGTCCCCGCGCAGGGAGGCGGCGCGCAGCGTGTAGGTGCCGTAGCGGGCCCCCTCCAGGACGGTGTCCGGGGTCAGCCCCTCGATGGCGGCCGGGTCGGCGGGCGGGAGGGCGCCGGGTTCGGGGGCGTAGGTGGGGGCGCGGTCGCCCAGGTGCGAGACCTGGGGCCGGGCGGCCTCCGGTCCGGCCGCCACCGGCTCGGGCCCGGGCTCGGGTTCGGGCCCTGGTTCGGACTCGGTCACGGACGCCGGCTGCTGCTGCGGCTGCGGGGCCGGGTCGAACCAGGCCTCCGGGCTCGGCGCCTCCCGGTGCCGCACCGGCAGCTCGGGCCCGCGCAGCGGTGGTACGGCCACGCCTCCGAGCGCGTACCCCGTGGCGTCGCCCGCCCGGGGATCCCGCGGCGGCGGGAGGGTGGGCAGGGTCGGGGTCGGAGTCGGCGCCGGCTCGCCCTGCCTGGGGCCGGGGAGCAGCGGCTCCGGGGCGCGCGGAGGTTCCGGCGGGCCCGGGTCCGGCACGAGGCCCGGTGCCGGGCCCGTGGCCGGTGCCGGATCCGTCGTCACGCCCGCCGCCGAGCGGAACCGGTTGTCCAGGGTGTCCCCCGGGTCGGGTTCCGCTCCCGCGTCCGGGCCCTCGTAGAGCTTCTGCCACCAGTCGTCCGCGCCCTGCTGACTCATGGCTTCATTGTCGGCCTCCCAGGGGGGCGGAAAACGCCGAATGCACGAAAAGGGTCCACCGGACCGCCGTCCGGTGGACCCCTCGTGTTGCACCCGTACGGGTCAGCGCACGTCGTACGCCCGTACGGTCGTCTGGGTGACCGTGGCGCCCTTCGCGTCGGTCAGTTCGGCCTTCAGCGACACGGGCTTGCCGGAGGCTCCGGCGTGGTCGACGACCGCGCTCCACCGGCCGCCCCGCTCGCTCACCTTCGCCTGCGTCCAGTGCTCACCGTCGTAGGAGTACGACAGCTTCGCCGACTTCAGCGCACCCGGGGTGTAGCCCGCATGTCCGGTGACGGCCAGCCCGATGCTCTGGCCGTTCGCCGCCGCGACCGTCTTCATGCCGTCGAGCGGGGCCGTGTACCGCGGGAAGAGAATCGCCAGCCCCTGCGAGTACGCCGACGCGTCGAGCTTCGAGGAGAAGCCCCAGGTGGTCTGCACGGCGGTGGAGCGCTGCCAGACCCGGGCGGGCGGGCCGATCTTCTCGATGGACTGGGTGAGTTCGTAGCGGCCGTCCTCGGCGGGCACCTCGAAGACCCCGAACGGGTACCAGCTCTCCCCGACGACCTCGCCGCCCCGCTTGAGTACGAGTGAGCCGATGTCACCGAAGGAGCCCGGCTGCGCGGCGTGGCCGCTGTCGCCCCACATGGCGGGGGCGAAGCCGATCAGGTTGCCCTGCCGCTCGGCGGCGAGGGTCTCCCTGCCCGCGAGGTCGCGCGGCGCGACCGGGCCGGTGATGCCGTCGTACCAAGTGGCGCTGCTCTTCTGCCCCTTGGTGTAGGTGCGCTGCTCGCCGACCATGAACTCGCCCCAGGGGAAGCTGCTGGAGAGCAGCTGGTCCCAGGCGGTGTCCCCGGCGGAGTGGTACTCGGTGCGCGTGCCCGGAGCCGCGACGGTCTCGATCCCGCCGAAGTAGACGGCGGTGCCGATCGGCCGGTAGGCCCCGGCCATGTCGATGAAGTCGGCCGCGACACCCATGGAGTTGTACGTGGACGCGGTCTGTCCGAGGTCGCGGTCGCGCACCCGGTAGGTGTGGCCACCGCTCCTGACCTCGCCGGTCTCGGGGAGGGCGAGGGAGTAGACGTACGGGCTCTGCGACTCGGCCTTCCAGGACAGGGTGACCTTGCCGGTCGCGAGCCTGGCCAGCAGCGCCTTCGCCTCGGCGGTCTCGATGGTCAGCGCGGGCAGGGCGCCGCCGGCGTAGCCGGTGAAGCCGGTCCAGCGGCCGGGAGCCTCGCGGTGGGCGAGGACCGCCTTGGCGCCGGCGGCCTGAGCGTTCTGCGCGACCTCGTGCAGTGCGCCGTCGACCGCCTTCACGAGGACGACCGCGCCCTCGGCACCCGCCGCGGCGAGTTCCCCGGGGGTGCCGGAGCCGGCGTCGACGAGCGGCGCGCTGCCGGTTCCGTCGAGGTTGTCGCTGCCGGTGGACGCGGTGATCGGGTGCAGGACCGGGCCGCCGACGGCCTTGAGCTCGGAGACGAGGGGCGCGGCCGCCCGCCAGTAGGACGCGAACTCGAAGTCGCCGTCCTCGGCGCGTCCTTCGACGGAGGCGTAGAAGCCGCGGATGGTGCGGCCGCCCATGGCCGTGCCCGCGTGCAGCCATACGTCGTCCCAGCTGCGGGCGAATCCGAGGGTGGTGTTGCGGGCCTCGACCGGCTTGTCGGCGGCGATGTCCAGGCGTCCGGCCTTACGGGCGTCCAGGACGACGGTGGTGTCCTTCTTCAGTTCGACCTGCGGGCGGCCGAGGTAGGTGAGGGAGTCGAGCAGCCTGTCGCCCTCTCCCTCGCCCCCGTCGGGGGTGGCGACGAAGGCGGAGAGGAAGTACGCGCCCGGGCGCACCCGGTAGACCTGGTCCGCGGAGCCCTCGTTGAAGCGGCGCTCGCCGGTGGCGTCGTCGGTGCCGATCACGTCCAGCGAGGAGGGCCCGGCGGCGGGCCGGCCAGCGCGGTCGACGAGCTTGACGCGCAGGGTCACCGTCTCGGGCTCGACGTAGAGGGAGAAGGGGGTGGAGACGCGGACGCCGTTCGCGGTGGCGACGACGCGGCCGGTGACGTCCCCGTACTGGGAGCGCTCCAGCTTCGCCGCCGGGTCGAGGGTGAGCGGCACCCTGGTGGTGGCACCGGCCGGGACGGTCACCGTACGCCGCTCCAGGCGGGCCACCTGGGCGCGGACGGGCGAGCCGTCGTTGCCGGTGACCTTCTCGACGGCCAGGTTCAGGGTGACGGGGCTCTTGCCGAGGTTGGTGTACGGGACCTCGACGGTGGTGCGGTCGCTGCGGTCCTGAGGCCAGTTGTACGTGCCGCCCTGGACGGCGGGCGCACCGGTCACGGTGGTGTCGAGGGCGGCCTTCACGTCGAGGCGGCCGCCACCGGTCTCCCGTACGTCGCCGGGGACGGCGGTGGCGGCCGAGCCGACGAGGGCGGCCTTGATCTGCTGCGCGGTCCAGTCGGGGTGGCGCTGCTTGACGATGGCGGCGGCGCCCGCGACGTGTGGGGTGGCCATCGAGGTGCCGGACATGGACTGGTAGGCGTACACCCCGCGGCCGCCCGCGGCGGCGGCGGAGATGCCGACGCCGGGGGCGGCGATCTCGGGCTTGAGGGTGTGCTGGAGTCCGGCCGGGCCGCGGCTGGAGAAGACGGCCGTGCGGTCGTCCCGGTCGACGGCGCCCACGGTCAGGACGGATGCGGCGCAACCGGGCGAGGAGACCGTGTTGTTGCCGGGGCCGGAGTTGCCGGCGGCGATGACGAACAGCGGGCCCTGCTGGGAGAGCCGTTCGGCGGCGGCGGCGAGCGGGTCGTCGCAGGCGGTCTGCGAGGGGTCGCCCAGGCTCATGGAGACCACGTCGGCCTTGGCCAGGGTGGCCCACTCCATGCCCGCGATGATCCACGAATCGAGGCCGTAGCCCCCGTCGTTCAGGACCTTTCCGCTGAGCAGTTCGGCGCCGGGGGCCACGCCCTTCTTGGCGCCGCCGCTCTCGGCGCCGGAGCCGCCGACGGTGGAGATGGTGTGGGTGCCGTGGCCCTGCCGGTCCGCGTCGGTGTCGGAGTCGGTGAAGTTCTCCGACGCGGTGACGCGGCCCCGGAGGTCGGGGTGGTCCAGGTCCGTTCCGGTGTCGAGGACGGCGACCTTGGTGCCCTTGCCGTCGTACCCGGCGGCCCAGGCGGCGGTGGCGGCCACCTGCTGCGTGGAACGCTCCAGGTTCGCCCGGACCTTGCCGTCCAGCCACAGCTTCTTCAGCCCGCCCGCCACGGAGCGCGCGCGGGGGTCCGTACCGGTGACGTCCGACCAGAAGGCGGCGGCCTGCTCCTTGTCGGCGGCGAGGGCGACGGCGCCGATGGAGCCGAGGACGAGGGAGCGGTCGGCGCCGCGGGGCGTGGGCGGGACGCTGCGCGCCACGTTCACGGATCCGTCGTAGACCGCGATGAGCGGCAGCTTCCTGGTGTGCGCGTCGTCGTAGCCCTGCCGGACGAGGCCGGTGACGTTGAAGAGCTCGTGGTCGACCGTGCCGGCGGCGAGGGCCTTGACCGCGCCCTCGGGGTAGACGTACAGGTCCCTGCCCGACTGGCGGGTCTGCACGAGCGGTTGCGAGCCGTCCGTGCGCGGCATCGCGGTGGCGGCGGTGCGGCCGGCCGCGTCGGTGGACACCAGGATGCGGTCGCCGGTGACCAGGGTCACCGTGACGGGGGCCGTGGGCTGCTTTCCGGCCGCCTCGCCGCCGACGAGTGGTCTCTTCCCCGCTCCGGGCGTTCCGTCGGCCGGCTGTGCCGCCGTCGGGCCGATGGCGGTGACAGCCAGGACGGCCGCGGTGGCCGCCCCGAGTGCCGTACGCGATATCGGACGCATCGCTCTCCCCAGGTGAATTCCGGCCAACTACTGCATTGCACGGCGAAGCGCCGCGTAAATGGCCTCTGGCCGGCGGATGTTGGTGCTGCGGTGGCGTCACCTTGGCAGAGTGGCATCGGGGGCGGCGATGATGTCCGCGGCGGGTTTGCGCCGTGGCCGCTTCCCGCCAGGCGCGTGTCGAAAGGTGGGTGGACGGGTTGCTGGGTGCCATAGGCCTGGACGAGGGCCAGGAGTCGGCGTACCGCGCGCTGGTCGCGCTGGGGGCCGCGGAGGTACCCGACCTCGCGCACCGGCTGACCCTGCCGGTGCCGCACACCGAACGGGCCCTGCGCCACCTGGAGCGGCACGGGCTGGCGGCGCAGTCCTCGGCCCGGCCCGGGCGCTGGGTGGCGGCCCCGCCGGGGGTGGCGCTCGGGGCGCTGCTGACCCAGCAGCGGCACGAGCTGGAGCAGGCGGAGCTGGCGGCGGCGCTGCTGGCCGAGGAGTACCGGGCGGAGGCGGCCGAACCGGCGGTGCACGACCTCGTGGAGGTGGTGCAGGGGGCGAGCGCGGTGGCGCACCGCTTCCACCAGATCCAGCTGGGTGCGGAGAAGGAGGTCTGCGCGCTGGTCACCGGCCGGCCGCAGGTGGTGACGGGGACCGACAACGAGGCGGAGGACCGGGCCTCCGTACGCGGGGTCGACTACCGGGTGGTCATCGAGCGGGAGGTACTGACCCTGCCGAGCGGGATCCGGGAGGCGTCGACGGCGCTGGCGCGCGGCGAGCAGATCCGGGTGACGGCGGAGGTCCCGACCAAGCTGGTGATCGCGGACCGGACGCTGGCCATGGTCCCGCTGACGGCCCGCGGGGCGGAGCCGGCGGCGCTGGTGGTGCACGCGTCGGGGCTGCTGGAGTCCCTGACCGGCCTGTTCGAGGCGGTGTGGCGGGAGTCGCTGCCGCTGCGGCTGGGGGCGGCCGGTTCGGCGGAGGAGGCCGGGGGCAGCCCCGACGCCACGGACCTGGAGATCCTCTCGCTGCTCCTGGCGGGCATGACGGACGCGAGCGTGGCGAAGCACCTGGAGCTGGGGCTGCGGACGGTGCAGCGGAGGGTCAAGGGCCTGATGGAGCTGTCCGGGGTGACGACACGGCTGCAGCTGGGCTGGCACGCGTACGAGCGGGGCTGGGTGGCCCGATAGCCCCTGGTCGGTCAGGCTGAGCGCATGGATCTGCCTCAGCTGCTGCTGGTGGGGCTGGTGCTGCTGCTCGGGGTGGTCGGTGTGCTGATCCCGGGTGTGCCGGGCACCTGGCTGGTGTGGGCGGGGCTGCTGTGGTGGGCGCTGCACGTGCGCTCGGCGACGGCGTGGTCCCTGCTGGTCGCGGCGACGGCCCTGCTGCTGGTGGTCCAGGTGGTGAAGTGGCTGCTGCCGCCCCGGCATGTGCGGGGGCTGGGCATCACGACACGGATGGTGGTGTTCGCGGGAGCCGGGGCGGTCCTGGGCTTCGTCCTGCTGCCGGTGGTGGGGGCGGTACCGGGCTTCATCGGCGGCGTCTACCTGTGCGAGCGGCTCCGCCTGGGGACGCACGGCGAGGCCTGGGCGTCGGTGCGGGCGGTGATGCGGGCGGTGGGGACGAGCGTGCTGGTGGAGCTGTTCGCGTGCCTGATGGTGGTGGGGGCGTGGGTGGGGGCGGCGGTGGCGCAGTAGGTGCCCGCCGGGCGCCGTCCCGGCTGCGGCCCTCGCGATCGGTGGCTATGCTCTCGGCCCCTGACTCGATCGGTCGTGGAGCCGCCATGAACAGGTCCGTCCCGGGCAAACCTGCCTTCCTCGCCCCGCCACCCGCCGACTCGGTCGACGACGGACGGTTCCGCGTCGTGCGGACGCTGCGGGACCCCGGCCGTGACCTGGACGCGAACGTGGTCCGGATGGGCGCGGGGGCCGTCCTCGACGAGCTCACCGCGGCGGTGCTCACCGAGGCGGTCCTGGGCGTGCTGCTCGTGGTGGTATCGGGCTCGGGCGAGGTCCGCACCCCCGACCGTACGGTGACGCTCGCCCCCGGTTCCGTAGCCTGGCTGCCGACCGGCACCACGTACCGCGTCCGGGCGGGTGACGACGGCCTGACGTACACGACGGCCCACCGTCGCTCCCCGCCCCTGAAGACGGCCCCGCAGCTCGTGTCGGACGCCGGCGAGCCGGCCTGCCTTCTGCACCTCGTCTGCGAGGCGTGCGGACGTCTGGCCGCCGAGCGCGACGCCCGGTACTGCACCCGGTGCGGCGCCCTGCTCGCCGGCGGGAACCCGGTGGCCGGGTAGCCCGTTCAGTTGATCGGCTGGCCGCCGTGGCTACCGCCGACGCAGACCCACGAGCCTTGGGCGGATTCGTACTCCACCGCTCCGCCTCCGTCGATGCACGTCTGCCCGTCGACGCCGTGCACGGCGGCTTGCGCGGCAGGGGCCATGGCACCGAGAGCGGTCAGTATCACGGCGGTGATGAACCCGAGAAGTCGCGTACGCATCAGGACCTCCAACAAGGGCGAGCGGCTCGGTCGTCACCAGCCTCACCCCGCACCGCGTCGAGGCGCGCACCCTGTTACTCCATTCGAGTGACGCCCACACCCCCGTCATTGCACGGGAGACGCTCCTGGGAAAAGCACTCCAGGGGCGTTCGCCCCGCTGCGAGAGCAGGCTGATGCCATGGAGATCAAGCCCCCTGTGGCCGTGGAGCCACCGGATGACAACGGCTTGCGGAAGATCGTGATCAACGGCAAGCCCGCAGGCAAGGTGTGGAGCCACCACGAACTGCAGAAAGTACTGCATCGCGCGGGCGTGGCACCCGAGGCCGACATCGAATGGCACGGCGGGAACACCACGGTGTGGCCGGCTCACAGTTGGGAACGGCGCATCACCGGCACAGTCATGGCGGTCGGCTTCCTGGCGACCGCAGCCATGTGCACCTGGATCGGCATGAAGGACTCTGTTGACGCCCTCACCTTCGCCGGCCGGGTCACCGGATTCCTCTTCCTGTTCATGGCCGCAGTGGAACTGATCGCCTTCGCGGCCGGTTTCGACTATTGGCGGAACCGGAGAAGAACGTACTCGGGCCCGGCCCTTCTCTTCGGAGCGATGGTCGAACTCTTCGTCGGTTCGGTGCTTCTTCTGATGTACTTCGCCAACAGGGACAGGCCGTCGTACGCGCTGTGCCTGCTGTTCTGGGCAGGCATCGCGGTCTGCGCTTCATGGTCGCTGTGGGTACTCTGCCGCCACCGGGTGTGGAAGGTGCTCCGTTATCCGGGGCGCATCGCGGTAGGGGCGATCGTCTCCACCCTCCTCGTCATCACCAACTTGGCATACACACAGATCTACCTTCCGTCCATGTCACGTCCGGTGGTACAGGGTACGGCCGAGATCGGAAAGCCGAGCCTGAACAAGGACGGGACGAAGATGTACCTGCAGGTCCGGCTGCGCCTCAAGAACTCCGGCGAGGTTCCGGTCCACATCCTCGGCAGCATCTACTGGATCCAGCTCAAGCCTCCGAGCAGCCCGGACACCACGTGCAAGCCCCCGTGTGTCCTGAAAAAGACGTGCAAGCTCCCGAGCGACCGGAAAAACACGTACATGCTGCTGAAACCTGGTGAGCTGGTCAAGCCGCCAGGGCGGGAGCTGAGCCCGAACGAGGAAATCTCGGAGGATATGGTCGTCGAAATCAAAGACCCCGGGGAGTTTGACTGCGAGGCAGTCACCGCCCAGGTCGAGGCTTACGCATTCAGGCAGGACCGGATGACGATAGACGCCTCCTTCGAGAAGTCCGGGGAGTGGCGCGGAAAACTCAAGAAGGAAGGAAAGGACCAAGACCCTCCCGGGCCGACCAACGTGGATTACGTCAGGTATCAGGCCAAAATCTCCCAGAGCAGTGAGCTCCTGAATCTGACTCGGGGCCGGGAGCGCGTGACGGTCTGGTGGGTGTACCGTCCCCAACCGTACGTCTATGTCGGTGTGGCAAGTCCGGATGAAAAGAAGGCCTTCGACCGCGACAGCCCCAGCGAGCGGAGGCAGGCCGCCGACCGATACGGTATGGCATTCGTGCGTGGCTCAATGGCGCAGATGCCGTACACGGAACTCCTGAAGGAGGCCCAGGCCCACCGCCCGGCCTAGGTCCGTAGCCCGATGCGGGGAGCGGCAGTGGCTGCGAGGGTGGACGGCATGACGGACTTCAAGGGTTTCAGCGAGGCTGAACTGGCGTATCTGCGTTCCCAGCACCTGGGCCGGCTGGCCACGGTGGACGCGGCCGGGCAGCCGCAGGCGAACCCCGTGGGTTTCTTTCCGCAGGAGGACGGGACGATCCTGGTGGGCGGAATGGCGATGGGCACGACGAAGAAGTGGCGCAACCTGCACGGGAACCCCCGGCTGTCCCTGGTCGTGGACGACCTGGTGAGCATCCGGCCGTGGCGGGTGCGCGGCATCGAGATCCGGGGCCGCGCCACGCTGGAGACGGGCCCGCACGAGCTGGGCCCCCATTTCAGCCCGGAGGTGATCCGGATCCACCCGGAACGCGTCCACGCGTGGGGGCTCTGACCGCCCCGGGGGGGCGCTCCGCCGGTCGCCGGTGTGCGGGTGGCCGCGCATCCCGCATCCCCCTACGGCGCCCTGTGCTGACGCTCTGCTTAGGGGCGGAAGGGCGAGAGTGAGGGGTCGGGGCTTGTGACGCCTTGAGGGGGGAGTACCGGTGCCGATCCGGATCAGGGGCCGCGTCGTCGTCGACGCCGTGAGGAGTGCCGTTTCCGCGGCCTCACACGGCATGGCGCCGCAGCGGCCGTCCGTGACCCGCTTACGTCTCACCTGCCTCTACGGCGGGGTGTTCATGCTGGCCGGGACGGCGCTGCTGGCCGTGGTCCACCTGCTTGCGGTGCAGGCCGTGAGCAGGGGCAACGATCCCGTCCTCGAACTGCGTTCGGAGTCCGCGATCGTACTGGCGCCCGCCGGCTGTCCGGAGTCGCCGGACAGCGAGCCGGCCCCCTGTCCGGCCCCCGTGCGGCAGCAGCCCCAGGACTCGCTGGTGGCGTCCACCGCGCTGGTCCTGGCCGCTCTCGTCCCTCTGTCGGCCGCCGTGGGATACGTGACGGCCGGGTACGCCCTGTCGCCGCTCCGGCGGATCACCCACAGCACCCGGTGAGGGTGGTCCCGGGCGGGGTCGGGGTCCCGGCCGACGGCACCCCGCCCCCGGCTGCGCCTCAGACCCGGCCGCCCCTCTTCGCGGCGTGGTTGGCCCGGCCCTCCGCCGACTTCAGGCGCCAGTCGCGGCGGATCTCCGACCGCAGCCGGGCATCCGTCTTGGCGACGATCCGCTGGTTCTCCCGCAGGAGCTTGCGGTAGCTCTCCAGGCGGCGGTCCGCGAGCTCGCCGGAGTCCAGCGCGGCCAGCACCGCGCAGCCCGGCTCCGCCTCGTGCGCGCAGTCGTGGAAGCGGCAGCGCTCCGCGTACTCCTCGATCTCCGAGAAGACCTGGCCGACCCCGGTCTCGGCGTCCCACAGCCCGACGCCGCGCAGTCCGGGCGTGTCGATCAGGACGCCGCCGCCCGGCAGGGCGAGCAGGTTGCGCGTGGTGGTGGTGTGCCGGCCCTTGCCGTCGACCTCGCGGGCCGCCTGCACCTCCATGACCTCGGCGCCGAGCAGCGCGTTGGCCAGGGTGGACTTGCCTGCGCCCGAGACGCCGAGCAGCACGCTGGTGCCGTCGCCGACGATCGCGGCCAGCACGTCCGTACCCTCCCCCGTGAGGGAGGAGACGGTCAGCACCTGGACGCCCGGCGCGGTGGCTTCCACGTCCTGGACCAGGTGCCCGAGCGTCGCCGCGTCCGGGACCAGGTCCGCCTTGGTGAGGACGACCAGGGGCTGCGCCCCCGATTCCCAGGCCAGGGCCAGGAAGCGCTCGATGCGCCCGAGGTCCAGCTCGACGGCGAGGGAGACCGCGATGATGGCGTGGTCGACGTTGGCGGCGAGGATCTGCCCCTCGGACCGCTGCGAGGAGGTGGACCGCACGAAGGCGGTCCGGCGCGGCAGGTACGCCTTCACGTAGCGGGGGTTGCCGGCCGCCTCGACGGCGGCCCAGTCCCCGGTGCAGATGACCCGGAGCGGGTCGTGCGGGGTGACGAAGGCGGTGTCGGCGCGGACGATGCCGTCCGCGGTCATGACGTCGCACTGGCCGCGGTCGACGCGTACGACGCGGCCGGGCAGGAGGCCCTGCTCGGCGTACGGGGCGAACTCGGCCTCCCACGCGTCGTCCCAGCCGAAGGGGGCGAGGGCGTGCGGGAGCGAGGTCTGCGGGAAGGACGGGAAAGCGGAGAAAGACAAGGGAAACCCTTCACAGGGTGGCCCCGGCCGCGGGCGCTCGCTCGGTGGCGGCGCGCGAAGAGGTGTGAGGTCAGCCGGAGACCACGGAAGTGACATTGATGGTCTTCTGAGTGCGGGCAGCGCCCTGCGCGATGACAGTCATCAACGAACTCACCTCCGGGTCCATGCACATGCTGATCGTCCCCCACCGGTCGGCGGGAACTGATCCACCGTAACAAGCCCGGTCCCGCCGGGGCCACTTCTTTTTCGGGCGGGCTTCCCGTGCGGCCGGGCCACTACTCGCCGGGCGCCGCCCAGGGCCCGTCCGGGTACGCCGCCTGGGCGCGGCCGACGCCCGCCTCGATGTCCAGGCTGCGGGCCGACGAGGCGTCGCGCAGGGCGTCGGGCACGTCGCAGCGGCCGGCTCCGGCCTCGCAGCGGACCTTGAAGCGGGTGGCCGCGGGCACGGTGAGGTCCAGGCGGCCGGAGCCGACGCGGGCCGTGACCTCGTCGGGCGGGGTCACGAAGGTGGCGACGGCCCGCCCCGAGCCGACCCGGATCTCGGCCCGGTCCGAGGAGAGTCCGGTGGCGTGCAGGTGGCCCGAGCCGATCCTGGCGCGCAGGGCGCCGCGCAGCCCGGCGATCTCGACCTGGCCGGAGTCGGCCTCGGTGTCGACGCTGCCGCCCAGGCCGCTGAGCGCGATCCGGCCGGAACGGGTCGTCACCTTGACGGGGATGTCCACGGGTACGGTGACCGCGAGCCGGACCGAACAGCCGGCCCCGGCGGCCGGCCAGAAGTCCTCGCCGGAGCAGTGCGGGGTCAGCCGCAGGGTGTCGCCGAGCCGGCTCTCCTCGATGGTGGGCGCCTTGAGGGACCAGCTGACCGTGGCCCGGTAGCCGACCTGGTCGTCCCCGCGGGGGGTGACGGTGATGTCCGCGTCGCCTCCCACGATCTCCAGCGCGGTCACCGGGCGGCCGTCGCTGCCGCCGCTCAGGGTGTCGCTCCGGGTGCTCCCCCAGGACCACACCTGCCAGGTGGCCGGTGCCACGACGAGGACCGCGCTGAGCAGGGCTGCGGTGATCCAGGCCGTGCGGTGCCTGCGGCGGGGCCCTTCGTCCGGGGTCACGGCGTGCGCTCCAGGAAGCGCAGGACCGCGAGGACCCGGCGGTGGTCGCCGTCGGCCGGCGGCAGGTCGAGCTTGGCGAAGATGCTGTTGATGTGTTTGGCCACCGCACTCTCGCTCACGACGAGTTCGGCCGCGATCCCGGCGTTGGAGCGGCCCTCGGCCATCAGGGCCAGTACCTCGCGCTCGCGCGGGGTGAGCCGGCCCAGCGGGTCCGGGCCGCCGCCGCGGCGCAGCAGGAGCTGGGCGACGACCTGCGGGTCGAGTGCGGTGCCGCCGGAGGCGACGCGGCGCAGGGCGTCGATGAACTCCTCCACGTCGGCGACCCGTTGTTTGAGCAGGTAGCCGATGCCGGCGCGGGTCTGGGTGGCCAGCAGATCGGCGGCGTAGCGTTCCTCCACGTACTGCGAGAGCAGCAGCACGGCCGTGCCGGGGCTCTCCTGGCGGATCATCAGGGCCGCCCGGACGCCCTCGTCGGTGAAGCCGGGCGGCATCCGCACGTCCACGAGGGCCAGTTCGGGTCGGTGTTCTCCGACGGCGGCGAGCAGACCCTCGGCGTCGCCGGTTTCGGCGACCACCTCGAATCCGGCCATTTCGAGGACTTTGACGAGTCCTATGCGCAGCAGGACGGAGTCCTCGGCGATCACAGCCCGCACGGCAGCTCCACGGTGATGACGGTCGGACCCCCGAGGGGGCTTTCGATCTTGATGGTTCCGTCGACGGACCCTACGCGTTTGCGCAGCCCCACCAGACCGGTGCCGCGGGCGGGGTCGGCGCCGCCCACCCCGTCGTCGGTGACGGTGATCCGCAGCAGGTCCCCGCCGCGGCCGGGTCCGTCGGCCGCCGGACCGCGTACGACGTGCACCCGGCAGCGTTCCGCCCGGGCGTGCTTGGCCACGTTGGCCAGGGTCTCGGAGACCACGAAGTAGGCGACGGCCTCCACGGTGGCCCCGGGCCGCTGCCCGATGTCCACGGTCAGCTCGACGGGGAACGGGGCCCGGGCGGCGACCCCGGAGAGCGCGGCGTCGAGCCCGCGGTCCTCCAGCACGGCCGGATGCAGGCCCCGTACCAGGTTGTTCAGCTCCTCGATGGCCTCCTTCGCCTGCCGGTGCGCCTCGTCGATGACGGCCTTGGCCTCGGCGGGCAGGTCGGTGAGGGTGGCGCGGGCGATGCCGAGGTTCATGGCCAGGGCGACCAGCCGCTGCTGGGCCCCGTCGTGCAGGTCCCGTTCGATCCGGCGGCGTTCGAGGTCGGCGGCGTCCAGCACCCCGGCCCGGCTCTCCGCGAGGTCCTCGACCCGCCGCTCCAGTTCGCGGGCCCGGTTCGGGCCGAGGAGGGCGGCCGCGGCCACGGAGTCCAGCCGGGCGAAGAGGGCGGCGAGCCAGGGCGCGGCGAGCAGCAGCAGGACGCCGCCGACGGTGACGGCGTCGCAGTCGTTGGTCCAGCCGGGAGTTCGGGTATCGGCGGGCAGGATCCAGATCCAGCCGTAGACGCAGGTGGCGGCGACGCCGAAGGCCCAGGCGAGCACCACCAGCGCGCCGGCGACGGCGGCGAGCGGGCTGACCAGCAGGTGGTAGCCGTACTGCCGCCAGGTCGCCTCGGAGCGCAGCCGCCGCGCCACCGCGAGCGGGGTGAACCGGCCGCCCTCCCGTTCGACCTTGGGCACGTCGAGGCCGAGCAAGGCCCGGAACCGGCTGCGTTGGAGCCGGGTCAGGAGCGACCCGAGCAGCAGGATCAGGAGCGGTGGGATCGTGCCGGGCCCGGGCGCCATGACGGTGGCGGTGAGGCCGAGGAGCACGGGCAGGGCGGCCGGGATCGCGGCCGCGGTGAAGGCCGTGTTGCGCCAGGCCCATGCCGACCACGGTGCGTGCGCCGTGATCCAGGTGTACGTACGCCTCGGCGCGCCCCCGCGAATTGCCATGCCCATACGGTAATCGCACTGATCAGAGGCCTGCCATCATGCGGGCACCCGCCCGGGGGTGTACCTGGTGCCACCCCCGATCCGGATCAAGGGGCTACTGATCCGGCGGGCCCGGCCGACGAGGCTGGTGGGGTGCCCGGGGGACGGACCGCCGGGCCCGAAGGAGACCCTCGTCATGGCTTTCGCCGCCCCGCAGCCCCGCGCCTGGCGCAGCGCCCGCACCCTTCGCACCACCCGGGCCACCCGGGCCGCCCGCACCGCCCGCTCGCCCCGCACTCCCCGGACGGCGGCCGTACTCACCGGCGCCGGACTGGTGTTGCTGCCCTGGGTGGTGGTGCTGGCGAAGACGATGCCGCAGACCACCGAGGTCTCCCACTGGTCCGCGGCGTGGATCGGCCTGGACCTGATGCTGGCCGCCGGGCTGACCGGGACCGGGGCGCTGCTGCGCAGGCGAGATCCCCGGGCGTCCCCGGTCGCGGCGGCGACGGCCGCGCTGCTGGTGATGGACGCCTGGTTCGACGTCACGACCTCGGCCGGGACCGGCGGTCAGGGGATGGCGCTGCTCCTGGCGGCGGGCGCGGAGCTGCCGTTGGCGGTCGCCTGCGCGGTGGTGGCGGCGCGCCGCCCGCGTTGATGCCGGACAACCGGGCGTGTCACCAGCCGAGTTCGGTCCCTCCCACGGCCGGGGCGGCCCGCCCTTTCCGGGCCGGGACACGACCCGGCGCGGTGCGGTGCGGTGCGGCCCGGCGGGACACGATCCGGCCCGTGTCCGATTCGTTCAAGACGGACGCCCGGTGCCCGCCTAGCCTGCTGCCATGACTCCTCGACTCGACCTGATCGGCATGGCGGTCTCCGACATGGCCGCCTCGCTCGCCTTCTACCGCCGCCTCGGGCTGGACGTCCCGGCCGAGGCCGACGGCCTGCCGCACGTGGAGGCCGTCCTGCCCGGGGGCCTGCGGATCGCGTGGGACACGGAGGACACCGTCCGCTCCTTCGACCCGTCATGGACCCCGCCCACCGGTGACAGCCGCCGGGACCTGGCCTTCCTGTGCGACTCCCCCGCCGAGGTGGACGCGCTGTACGCCGAACTGACCGCCGCCGGGCACACCGGACACCTGAAGCCCTGGGACGCCTTCTGGGGCCAGCGCTACGCCGTCGTCCTCGACCCGGACGGCTGCGGGGTCTCGCTCTTCGCCCCGTCGGCTCCGGCGGCGTAGGCCCGCAGGGTCGTCCCGGCCAGCGCCCGCACCTCGCGCGAGAGATGTGCCTGGTCGGCGTACCCGGCGACCGAGGCGACCTCGGCGTACGGCAGGCCCGCGCGGGCCAGGGCCAGGGCGCGGCGCAGCCGCAGGATGCGGCCGAGCGTCCGGGGGCCGTACCCGAAGGCGTCGAGCGAACGCCGGTGCAGCTGCCGCTCGCCGAGGCCGACGGCGCGGGCGATGGCGGCCACCGCCTCCCCCGCGCGGAGCCGGGCCACGACCTCGGCGGCCAGCGGGTCGGGCGCCCCGGCATCGGCGGCGCGGGCGCGGGCCAGCGCTTCGAGTCCCGCGCGCGCGTCCCCGTACCCCTCGACCAGCCCGGACGCCCGGCGTACCGCGCGGGCGGGCCACAGGTCGGCCAGCTCGACGCGCCGGTCCCGCAGTGCGTGCGCCGGTACGCCGATCAGCGCGGGCGCGGTGCCGGGCGCGAGCCGGATCCCGGCGAAGGTGCCGCCGGGGACCTCTCCGGCCGGATGCGGCCCGGTGTCGGGGCCGGCCACCAGCAGCCGCCCGTCGGCCCAGAGCAGGTCCATGCAGCCGTCGGGCAGCACCACCGAGCCGCCGCCCGCGGTGGCGTGCCACAGCACGGCTCCGGGGACGGCCGCGGACACCGCTTCCTCGTACACCACTCCAGGTTAAGGACCGGGCGTCGTTAAGGACCGGGCGTCTCTTTCGGATCAGGACCGGCGCGCCTCGGTGGGGCGGGAGGGCGCCGGTGGAGGATCGGTGGGGCGGCGGATGCGGCCGATGCGGGCCGCATCCGCCGCGTCCGCGGCATCCCCTTTCCCCGCCCCGTGAAGAGGTCCGGACGTGAACCTGCCCGACGACGACCCGCCGCCGCGCCCCGACGGGGCGGCCGGCGGCCGCTACGGCGAGGCGGTGTTCCGGCCGGAGCTGGCGGGCGAGGACGACCGCATCGACCTCGGCGCGCTCGCCTACGACGACTTCACGCTGGCACGGCTGCGCGCGCTGGGCGCCGGGCCCGGCTGGCGCTGCCTGGACGTGGGCGCGGGAACGGGGACGGTCGCCCGGCTCCTCCTGGACCGGGCCGGGGTCTCGGAGGTCCTCGCCGTCGACCGGGAGACGGCCTTCCTCAGGGCACATCCGGCGCCCGGGCTCACTCCGCTGGAAGCGGACATCACCGCCCTGGACTTCAGCCCGGGGCGGTTCCAGCTGGTGCACGCCCGGTTCGTGCTGATGCACCTGCGGAACTGGCCGCGGATGATCGGCAAGCTCGCCTCCCTGGTCGCCCCGGGCGGTGTCCTGGTCCTCGGCGACGCGGTCGACCTGACCACCCCGGCCGCGCCGGCGACCGCGTACGGCCGGGTGATGCGGGCGATGTGGCAGGGGCTCGGGGACAGCCTGGGCACCGATGTCTCCTGGGTTCCGGGCTATCCCGAGCACCTGCGGGAGGCCGGTCTGCTGTCCGTGGGGGCCGAGATCCTCGTCCCCCCGCTGCTGCCTGGCAGCCCCATCAGCCGGTTCTGGGCCGGTACGTGGGAGCGCGCGCGGGGGCCGATGACGGCCACCGGGCTGGTCGACGACGCGGAGATCGACGCGGCGATCCGCTACCTGGAGTCACCGGACTGCGCCGCGCTCTCCCCCGGCCTGCTCACCGCATGGGGTGTGAAGGGCCCGGCCTGACCGGGAAGCCCCCAGGGGGTCCGGACCGGTGGGCTCAGTGCTTGCGCAGCCGGGAGTGGTAGTCCTCGGGCGGCAGGAACTTCGACCACCGCTCCGGGAACTCCGACGGCATCCCGTCGTCCTCGTCGTCCTCCGACTCGCCCTCCGCCATCGCCCGCCAGGCGGCGGCCCGCGCGATCAGCTGGGCGGCCTCCGCCTCCCGGGCCCGCTCGTTCGCCTCGCGCGCCGCCGCCGTGGCCACGGAGGGCCAGACCCGGTCGATCGCGGCGTTGACGGCGGCACCGACGAGCACCGCGAAGGCCGAGATGCCGATCCACAGGAGTACGGCCACGGGCGCGGCCAGTGATCCGTAGATCGTCGGTCCCTCCACCGTGTTGGTGAGGTAGATCCGCAGCAGGAACGAGCCCAGCACCCACATGGCGAGGGCCACCAGCGCCCCGGGCACGTCCTCGATCCACGGCGAGCGCACGGGCACGGACACGTGGTAGAGCGTCGTGAGGAAGGCGATGGACAGCAAGGTCACGGTCGGCCAGTACAGGACCGCGATCACTTCGGTGCCCCAGGGCACCAGCCGGACGACCGCGTCCGGCCCCACCACCATCAGCGGCAGCACGATCGCGCCGATCAGCAGGGCGATGATGTAGAGCAGGAAGGCCAGCAGCCGGGTCTTGACGATGCCGCGCTGGCCGTCGAGCCCGTACATCACGGTGATGGTGTCGATGAAGACGTTCACGGCGCGCGATCCGGACCAGAGGGCGAAGGCGAACCCGAGCGAGATCAGGTCGGGGCGGCCGCGCCCGGTGACGTCGTCGAGCAGGGGCCGCGCGATGTCGTTGACGCCCCGGTCGGACAGGACCGTGCCGACCGCCGCCAGGATGTTCTCCTCGATGCTTTCGACCGTGCGGGTGTCCGTCCAGCCGTCCACGTAGCCGAGCAGACCCAGCAGGCCCAGGAAGAGCGGGGGCAGCGAGAGCAGCGTGAAGAACGCCGCCTCGGCCGCGAGCCCGAGGATCCGGTACTCGATGCACGAGTTGACGGTGTCCTTCAGCAGCAGCCAGCCCATCTTCCGCATCGAGACGTTGCGGTAAAGGGCACGGGCCCGGTGGAGCCGTCCTGGGATCCGCTCGGGTGTTTCTTTTGCTGGCTGCACGTCCTTACGGTATCCGCATGGCAGCCACCACCCACACAGTCAGCAACCAGGCCCCGCCCCTGGTGGGGTACGACGTCTACGGCGGCGATCGCGCCCTCACCGAGGGCGTCGAGCGTCACCTGGCGTCCGCGGATCCCGAACTCCTCGGCGAGGTACGGCAGGAGCTCACCGACCTCGGGCACGCGGCCGGTTCCGCGCAGGCCCAGGAATGGGGTGTGCAGTCGAACGAGAATCCGCCCAAGCTGCGGACGCACGACCGGTACGGGAACCGGATCGACGAGGTCGATTTCCACCCCGCCTGGCACCGGCTGCTCGGTCACGCCGTGACGTCCGGGCTCACCGACGCCTGGGGGCGTCCGGCCGGACATCTGCGCCGGGCCGCCGGGTTCTTCATCTGGTCGCAGGCCGAGGCGGGGCACGGCTGCCCCATCTCGATGACGCACGCCGCCGTGCCGGCGCTGCGCACTGATCCGGTGCTCGCCGCCGAATGGGAGCCGCGCCTGACCTCGCACGTGTACGAGCAGGGGCTGCGGCCGGCCGCAGAGAAGGGCGGTGTGCTCTTCGGCATGGGGATGACGGAGAAGCAGGGCGGCAGCGACGTACGGGCGAACACGACGGCCGCGGTGCCGCTGGACGCGTCCGGCGAGTACCTGCTGACCGGGCACAAGTGGTTCTGCTCGGCGCCGATGTGCGACGGCTTCCTGGTGCTGGCGCAGGCCCCGGGCGGACTGACGTGCTTCCTGGTGCCGCGGGTGCTGCCGGACGGTACGCGCAACGTCTTCGCGATCCAGCGGCTGAAGGACAAGCTGGGCAACAAGTCGAACGCGTCGAGCGAGGTGGAATTCGACGGGACGTGGGCGCGGCGGGTCGGTGAGGAGGGCCGCGGGGTGCGGACCATCATCGAGATGGTCGCGGCGACCCGGCTGGACTGCGTGATCGGCTCGGCCTCGCTGATGAGGCAGGCCCTGACCCAGGCCGTACACCACGCGGAGCACCGCTCTGCTTTCGGAGCGCCGCTCATCGACCAGCCGCTGATGCGCAACGTGCTCGCCGACCTCGCCCTGGAGTCGGAGGCCGCCACCACCTTGACCCTGCGCCTGGCGGCCGCCAACGACGCCGGGACGGAGCAGGAGAAGGCCTTCCTGCGCCTCGCCGTGCCCGCCGCCAAGTACTGGGTGACCAAGCGCTGTACGCCGATGGTGGCGGAGGCCCTGGAATGCCTGGGGGGCAACGGCTACGTAGAGGAGTCGGGGCTGCCCAGACTGCTGCGCGAATCCCCGCTGAACTCCATCTGGGAGGGCTCGGGCAACGTGCAGGCGCTGGACGTACTGCGCGCCCTCCAGCGCGAGCCGCACGCGCTGAACGCCTTCCTCCAGGAGGTCGGCCTGGCCCGGGGCGCGGACCACCGGCTGGATTCGGCCATCAAGGACCTGCTGACGGATCTCGCCGATCTGGACGGGATCGAGGCACGGGCCCGCCGGGTCGTCGAGCGCATGGCGCTGGTGCTCCAGGGATCACTGCTGGTGCGGTGGGCCCCGCCGGAGGTCGCGGACGCCTTCTGCGCCTCGCGGCTGGGCGGTGACTGGGGCGCGGCCTTCGGCACGCTGCCGCACACCCTCGACCTGCGATCGGTGGTGGAACGGGCGCGGATCCAG
The DNA here is from genome assembly GCF_055574035.1 of Streptomyces sp. NPDC030021. Classification (NCBI taxonomy): domain Bacteria; kingdom Bacillati; phylum Actinomycetota; class Actinomycetes; order Kitasatosporales; family Streptomycetaceae; genus Streptomyces; species Streptomyces sp. NPDC030021. The sequence continues at coordinate 710,401 of NZ_JBVIAH010000001.1, forward strand.
GGTTAGGGGCGAGCCCCCGTCGGGCTCCACGGCGGTCCCCAAACCGCTCCCAGCCGGGATCCGGGCCCGTCGACCGGGTACAGGGGTGGCGCCGCGCCGACTCGGCACCACCCCTGATCCGAAGCCCCGAGGAGGAGCCGGACGCCGCTCTGCGGCGTCCGGACAGTTTCGGTCGGCCGACCGGGACTTGGCGAGAGTTGCATACCGTTGCAACCTTTGAGTCGGCAGCCGTCCGTCGGGGTGCCCGGGGAAGCGGCACGCGCGTACCGCCCGGGCGGCTTGCGTCGTACGTCCTGTTCGCACGGGGAGGTTCCGGTGGCCGACACCACAGGCAGCACGGTCGATGCGGCACGCATCTCGGCCATGGACGCGCGGGCCGCGGCACGTCTGCTCAAGGGCGTGCGGGCGGCGGCGCTGGCCGGGGACCGCCCGCCGGCCGCGCCCCGGCCGGAGATCGCGGAGTCCTGGCGCCGGATGCTGGCCGGCGGGGTGCACCCGGACCGGGACGCGCGCTCGCGGATGCTGTCGGCCGCCGAGACCGAGGAGCGGCGGCACGTGTCGCCGCTGCGGGAGATCCTGCCGGTGCTGCGCGAGGGGCTGCTGCCCGCCCTGGACGAGGCCCTGCACATCATGGTCGTCGCCGACGCGGACGGGCGGCTGCTGTGGCGGGAGGGCCACTCCTCCATCCTGCGCAAGGCGGACCGGCTCGGCTTCGCGGTCGGGGCCGACTGGGACGAGGCAGTCGTCGGCACGAACGGCGTGGGCACCGCCCTGGTGGCGCGGCGCCCGGTGCAGGTGTTCTCGGCCGAGCACTTCGTCTCCAGCCACCACGACTGGACCTGCGCCGGGGCGCCCGTACGGGACCCGCGCGACGGGCGGCTGCTGGGCGTGGTCGACGTCAGCGGTCCGCTGGCCACCATGCATCCGGCGACGCTGGCGTGGGTGAGCTCGGTGGCCCGGCTCGCGGAGCGGGAGCTGCGGCTGCGGCACCTGGAGTCGCTGGAGCGGCTGCGGACGGTGGCGGCCCCGCTGCTGGCCCGGCTGCCGGGACGGGCGCTGGCCGTGGACCCGAACGGCTGGACGGCGGCGGTGACGGGCCTGGCCCCGGCGGAGCGGATCCCGCTGCCGAAGGCCTTCGGGCCGGGCCGGGTGTGGGTGCCGCGGCTCGGGGAGTGCGTGGTGGAGCCTCTGCCCGGCGGCTGGCTGCTGCGGGTCGCCCAGGACCGTCACAGCACGGCGGCGACCCGGATCGTCCTGGACCTCAGCCGGGCGGGATGCTGGTCGGCGACGGTGTACGGACCCTCCGGGAGCTGGTCGCAGGAGCTCAGCCCGCGCCACGCGGAGCTGCTGTTCCTGCTGACGGAGAGCCCGCGGGGGCGCTCGGCGGCGGAGCTGGCCGGGGAGCTGTTCGGGGATCCGACGCGCACGGTGACGGTCCGCGCGGAGCTGTCCCGCGTACGCCGCCGCCTCGCGGGGGTCCTCACCCACCGGCCGTACCGGTTCGCGGAGGACGTGGAGGTGGAGCTGATCCGCCCCGAGGACCCGGCCGCGCTGCTCCCGCACTCGACCGCGCCCGCGGTGGTCCGGGCCCGCCTGGGCCGGACGGGGTCCGGCATGATTCCCTGAGCTGCATGAGCACCATCACTCTCACCACCTGGTCGCTGGAGATGACCTCTCCGGCGGACCTCGTCCCCGCGGCTCCGGCGGGCCCGGAGATATCCATCGCACGGGCGGAGGTCCCCTCCCCCGAGTTCAGCCGCTTCCTGTACGCCTCGGTGGGCGGTGACATCCACTGGACGGACCGGCTCTCCCTGACGCGCGCGCAGTGGGTGGAGCAGCTGGAGCGGCCGGGGGTGGAGACGTGGGTCGCGTACGACCGGGGCACGCCGGCCGGGTACGTGGAGCTCGACCCGCAGGACGACGGCGTGGTGGAGATCATGTACTTCGGTCTCCTCCCCGACTTCCGCGGCCGCCGCATCGGCGGGCACCTGCTGTCGGTGGGCGTCGCCCGCGCGTGGTCCCTCGCGGAGCGGTGGCCGGACCGGGAGCCGACCCGGCGGGTGTGGGTGCACACGTGCAGCCAGGACGGGCCGACGGCGATGAGCAACTACGAGCGGCGCGGCTTCAAGGTCTTCAGGACGGAGACGGAGTCCAAGGAAGAGACCCCGACCCCGGGACCCTGGCCTGGCGCGTAGCCCCTCCGGGGCCGGTCGGCCGAGCCCACCGGGGGCGGCGCCGCTGCGGGGGCTCCGCCCCCGAACCCCCGCTCCTCAAACGCCGGAGGGGCTGAAATCAAGCCCCGCCGGCCTTTGAGGCGCGGGTCTGGGGCCGAGCCCCAGGGCCGGCGGAGCCAGGTTCGATGGGTGACCCCCGTCACGTCGTCCCATTTTTCGAGACGACTTCGTCCGAATCGTGGACAGTAGTGGACTCCTCCAATCGGCACATGACACGCTTCCGCCATGAATGGAGCTGGAATTGCCTTGGTGAGTCGGCGGCACGTCGACCTCGGCCGCATGTCCAGCGCCATCTGTCCGGCGCGCTGACGGAACCAGCCACGCCGCACATCGCCGTCGTCCCCGCCGCCGCGGACGCGCCGATCACCCGCTAGCCCCCTGAGGCCGTAGTACCGCCCTGCCCGCCGGCAACCCCGGCGCGGAGCGGGAATCAGCCACACCCGCTCGGAGTCGCCGAGCCCGCAGGGGAGCGCCGCTGCCTCCCCCTGCCCTTGCCTCGAGCCGCCGAAGAAGGACGTACCGCCATGGCCGCCACCCCCGAAACGCCCGCAGCCGCACCCGCAGCCGCCGCGCGCCGCAAGACCGGCCGTCACCGCGGCGAGGGCCAGTGGGCCGTCGGACACCACACGCCCCTCAACGGCAACGAGCAGTTCAAGAAGGACGACGACGGTCTCAACGTGCGGACACGCATCGAGACGATCTACTCCAAGCGCGGCTTCGACTCGATCGACCCCAACGACCTGCGCGGCCGTATGCGCTGGTGGGGCCTCTACACCCAGCGCAAGCCCGGGATCGACGGCGGCAAGACCGCGATCCTGGAGCCGGAGGAGCTGGACGACGAGTACTTCATGCTGCGCGTCCGCATCGACGGCGGCCGGCTGACCACCGAGCAGCTCCGCGTGATCGGCGAGATCTCGGAGGAGTTCGCGCGCGGCACCGCCGACCTCACCGACCGCCAGAACGTGCAGTACCACTGGATCCGGATCGAGGACGTCCCGGAGATCTGGCGCCGGCTGGAGGCCGTGGGCCTGTCCACCACCGAGGCCTGCGGTGACACGCCCCGCGTCATCCTCGGTTCGCCCGTCGCCGGCATCGCCCAGGACGAGATCATCGACGGCACGCCCGCCATCGACGAGATCTACCGCCGCATCGTGGGCAACAAGGACTTCTCCAACCTGCCCCGCAAGTTCAAGTCCGCGGTCTCCGGCTCGCCGCTGCTCGACGTGGCGCACGAGATCAACGACATCGCGTTCGTGGGCGTGGAGCACCCCGAGCACGGCCCCGGCTTCGACGTCTGGGTCGGCGGCGGTCTGTCCACCAACCCCAAGCTGGGTGTGCGCCTGGGCACCTGGGTCTCGCTCGACGAGGTCCCGGACGTGTACGAGGGCGTCATCTCGATCTTCCGCGACTACGGCTACCGCCGGCTGCGCAACCGCGCCCGCCTGAAGTTCCTCGTCGCCGACTGGGGCCCGGCCAAGTTCCGCCGGGTTCTGGAGGACGAGTACCTGGAGCGCAAGCTGACCGACGGCCCCGCGCCCGCGCAGCCGAGCGGCCAGTGGCGCGACCACGTGGGCGTCCACCAGCAGAAGGACGGCAAGTTCTACGTCGGCTTCGCGCCCCGCGTGGGCCGCGTGGACGGCGCCACCCTGACCAAGATCGCGGACGTGGCCCGGCAGCACGGCTCCGGCCGCCTGCGCACCACCGCCGAGCAGAAGATGATCGTGCTCGACATCGAGGCCGACCAGGTCGACTCGGTGGTCGGGGCGCTGGAGGCGCTGGACCTGCGGGTCAAGCCGTCCCCGTTCCGCCGCGGCACGATGGCCTGCACCGGCATCGAGTTCTGCAAGCTGGCCATCGTCGAGACCAAGGCGCGCGGCGCCTCGCTGATCGACGAGCTGGAGCGCCGTCTGCCGGACTTCGCCGAGCCGCTCACCATCAACATCAACGGCTGCCCGAACGCCTGCGCCCGTATCCAGGTGGCGGACATCGGTCTCAAGGGCCAGCTGGTCCTGGACGACGACGGCAACCAGGTGGAGGGCTACCAGGTCCACCTGGGCGGCGCCCTCGGCCTGGAGGCCGGCTTCGGCCGCAAGGTCCGCGGCCTCAAGGTCACCTCGGCCGGTCTGCCCGACTACGTCGAGCGGGTCGTCAAGCACTACGAGGAGCAGCGCGAGGACGGCGAGCGCTTCGCGGCGTGGGTCGCCCGCGCGGACGAGAAGAGCCTCTCGTGAGCGAGCGCGCCGCACCGTTCTACTGCCCCTACTGCGGCGACGAGGACCTGTTTCCCAACGAGACGGGTCACGGCGCGTGGGAATGCCGGGCCTGCAACCGAGCCTTCCAGCTGAAGTACCTCGGGCTGCTGGCCCGGGGCGTTCAGTCGGATTCAGCGGGATCAGCGGGATCAGCGGGAGGGGACGGGATATGACCACCACTCAAGACGTGCGTCTCACGGCCGGGGAGCTCAAAGCCGCGACACTCAAAGACGTGGCCGAGCAGGCGGGCCGGGACCTGGAGGACGCCTCGGCGCTGGACATCCTGCGCTGGGCGGTCGACACGTTCGGCAAGGAGTTCGCCGTGACCTCCTCCATGGAGGACGCGGTCGTCGCCCACCTGGCCTCGCGGGTCCTCCCCGGTGTGGACGTGGTCTTCCTCGACACGGGCTACCACTTCGAGGAGACCATCGGCACCCGTGACGCGGTCGAGGCCGTGATGGACGTCAACGTCATCACGCTGACCCCGCGTCAGAGCGTCGCCGAGCAGGACGCCGAGTACGGGCCGAAGCTGCACGACCGGAACCCCGACCTGTGCTGCGCGCTGCGCAAGGTCAAGCCGCTGGAAGAGGGCCTGACGGCGTACGCCGCGTGGGCGACGGGCCTGCGCCGCGACGAGTCCCCGACCCGGGCGAACACCCCGGTGGTCGGCTGGGACGAGAAGCGGCAGAAGGTCAAGGTCTCCCCGATCGCCCGCTGGACGCAGGACGACGTGGACGCGTACGTCGCCGAGCACGGCGTACTCACCAACCCGCTGCTGATGGACGGTTACGCCTCCGTCGGCTGCGCCCCCTGCACCCGCCGCGTGGCGGAGGGCGAGGACGCGCGGGCCGGCCGCTGGGCCGGGCGGGGCAAGACCGAGTGCGGACTGCACGGCTGATGACGACGACCGGCGAAGAACTTACGGAGACAGAGCAGATGAGCGTGAGCGACCAGGGCGCCACCGTGTGGCTGACCGGGCTGCCGAGCGCGGGCAAGACCACCATCGCCTACGCGCTGGCCGAGCGGCTGCGCGCCGAGGGCCACCGGGTGGAGGTGCTGGACGGGGACGAGATCCGCGAGTTCCTCTCCGCGGGCCTGGGCTTCACCCGCGAGGACCGGCACACCAACGTGCAGCGGATCGGTTTCGTCGCCGAGCTCCTCGCGAGCAACGGGGTCAAGGCGCTGGTGCCGGTGATCGCACCGTTCGCGGACAGCCGTGAGGCCGTCCGCAAGCGGCACGCCGCCGAGGGCACCTCGTACCTGGAGGTCCACGTGGCCACCCCGGTCGAGGTCTGCTCGGAGCGTGACGTCAAGGGCCTGTACGCCAAGCAGGCGGCGGGCGAGATCTCCGGTCTGACCGGGGTCGACGACCCGTACGAGGCTCCGGAATCCCCGGACCTGCGTATCGAGTCGCACACGCAGACCGTGCAGGAGTCGGCTTCGGCCCTGCACGCGCTGCTCACCGAGAGGGGTCTGGCATGACGACGACCGTCGCACACGTCCACGACGAGACGGATGCGCCCTACGCGCTGTCGCACCTCGACGCCCTCGAGTCCGAGGCCGTGCACATCTTCCGCGAGGTGGCGGGCGAGTTCGAGAAGCCGGTGATCCTCTTCTCCGGCGGCAAGGACTCCATCGTCATGCTGCACCTGGCGCTGAAGGCGTTCGCGCCGGCGCCGGTGCCGTTCACGCTGCTGCACGTCGACACGGGCCACAACTTCCCCGAGGTGCTGGAGTACCGCGACCGTACGGTCGAGAAGCACGGCCTGCGCCTGCACGTGGCCTCCGTCCAGGAGTACATCGACGCGGGCAAGCTGCGCGAGCGCCCGGACGGCACCCGCAACCCGCTGCAGACCGTGCCGCTGACCGAGGCGATCCAGAGCCTGAAGTTCGACGCCGTCTTCGGCGGCGGGCGCCGCGACGAGGAGAAGGCCCGCGCCAAGGAGCGGGTGTTCAGCCTCCGCGACGAGTTCTCGCAGTGGGACCCGCGCCGCCAGCGCCCCGAGCTGTGGCAGCTCTACAACGGCCGCCACGCCCCCGGCGAGCACGTGCGCGTCTTCCCGCTCTCGAACTGGACCGAGCTGGACGTCTGGCAGTACATCGCCCGCGAGGGCATCGAGCTGCCGGAGATCTACTTCGCCCACGAGCGCGAGGTGTTCCTGCGCAACGGCATGTGGCTGACGGCCGGCGAGTGGGGCGGCCCGAAGGAGAGCGAGACGCCCGAGACGCGTCTCATCCGCTACCGGACCGTCGGTGACATGTCCTGCACCGGCGCCGTCGACTCCGCCGCCGTCACGCTGGACGCCGTGATCGCCGAGATCGCCGTCTCCCGTCTCACCGAGCGGGGCGCGACCCGCGCCGACGACAAGATGTCCGAGGCCGCGATGGAAGACCGCAAGCGCGAAGGGTACTTCTAGAGATGACCAGCACCACCGATCAGGTCGCCGGGCTCGACGACCTCGCAGCGACCACGCTGCTGCGCTTCGCGACCGCCGGTTCCGTCGACGACGGCAAGTCCACCCTGGTGGGCCGGCTGCTGCACGACTCCAAGTCGGTCCTGACCGACCAGATGGAGGCCGTCGAGGCCGTCTCCGCCCAGCGCGGCCAGGACGCCCCCGACCTCGCGCTGCTGACCGACGGCCTGCGGGCCGAGCGGGAGCAGGGCATCACCATCGACGTCGCGTACCGCTACTTCGCCACCGCGCGCCGCCGGTTCATCCTGGCGGACACCCCCGGGCACGTGCAGTACACCCGGAACATGGTCACCGGCGCCTCCACCGCCGACCTGGCCGTGGTCCTCGTCGACGCCCGCAACGGCGTCATCGAGCAGACCCGCCGGCACGCGGCGGTGGCCGCGCTGCTGCGCGTCCCGCACGTGGTCCTGGCCGTCAACAAGATGGACCTGGTGGGCTACCAGGAGTCGGTCTTCGCGGCCATCGCCGAGGAGTTCACCGCGTACGCCTCGGACCTGGGCGTCCCGGAGATCACCGCGATCCCGATCTCGGCCCTGGCCGGTGACAACGTGGTGGAGGCGTCCGCCAACATGGACTGGTACGGCGGCCCGACGGTGCTGGAGCACCTGGAGACCGTCCCGGTCAGCCACGACCTCACGGCCTGCCCGGCGCGTTTCCCGGTGCAGTACGTGATCCGTCCGCAGTCCGCCGAGCACCCCGACTACCGCGGCTACGCGGGCCAGATCGCCTCCGGCGTGCTGCGCGTCGGCGAGGCCGTGACGGTCCTGCCGTCCGGCCGGACCTCGGTCATCGAGGGCATCGACGCGCTCGGCGAGAGCGTGGACATCGCCTGGGCCCCGCAGTCGGTGACGCTGCGGCTGGCGGACGACATCGACATCTCGCGCGGCGACCTGATCGCGCCGTCCGCGAACGCGCCGGCCACCACGCAGGACGTCGAGGCGACGGTCTGCCACGTGGCCGACCAGCCGCTGGCCGTCGGCGCCCGGGTGCTGATCAAGCACACGACGCGCACGGTCAAGGCGATCGTCAAGGAGATCCCCTCGCGGCTGACCCTGGACGACCTGTCCCAGCACCCGAACCCCGGGCAGCTGGTGGCCAACGACATCGGCCGTGTCGTCGTCCGTACCGCCGAGCCGCTCGCGCTCGACGCGTACGCGGACTCGCGCCGCACCGGATCGTTCCTGCTGATCGACCCGGCCGACGGAACGACGCTGGCGGCAGGCATGGCGGGCGAGTCCTTCGCCTCCAAGGCCGAGACGACCGTTCAGGCCGACGAGGAAGGCTGGGACTTCTGACTCATGCTTTCCGACATCTACTCCACCTTCGCGAAGGAGGGCGGCCGCGTGGGCAGCGGCGCCCTCGGCAGCGGCCAGGGAGGGGTGGCGCGATGTGCGCGATGACGTACGCGCACCGCATGCGCGCCCACACCCCCCACGAGCCGTACCCGCCATTGCCCCGCAAACGAAGACGTGCGTCATGAGATGACGCCGTCACGAGAGGAAGCCCTCCCGTGCCTGCCACCGCCACCGCCCGCACCACCCTCCGCCGCGGCATCGTCGCCGCCGCCGCTCTGCCGCTCCTGATCGGTGCGCTCGCTTCCTGCGGCTACGGTTCCGAGGCGAAGAAGGACGAGCCGAAGGCCGCGGACGCCGCCGATGCCGGCAAGAAGCTCTCGGCCGCAGAGGTCCGCATCGGGTACTTCCCGAACCTGACGCACGCCACCGCGCTGGTCGGCCTCCAGGAAGGCCTGAT
>NZ_JBVIAH010000002.1:0-60485 GCF_055574035.1 Streptomyces sp. NPDC030021
CCAGATGTGGAAGCCCGGTAACGGGTGAAGCTGACTGGTACTAATAGGCCGAGGGCTTGTCCTCAGTTGCTCGCGTCCACTGTGTTAGTTCTGAAATAACGAACAGCTGTGTCCATAGCCAGCGTTCAAATTTCATAGTGTTTCGGTGGTCATAGCGTTAGGGAAACGCCCGGTTACATTCCGAACCCGGAAGCTAAGCCTTTCAGCGCCGATGGTACTGCAGGGGGGACCCTGTGGGAGAGTAGGACGCCGCCGAACAATCATTGCGGAAGCCCCGCACCAACCCGTTCAGGGTTCGGTGCGGGGCTTTTCTGCGTTCACGACCCAAGCGGAGCTGGGTATCCTAGGGTTCTCCGTGGAGGACACGATGACAGCACAGCACGCAGAAGCCGATGGCCCGCTCATCGCTCAGCCGGCCATGACTCGTGAGGCGCTTCGTGACGCCGTGAGGCGGCTGGACATGCCGAGCCTCGCGGCCTTCGACAAGGAGTGTCACGAGGCGTTCGACCGGGCAGCCGAGACGGGGGCCATCAACCCGCTCCGGTTCTTTCTGATCAAGTGGGCGACTCACGTTGCCATCCACAGGTGGCCGATGAGGTCCGCGGCCCTGGCCGAAGCGGAGCGCGTCGCGGGCGACCCGGCAGCGGGCGAGAAGGCCTTCCAGGTATCCATGGAGACCAGCAGCCGCATTCTGGCGGAGGCCCAGCGGGAGATCGGTCTGTGACCGACCGCGGCGAAGCCGTCGAGAACGAGCAGGGCTGGGCGTGGGAGTGCGATCCGAGCCGCGCGTGGGTACTTGGCGATATGGCTGACAACTACCAGGCACTCGTCAGCCGGATCATGGACGGCCTGGTGGACCTTGCCGCGATGGGAATCGACCCGAAGAGCGGCAGCCTGTACGAAGACCCGGCACCCATGCGGCTGCGTACCTATGAGGACGAGCACCTGATGGTCTGGTACCAGACCATCAGGCACCGCTGCCGGGTCTACCTCAAGCGGGTCAATCTCTGAGCGTTCAGAGGCGGCCGGCGGCCTTCAGGGACAGGTAGGCGTCCGCCAGGGACGGGGCCAGGGTGTCCGGGGTGGCGTCGACGACGTGGACGCCGTGGCGGGTGAGCTGGTCGGCCGTGCGGCGGCGCTGGGACTGGGTCTGGGTGCCGGCGGCGGCCTCGTAGACCGCGCCCACCGTGCCCCGTGAGCTTGTCATGGCCGCGACATGAGGGTCGGCGACCGAAGCCAGCAGGACCGTGTGGCGCTGCGTGAGGCGGGGGAGCACCGGAAGCAGGCCCTCTTCGATCGGGGCCGCGTCCAGGCTCGTCAGGAGGACCACCAGGGACCGGCGCGGGGCGTTGCGGAGGATGGTGGAGACCAGGGTCCTGGCGTCCGTCTCGACCAGCTCCGGTTCCAGCGGGGCCATCGCGTTGACGAACGACGGGAGGGTGTCGGCCGCAGAGCGGCCCTGGACCTGGGCGCGGGGGCGGCGGTCGTGGGCCAGGAGGTCCACGCGGTCGCCGGCGCGGGTGGCCAGGGCCGCGAGCAGCAGGGCCGCGTCCATCGCGGAGTCCAGGCGGGGGGCGTCGCCGACGCGGCCCGCCGAGGTGCGGCCGGTGTCGAGGCAGATGAGGATGTGCCGGTCGCGTTCGGGACGCCAGGTGCGGACGGCCACCTTGTTCTGGCGGGCCGTGGCGCGCCAGTCGATGGAGCGGGTGTCGTCGCCCGGGACGTAGTCGCGGAGGCTGTCGAACTCGGTGCCCTCGCCGCGGGTCAGGACGCTCGTACGGCCGTCCAGTTCGCGCAGGCGGGCCAGCCGGGACGGGAGGTGCTTGCGGCTGGTGAAGGGCGGCAGGACCCGGACGGTCCAGGGGGACACCTGGGAGCCCTGGCGGGCCCACAGGCCCAGTGGGCCGTAGGAGCGGATCGTGACGCGGTCGGCCCGGCGGTCGCCGCGGCGGGTGGGCAGCAGCCGGGTGGTCAGCCGGCGGCGCTCGCCGGCGGGGACGACCACCTCGTGGCGGGATGCGTCGGTCTCGGTGCCCGGGAGCCAGCTGCTCGGGGGCCAGGCGTCGCGGACGCGGGCCCGGAGCTTGCGGCTGCCGGGGTTGGTGACGGTGAGGTGGACCTCCGCCGGTTCGCCGAGGCGGACCGAGGTGTCTCCGGAGCGGGCCAGCACGAGGCCGCGTACGGGCGCCGCCAGGGCGCAGTCGAGCGCGCAGGCCAAGGCGATCGGGCCGTTGACCGCGAGCATGCCGGTCCAGCTCGGTTCGAGGAGGCCGACCGGGATGCTGCCGAGGGCCGCGAGCAGGGCGGCGCGTCCGGTGAGGGCCATCAGCGCGGTACGGGGACGTGGGAGAGGATCGCCGTGATGACGGCGTCGGCCGTGACTCCCTCCATCTCCGCTTCCGGGCGCAGCTGGACGCGGTGGCGCAGGGTCGGCAGGGCGAGTGCCTTGACGTCGTCGGGGGTGACGTAGTCGCGGCCGGTGAGCCAGGCCCAGGCGCGGGCGGTGGCCAGCAGGGCGGTCGCGCCGCGGGGGGAGACGCCGAGGGTGAGGGACGGCGATTCGCGGGTGGCGCGGCAGACGTCGACGACGTAGCCGGCGATCTCGGGGGAGACGGCGACCTTGGCGACGGCCTGGCGGGCGGCTTCGAGCTGGGCCGGGCCGGCGACCGGGCGGATGCCCGCGGCGTGCAGGTCGCGGGGGTTGAATCCGGCGGCGTGGCGGGTCAGGACCCCGATCTCGTCCGCGCGGGAGGGGAGGGGGACGGTGAGCTTGAGGAGGAAGCGGTCGAGCTGGGCTTCCGGGAGGGGGTACGTGCCCTCGTACTCGACCGGGTTCATGGTGGCGGCGACGAGGAAGGGGTCGGGCAGCTTCCGCGGGGTGCCGTCGACGGTGACCTGGCGCTCCTCCATCGCTTCGAGGAGCGAGGACTGGGTCTTGGGCGGGGTGCGGTTGATCTCGTCCGCGAGGAGGAGGTTGGTGAAGACCGGGCCGTCCTGGAAGGAGAACTCGGCGGTGCGGGCGTCGTAGACGAGCGAGCCGGTGACATCGCTCGGCATCAGGTCGGGGGTGAACTGGACGCGCTTGGTGTCGAGTTCGAGGGAGGCGGCCAGGGCCCGTACAAGGAGGGTCTTGGCGACGCCGGGGACACCTTCGAGGAGGACGTGGCCGCGGCACAGGAGCGCGACGACGAGTCCGGTGACGGCGGAGTCCTGACCGACCACGGCCTTGCCGATCTCGGTGCGGAGCGCTTCGAGGGAAGCGCGGGCGCTGTCCGCGGTCACTGCCGTGGACTCGGTGGCCGGGTACGTCATGACGTACGGACCTCTCTTTCGAGGGCGTCGAGGTGGTCGGCGAGCGCGACGAGTGCCGCGTCGTCGGAGGGGGTGGTGCCGAAGAGGAGGGCGGCCACGTCCCGGGGCTCGCCGGTCAGGCGGGCGGAGACGGCCGGGGCCAGTGCCGCGGGGTCGTGGGCCAGGGTGTGCGGTACGCCGACCAGTGCGGCGAGGCGTTCGCGGGTGGCGGCGCGCAGCACGGTGGCGGCGCGGTCGCGGGCGTCGGCCTTGCGGTAGAGGCGGGCGCGGCCCTCGGTGGCCTCGGAGGCGCGGATGGCGACGGGGAGCCTCTCGGTGACGAGGGGGCCCAGGCGCCGGGCGCGCCAGAGGGCGGCGAGGGCGGCGGCGACGAAGAGCTGAAGCAGGGCCCAGGACCAGCCGGCCGGGATGAGGTCGAGGAGGCTCTTGTCCTCGCCGGAGGGCGCGGTGTCGGGGTCGGAGTCCGCGAGGGACGGCAGGTACCAGACGAGGTCCGGGCGGGAGCCGAGGAGTTGGAGGGCGAGGGAGGCGTTGCCTTCGTCGGCGAGGGACTCGTTGAGGAGGATCGTTTCGGAGCCGAGGAGGACGGTGTCGCCGCCGGTGGGGCCGGTGGGGAGGACGAGGAGGGTGGGGTCGCCGCCGCTGGGGTAGCAGGCGGTGGCCCCGGGGAGGGTGGTGGTGTAGCGGAGGCCGCCGCCGGTGTCGGCGCGGCCGGCCGAGGTGGCGGCGGGCAGGGTACAGCCGGGGCCGGGGCGGTTCGTGTCGGCGTCGCCCGCGGTGTGCACGCCGGGGGAGAGGTCGGTGAGGCTGTGGCTGCTGGGGGCGAGGAGGACGGTGCGGCCGCCGGAGAGGTCGATGGCCGAGCGGATGACGCCGCGCTGGGTGGCGCCGAGCCGGTCGGGGTCGGTGACCAGGAGGGTGGTGCGGGGGCCGGCGGCGTCGGCGGCCTCGCGGGCGGTGGTGACGACGCGGGTGGTGACGCCGCGTTCCTTCAGGAGCTCGGCGACGGCGCGGCTGCCGAAGGGGTCGGTGGTACGGGGGTCGAGGTAGCCGTGGCGGGTGCCGGAGCTGAGGGCGGCCATGGCGATGGCGCCGGCGGCGAGGACGGCCACGGCGGTGAGGGCGCGGCGGATCTGGCGCAGGCGCCGGGTGCGCGAGTCGCCGGCTGCGGCTGCGGGGTCGTGGCCGGGGGTGCTGCCCCCGGACTCCCGTGCATCGAGTGCCGGTGGGGCCGGAGTTGCCGTCGGCGGGGCCGGATCGGTCGGGCCGGTCATGCGGTGGGTCCCGTCAGCAGCGGCTTTGCGCGGTCCAGGGTGAGGTCGAGGGCGCGCAGGCGGGCGTACGTGTCGGCGTCGGCGGTGCGGCCGCCGTAGGTGACGTCGTCGAAGGCACGGGCGGCGGCGCGGAGTTCCGCGGCGTGGTCGGGGAGGGAGACCGCGGCTTCGGCGGCGGCCTCGTCGGCGGTGCGTCCGGGGCGCGGGTCGAGCAGGGTGCGCTCCTCCAGCGAGCGGACGACGGCGCGCATGCGTTCCTGGACGGCTTCGGTCCAGCGGCCGGCGGCAGCGTGGGCGTCGGCGGCGGTGCGGTGGTCGGCGGCGCTGCGGGTGCCGTCGGCGAAGAGGACGCCGGCACCGGCGGTGATCCGGCCGGGGGTGCCGAGGCGCCACCAGAGGGCGCCGGCGGCGAGGATCACGAGGAGGAGGATCACGAGGAGGCCGAAGCCGCCTCCGGGGGTCGCCCCGGAGGCGGCGCCGAGCATGTCGTCGAGCCAGTCGAAGAACTTGCGCAGGGCGCGGTCGAACAGGCTCGGGTCGTTCTGGTGGTACATCGGCTTGGACAGTTCGCGCTCGGCCGCTTCCCTGGCGGGCTCGCGCGGTGTCGTCACCGGTGGTGTCTCGGCGCTCGGCAGGAGCGCCGTGGCGCGGGTGATGAGGCCCCCCGTACTCATCATCTGTGCGTCAGCCTCCGGTCGTGCCGTAGTTCTCGAGGCCGGCGGCCCGGGCGAGCTCCAGGTCGAGTCCCTCGCGGCGGATGCGCTGGTCGACGTAGAGGAGCACGGTGACGCCGGACTGGAACGGCATGACGATGGTCTGCGCGATGATCAGGCCGATCGCGGGGGCGATCAGTGCGCCCCAGCTGTTCATGCCGCTGCCGTCCGCCATGGCGTCGAGGCCGCCGCTGAAGGCGAAGAGGCTGATGATCTGGAACGGGGCCACGATCATCCCCGAGATGAAGAAGGCGATGACGGTGGTGAGCAGCGTGATGCCGAAGATGCGCCACCAGGTGTCCTTGACGAGCTTCGAGGAGCGCGTGAAGGCCTTGATGACGGTGCTCTTCTCCAGCATCAGGGCGGGCGAGGCCAGGGTGAACTTGATGCCCAGCCAGACCATGAGCGGCAGCCACACGACGAAGCCGAGGATGGCGAGGCCGACGGATTCGGCGAGGACGCCCGGCAGGATGAGTACGGCGCCGAGCAGGATGGCGCCGAGGGCCATCAGCAGGGTGAGCCCTATCAGGCGCAGCAGCTGGGGGCGGGCCTCGCGCCAGGCGTCGGAGACCGAGGATTGCTGGCCGAGCACGGCGCGGCTGAAGACCATCGTGAGCATCGCGGTGACCACGATGGTTCCGAGGAACTGGATGAACTGGATCACCGCGGACGCGGCGAAGGTGCTGCCGAGCGAGTCGATGATCTCCTCGGGGCCGGCGTTCGGGTCCGTGGCGAAGGCGAGGTCGTCCAGCATGAACTTCTGGACGATCACGCTGATCACCTGGACGACGGTGGCCATGACGAGGGTGATCGGCAGTACCGCGCGCCAGTGGGTGCGCATGGTGGCGACCGCGCCGTCGAGGATCTCGCCGAGGCCCAGGGGCCGCAGGGGGATCACTCCGGGCTTGGCGGCGGGGGGCTGGCCCCACTGGCCGGGGCCGCCCGGGTAGCCGTACTGGGGGCCGTGCTGGCCCGCCTGAGGGGTGCCTGGCTGCTGCCCCCAGCCCGTGGTGGGCTGCGGCTGCGCCTGCGGGGCCTCGGGCGTGGTGCCCGGGCTCGACCACTGACCGGGCGGTGGCTGCTCGGCGGACCACTTCGGGTCGTCGGCGGGCGGTGTGGGCTGTGCGGGCTGTTGCGCGCCGCTTTCGGTGCCCGGCCGCTCGCCGTCGGACGGAGAGGATCCGGGCGTAGCCCAGCCCGGAGAGTCGTTCATCGTCACTCCTTCATGTGCGCCTGCCGCGGCGGGGCGCTGGTCGCTGCCATCGTGCCACGTGGGGGGCCCGAACGGAGTAGGGGGTGGGCGGCGGATCGGGTGCGGTGGCGGGGTGGAAGCGGGGTGGAAAGGGTCGGTCCGGGGCGATCCCGACCGGTCGGACGGTCCCGGGCGGTGCTGCGGGGTCTTCGATGCCCGTACCTTCAATAGTCGCCCCGTTCGGGGGCAGACTGGTGGAGCTGATCTCGACGCAGGTCCGAGGGGCGATTTCCAGCCCTTTTGGCTGTGGGACAGCTCACCGCCGGGTAACGATTAGCTAATGGGATGATGTCAACCATGAAGGGACGCGTCCTTGTCGTCGACGACGACACCGCGCTGGCCGAGATGCTCGGCATTGTGCTGCGTGGAGAAGGTTTTGAGCCGTCGTTCGTAGCGGACGGTGACAAGGCACTTGCTGCCTTCCGGGAGGCGAAGCCGGACCTGGTGCTGCTCGACCTCATGCTGCCCGGGAGGGACGGCATAGAGGTCTGCCGTCTGATCCGGGCCGAGTCCGGCGTGCCGATCGTCATGCTCACCGCGAAGAGCGACACGGTCGATGTCGTCGTGGGTCTGGAGTCCGGGGCCGACGACTACATCGTGAAGCCGTTCAAGCCGAAGGAGCTGGTGGCCCGTATCCGGGCCCGTCTGCGCCGGTCGGAGGAGCCCGCGCCCGAGCAGCTGGCCATCGGTGACCTGGTCATCGACGTGGCCGGGCACTCGGTCAAGCGGGACGGTGCCTCGATCGCGCTGACCCCGCTCGAGTTCGACCTGCTGGTCGCGCTCGCGCGCAAGCCCTGGCAGGTCTTCACCCGTGAGGTGCTGCTGGAGCAGGTCTGGGGCTACCGGCACGCGGCGGACACCCGCCTGGTCAACGTGCATGTGCAGCGCCTGCGCTCCAAGGTCGAGAAGGACCCGGAGCGCCCCGAGATCGTCGTGACGGTGCGTGGTGTCGGATACAAGGCCGGACCCAGCTGACGTGCAGTCCGGTACGTCCGCCATGTCCGGCAGGGCCCGGGGCGGCTTCCGCCCGTGGAAGCTGCGCTTCGGCCGGCTGTTCCGGAACCGGGCGTCGAGCAGCCGGGTACTGCGGCTGTTCGTACGCCTGGCGCGGCGGCCGCTGCTTCCGGCTGTCCGGTTGTGGCGGCGCAACATCCAGCTCCGCGTGGTCGCCGCCACCCTGTTGATCTCGCTCGCCGTGGTCCTCGCCCTGGGGTTCGTCGTCATCGCCCAGGTCAGCAAGGGTCTCCTCGACGCCAAGGAGGAGGCGGCGCAGAGCCAGGCCGCGGGCGGGTTCGCGGTGGCGCAGGAGAAGGCCAACGCCCCGGCCACGGTGGACGGGCCCGACGCCACCGACAACAAGGTCGGCCGGGACGCCAGTACGTGGATGAACTCCCTGGTCAAGCAGTTGGCCAGTGGTGGCCAGACCGCCTTCGAGGTCGTCGCGCTGGGTGCGGGCACAGGTGATGAGGCCCTGCCCGGGACGCAGGGCGTCAAGGGCGCCCGGGCCTCCGGCAACGTGGACCCGACCGCCAGTGTCCCGCTGCCGCTGCGCCGGGCCGTCAACCGTGCCACCGGCGCCTTCAAGACCTTCTCCGAGATCCGGTACACCAGCGGGGACGGGGCGAAGGAGCCCGAGCCGGCGCTGGTCATCGGCAAGCGGCTCTCGGACATCAACGGCGACCCGTACGACCTGTACTACCTCTTCCCGCTCACACAGGAGGAGGAGTCCCTCAACCTGATCAAGGTCACCATCGTGACCGCGGGCCTGTTCGTCGTCGTCCTGCTCTGCGGCATCGCCTGGCTGGTCGTACGCCAGGTGGTGACCCCGGTCCGGATGGCCGCCGGGATCGCCGAGCGGCTCTCGGCCGGGCGGCTGCAGGAGCGGATGAAGGTCACCGGCGAGGACGACATCGCGCGCCTCGGCGAGGCCTTCAACAAGATGGCGCAGAACCTCCAGAACAAGATCCAGCAGCTGGAGGAGCTGTCCCGGATGCAGCGCCGCTTCGTCTCGGACGTCTCGCACGAGCTGCGCACCCCGCTGACGACGGTCCGGATGGCCGCCGACGTCATCCACGACGCCCGGGTCGACTTCGACCCGATCACCGCGCGCTCCGCCGAGCTGCTCGCCGGGCAGCTCGACCGCTTCGAGTCGCTCCTCGCCGACCTGCTGGAGATCAGCCGCTTCGACGCCGGGGCCGCGGCCCTGGAGGCCGAGCCCATCGACCTGCGTGACGTCGTCCGCCGGGTCATCGACGGCGCCGAGCCGCTCGCCGAGCACAAGGGCACCCGGATCCGGGTCCTGGGCGACACCCAGCCGGTCATCGCAGAGGCCGACGCCCGGCGGGTGGAGCGGGTGCTGCGCAATCTGGTCGTCAACGCCGTGGAGCACGGCGAGGGCCGCGACGTGGTGGTCCGGCTGGCGTCCGCGGGCGGGGCCGTCGCCGTCGCCGTACGGGACTACGGGGTCGGGCTGAAGCCCGGCGAGGCCACCCGCGTGTTCAACCGCTTCTGGCGGGCCGACCCGGCGCGGGCGCGCACGACCGGCGGGACCGGCCTCGGCCTGTCCATCGCCGTCGAGGACGCCCGGCTGCACGGAGGCTGGCTGCAGGCCTGGGGCGAGCCGGGCGGCGGCTCGCAGTTCCGTCTGACCCTGCCGCGCACGGCCGACGAGCCGCTGCGGGGCTCGCCCATCCCGCTGGAGCCCGAGGACTCCCGGGCCAACCGCGCCAACCGGGCCAGGGCCGCCGCCGAGGCCGCGGGCGGCGCGGCGGAGCGTACGCCCGCCGACGCGGGCGACCGCTCGTCGATACCGCCGCGCTCGCCCGTCGCCGGAGCGATGCCGGTGCCCGCCGACCCGACGGCCCTGCCGGGGAACGGGGCCCGGGTCGTGGCCCGCCCGGCCGAGCAGGCACAACAGCAGGAGGACCGAGCCGATGGACTCTGAGCCCTTGGACGCGCGGGCGGGGCGTGCGCGGGTGCGGCGCCGGCGGCTGCGTGCCGTACGGGCGTACGCCTTCGGCGCGGCGGGGCTGCTGCTCGCGGGCTGCGCCTCCATGCCGGACCGGGGCGACATCCGCCCGGTGCAGGCCTCGCAGGGCGTGGATTCGCAGGTCCGGGTGTTCGGCGTACCGCCCGCGGACAAGGCCAGCCCGGCGGAGATCGTCGACGGCTTCCTGGAGGCGATGACCAGCGACGACCCGCAGCTGGAGACGGCCCGCAAGTACCTCACCGAGGCTGCCGCGAAGAGCTGGAAGCCCGGCTCGGCCGTCACCGTGCTCTCCTCCGGGCTCAACCGGGTTCCGAACCGTGGCGAGAAGGACCCGGACGGGCCCCGCTGGAAGGTGACCGGCAAGAAGCTCGCGACCGTCGACGAGCACAGCGCGTACCAGCCGCAGACCGGGGCCCGGGAGTACGAGGAGTTCCTCCAGCTCGTCCAGAACGAGGACAAGCAGTGGCGGATCTCGACCCCGCCGAGCGGGCTCGTGCTCAGCGAGTCGGACTTCCAGCGCATCTACATGCCGGTCAACAAGTACTACTTCGCGGGCGGCACGCTCGTCGCCGATCCCGTCTACGTGCGTCAGCGCACCGACCCGGACTCGCGGATGGACCCGACCACGCAGACCGTGCAGTCGCTGCTGGCGGGGCCGTCCCGGTGGCTGGCCCCGGTCGTGGAGTCCAGCTTCCCCACCGGTACGGAACTGAGCCCGGGCACCAAGTCCCTTTCGTACGACGGGCAGAACACGCTGCGCGTGCCGCTCAACGAGAAGGCCGAGAACGTCGCGCAGCCGCAGTGCAAGAAGATGGCCACCCAACTCCTGTACACGGTCAAGGACCTGACGGGTTCCCGGCTCGACCAGGTCGAACTGGTGCGGGCGGGCGGCAAGTCGACGTCGCTGTGTTCGGTGAGCGAGGTGAGCGCGGCCGCGATCGCGGGGCGGCCCAAGATTCCCGAGTTCCAGTACTTCGTCGACAACGAGAAGCGGCTGGTCCGGATGAAGCTGGACACGAGCAGCGAGGACCAGCAGGCCAAGCCCGAACCGGTGCCGGGGCCGCTGGCCACCCCGCCGGGGTTCAAGGTCAGGTCGGCGGCGGTCTCGCACGACGAGCGGCGCGCGGCCGTGGTCTCCGAGGACGAGCACGCGCTGTACGTCGTGGCGCTGGTCGGGAGCGGGGCGATGCCGCAGCCGTTGCCGATCGGCAAGGGCGGCAAGGCGCCGGTGCTGACCGCGCCGAGCTGGGACGCTTCGGGTGATCTGTGGGTCGCGGACCGCGATCCGCAGTCCCCGGGGCTGTGGCGGGTGCCCGGTGGTGCCGGAACGCCGGAGAAGGTGCAGGTGGCGGGGCTCGACGGCCGGAAGATCGCTTCGCTGAAGGCGTCCGCGGACGGGGCGCGGATCGCGCTGCTGGTGGAGCAGCCCGACGGCAGCAAGGTCCTCTACGTCGGGCGGATCGAGCGGCCCGACGGCAAGAGCGACTCCTCGGCGGTGTCGGTGCGCGAGCTGCGTCCGGCGGCCCCGCAGATGGTCGACGTGACGGCGATGAGCTGGGCGCCGCGCGGGCGGCTGCTCGTGGTGGGCCGGGAGAACGGCGGCGTGCAGCAGGCCCGCTACATGCTGGCCGACGGTTCGATGGTCGCGGCGAGTCTGCCCGGGGCCACCGGCCTGTCGGAGGTGGCGGTCGCGGCCACGGAGGACGAGGCGAAGCCGAAGCCGGTGGTCGCGTACTCGGAGGACGGGATCGTGTGGCTGCCGCCGGGGGCGCAGTGGCGCACGGTGGCGGCGGGCGGCCGGTCTCCGGTGTACCCGGGCTGACCTGCCCGCGCGCGGGTCGTCCACAGGGGTCGCGCGCGGTGGCCCTGCCCGTCAGTGTGGAGTCATGCGTGGGTGGTGGCAGGAGCTCGCCGGGCTGGTCCTGCCGGTCGACTGCGCCGGCTGCGGGGCGGTCCGGGTGCTGGTGTGCCCGGGGTGCCGGGATGCGCTGAGCGGGACCGGGGAGGGGCCGGTGCGGCCGTCTCCGCGGCCCGCGGGGCTGCCGGTGGTGCGGGCCGCCGCCGTCTACGAGGGGGCCGTACGGAGCCTCCTGCTGGCGCACAAGGAGCGCGGGGCGCTGCCGCTGGCCGGGGCGCTCGGTGCTGCCCTGGCGGCGGCCGTCCTGGCGGGCGGTTCCGGCGGTGCGGGCCTGGCGGGTGGTTCCGGCGGTGCGGGGGACGTGGTGCTGGTCCCGGTCCCGTCGGCGCGGCGGCAGGTCCGGGCGCGCGGGCACGATCCGGCGCGCAGGATCGCCCTCGCGGCCGCGGGGCGGCTGCGGCGGGACGGTGTTGCCGCGCGCGTGGCGCCCGTACTGGGGCTGCGGCGGGCGGTGGCGGACCAGGCGGGGCTGGGGGCCCGGCAGCGCCGGGAGAACCTCACGGGGGCGCTGGCGGTGCGCCGGGGCGGGCGGCGGCTCACGGCCGGGGCGGCCCGGATCGTGCTGGTGGACGACCTGATCACCACGGGGGCGACGCTGGCGGAGGCGGCCCGGGCGGTGCGCGCCGAGGGGCTGGTGGGGGGCCCGGGGACGGTGCTGGGGGCGGCGGTGGTGGCCGCGCCGGCGGACTCCTTCAGGCGGATCGAACGCTTGCCACGCGTTTGAGCAACTCGGACAGAACAAAAATCTTGTGAATAGATTTGGAACTGGCGGGGAAGGCCCATCGTTGCAGGTAGTAAGAGGGAACAGCCACCTGACTGGAAGTACATTCCGGTAGCGGGTGCCGACAACCGCCATAGAGGGATATGTTCGGTTGTAAGGAACTCAGGAGGCTGTCTCTCGACTCCGAAGTCGGTGGGGTGTTGATCTTGCCGATGGGGGAGGAGGAGGTGAAAGTCGCCAAGTCCGAGGCTCCGGCCTTCACCGGAGTCTGGTGCGAAAGGGAGACGCTTCGCCCCGTCGGGCGGAGCTATCCGGGAACGGAGTTCTGCGTGGACATCGTCGTCAAGGGCCGCAAGACCGAGGTGCCCGAGCGGTTCCGCAAGCACGTGGCCGAGAAGCTGAATCCGGAGCGGATCCAGAAGCTCGACGCCAAGGTGATCAGCTTGGACGTCGAGGTGTCCAAGGAGCACAACCCGCGCCAGGCCGACCGTTCCGACCGCGTGGAGATCACCCTGCGTTCGCGGGGCCCGGTGATCCGTGCCGAGGCCGCCGCCGCCGACGCGTACGCGGCGCTGGACCTCGCTCAGGACAAGCTGGAGGCCCGGCTGCGCAAGCAGCACGACAAGCGTTACACCCGCCGTGGCAACGGCCGGCTCTCGGCGGCGGAGGTCGCCGACGTGGTGCCGGGCGTCGCATCGCTGAACGGTAGTGGTCAGCCGGTGTCGGAGGAGAAGACGGACGGGGTGCCGATCACCCGGATCGGATCCCTTGAGGTGCAGGGCGAAGGTCCGCTCATCGTCCGCGAGAAGACCCACTCGGCCGCACCCATGTCGCTCGACCAGGCTCTGTACGAGATGGAACTGGTCGGCCACGACTTCTATCTGTTCGTCGACTCCGAGACGAAGTTGCCCAGTGTCGTCTATCGCCGTCATGCCTATGACTACGGCGTCATCCACGTGAACCCCGACGGTGCCTCCAGCTCGGAGGAGCCGGGGGGCGGCCCCGGTGGCGCGCTCGGCGGCTGAGCCGAGGCCGACGCTGAGCACATCCGTTCATCGCCCCCGCGCAGGCGCTCCGGCGCCTGTGCGGGGGCACCTGCATGACGGGTGTGCGACGGGTATGCGCCAGGTGGCTCACTTTTGGCCCCCGGGCCGTGGTGCGGGCATGGAATCATGGCGTGCAGTCAACCGGCTGCGGTGTGTGTCCGGTTGGCCCAGCAGCTGAGCACATGCAGGGGGAGGAACGATGGCGGACAGCTTCGGGCCGGTGCGCGGGGACGGCGGCGTCGCGGGCTGCCGCGGGACGGACCCGTCGCAGGAGACCGCCCGGGAGCCCATCAGGGTGCTCGTGGTCGACGACCACGCGCTCTTCCGGCGGGGACTGGAGATCGTCCTCGCGCAGGAGGAGGACATCCAGGTCGTGGGCGAGGCCGGGGACGGGGCGGAGGCCGTGGACAAGGCGGCCGACCTGCTTCCGGACATCGTGCTGATGGACGTGCGGATGCCCCGGCGCGGCGGGATCGAGGCGTGCACCTCGATCAAGGAGGTGGCCCCCTCCGCGAAGATCATCATGCTGACGATCAGCGACGAGGAGGCGGACCTCTACGACGCGATCAAGGCGGGCGCGACCGGGTACCTCCTGAAGGAGATCTCGACGGACGAGGTGGCCACGGCGATCCGGGCGGTGGCGGACGGCCAGTCGCAGATCAGCCCGTCGATGGCGTCGAAGCTGCTCACCGAGTTCAAGTCGATGATCCAGCGGACTGACGAGCGGCGGCTGGTGCCCGCGCCGCGGCTGACGGACCGGGAGCTGGAGGTCCTGAAACTGGTGGCCACCGGTATGAACAACCGTGATATCGCCAAGGAGTTGTTCATTTCCGAGAACACCGTCAAGAACCACGTCCGCAACATCCTGGAGAAGCTGCAGCTGCACTCCAGGATGGAGGCCGTGGTCTACGCGATGCGGGAAAAGATCCTCGAAATCCGCTAGCGCCCGGCGCCCGGCGCCCAGGTCCTAGAGCGCGGCCAGTTCCGCGGTGACGGCCGCCGCTTCCGCGGGCGAACTCGCGCGCTCGACGCGCACGTCCTCGCAGCCGACCCATTCCGCCGCCTCCCGCAGGGCCCGCGCCATCGGGCCCGCGGCCTTCGGGGAGGTCAGCGAGAGCTGCCGGGCGACCAGCGTGCGGCCCTCGCGGGCCGGGTCGACGCGGCCCTGGAGGCGGCCGCCCGCCAGCAGCGGCATCGCGAAGTACCCGTGTATCCGCTTCGGCTTGGGCACGTACGCCTCCAGGCGGTGCGTGAAGCCGAAGATCCGCTCCGTCCGGGGACGGTCCCAGACCAGGGAGTCGAAGGGCGAGAGCAGCGTCGTGCGGTGGCGGCCCCTGGGGGCCTCCGCGAGAGCCGCCGGGTCCGCCCAGGCCGGCTTGGACCAGCCCTCCACCTCGACCCGTACCAGCCCGGAGTCCGCGACCACCGCGTCGAACTCCTCGCCCTTGAGGCGGTGGTAGTCCGCGATGTCGGCGCGGGTGCCGACGCCCAGGGACCGGCCCGCCAGGGTGACCAGGCGGCGTACGCACTCGCGGTCGTCCAGGTCGTCGTGGAGCAGCGCGTCGGGAACGGCCCGCTCGGGGAGGTCGTAGACCCGCTTCCAGCCGCGGCGCTCGCTGCACACCACCTCGCCGGTGTCCAGCAGCCATTCCACCGCGATCTTGGTCTCGGACCACTCGAACCACTCGCCGCCGTTCTTGGCGCCGCCCAGCTCGGTGGAGGTCAGCGGGCCGTCGGACCGCAGCCGGTCCAGCACCGACCGCGTCGAGCGCTCCTTGTCCTGGAGGACGTGCCAGCGGTGGCCGCGCGCCCGGCGGGCCCGGCGGCGGAACGCGAAATGCGGCCATTCCTCGATCGGCAGGATGCAGGCGGCGTGCGACCAGTACTCGAAGGCGTGCCGGTCCGACCAGTACGCCTGCTCCACCGTGTCCCGGCCCACCGCGCCCAGGCGCGCGTACGGGATCAGCTCGTGCGAGCGGGCCAGGACCGAGATGGTGTCCAGCTGTACGGCGCCCAGGTGGCGCAGGACCCCGCGGACCCCGCCGCGCCGGTCGGGTGCGCCGAGGAAGCCCTGCGCGCGCAGGGCGACGCGCCGGGCGTCGTCGGCGGACAGGGAGAGCGAAGCGGTGCCCGAAGTCATCCCCGAAGACTAGGACGTGCCACTGACAGCGGGCAGGTAGGGCAGCGGCGAGGGCAGGCCCAGGTCGGAGGGGAGCAAGGAGCCGACCCAGCAGTCCAGCAGCGCGCCGCCGTGCTCCATGCCGGCGCGCTGGACGCCCTCGACGAGGAAGCCCGCGCGTCCGGCGACGGCGCGGGAGCCGTCGTTGCCCACCCCGGCCCGCCAGACCAGCCGTACGACGCCCGCTTCGGTGAACGCCCAGCGGGCGGCGGCCCGCAGGGCTTCGGCCATGTAGCCGCGGCCCCGGTGCCCGGCGACGGTCCAGTAGCCGATCTCATGGGTGTGCGACCCCGTCCGGTGCACGGCGAGCGTGGCGACCAGCGGGCCGTCGGCCCCGAGCCGTACCGCGAAGTTGTACTCGGTGTCCTCGCGCCACCCGGCCGGGACGGTTTCCGTCACGTACGTCCGCGCGTGGGCGGGCTCGTACGGGACCGGCACCGATATCCAGCGCTGGATGTCGGGGTCCTGGCAGGCGGCGTACACCTCGGCCGCGTCCTCGGGGGTGTGCGGGCCGAGGACGAGGCGGTCGGTGGTCAGCGTGATCGGCTCCATGATCAGGATTGTGCCGACCGGCTACTTCGCGGGTGCCGGCAGGTACGGCAGTCGCGAGGGCAGGCCCAGGTCGGAGGGGAGCAGGGCGCCGACCCAGCAGTCGCGGGAGGTGCCGCGCTGTTCGATGCCGGCCCGCAGGACTCCCTCGACCCGGAAGCCGGCCTTCTCGGCCACGGCGCGGGAGCCCGCGTTGCCCACCTCGGCGCGCCATTCCAGCCGTGCGGCGCCCAGCTCGGTGAAGGCCCAGCGGGCGACGGCCAGGACCGCCTCGGTCATGTAGCCCCGGCCGCGGTGCTCCTTGACCGCCCAGTAGCCGACCTCGTGGCTCGCGAGGCCCCCGGTGCCGCGGACGTGCACGCCGACGGCCGCGACCAGGGGGCCCTCGGCCCCCAGGCGTACGGCGAAGGGCATGGCCGTGCCCTCGCGCCAGCCGTTCGTCGCGATCTCGTTCACGAAGGCGTGCGCGTCCGCGTGCTCGTAGGGGGAGGGGACTGTCGTCCAGCGCTGGATGTCGGGATCCTGTGCCGCGGCGTAGACCTCTGCCTCGTCCGCCGGGGCGAAAGGCCGCAATACCAATCGGTCCGTACTGAGTGTCGTGGGCTCCATGAACGGATTCTGCTGCGGTGCCGGTACCCGGGGCGAACAATTTTCGGTGATCCCTCCGGGCTGTGCGGCACCTTCGGTGTCCCCCGTACGTTCTCAATCCGGGCACCCGTGCCCTCACGGGAACGGCGGACCTCCCGACGCGGCCACGTCCTCGCTTACGATGGCCGTTGCGGTGGGGCCCACCTGCCGTGCCCGTGTACGTACAGTGCCCAGGCCCGACCGGCAAGGAGACAAACCTCGGTGTCCGTCTTCAACAAGCTCATGCGTGCAGGCGAAGGCAAGATCCTGCGCAAACTGCACCGCATCGCGGACCAGGTCAACTCCATCGAAGAGGACTTCGTCAACCTCTCCGACGCCGAGTTGCGTGCGCTCACGGACGAGTACAAGCAGCGTTTCCAGGACGGCGAGAGCCTGGACGACCTGCTGCCCGAGGCCTTCGCGACCGTACGCGAGGCCGCGAAGCGCGTCCTCGGCCAGCGGCACTACGACGTCCAGATCATGGGTGGCGCGGCGCTGCACCTCGGCTACGTGGCCGAGATGAAGACCGGTGAGGGCAAGACCCTCGTCGGCACGCTGCCCGCGTACCTGAACGCGCTGTCCGACAAGGGCGTCCACCTGATCACGGTGAACGACTACCTGGCCGAGCGTGACTCCGAGCTGATGGGCCGGGTGCACAAGTTCCTCGGCCTGGAGGTCGGCTGCATCCTGGCGAACATGTCGCCCGCGCAGCGCCGCGAGCAGTACAGCTGCGACATCACCTACGGCACGAACAACGAGTTCGGCTTCGACTACCTGCGCGACAACATGGCGTGGTCCCAGGACGAGCTCGTCCAGCGCGGCCACAACTTCGCCGTGGTCGACGAGGTCGACTCGATCCTCGTCGACGAGGCCCGTACCCCGCTGATCATCTCCGGCCCCGCCGACCAGGCCACGAAGTGGTACGGCGACTTCGCGAAGCTGGTGACCCGCCTGACCAAGGGCGAGGCCGGCCAGCCGCTGAAGGGCATCGAGGAGACCGGCGACTACGAGGTCGACGAGAAGAAGCGCACCGTCGCCATCCACGAGTCCGGTGTCGCCAAGGTCGAGGACTGGCTCGGCATCGAGAACCTCTACGAGTCGGTGAACACCCCGCTCGTCGGTTACCTCAACAACGCGATCAAGGCCAAGGAACTCTTCAAGAACGACAAGGACTACGTCGTCATCGACGGCGAAGTCATGATCGTCGACGAGCACACCGGCCGTATCCTCGCCGGCCGCCGCTACAACGAGGGCATGCACCAGGCGATCGAGGCGAAGGAAGGGGTGGACATCAAGGACGAGAACCAGACCCTTGCCACGATCACCCTGCAGAACTTCTTCCGCCTCTACTCGAAGCTGTCCGGCATGACCGGTACGGCCATGACCGAGGCCGCCGAGTTCCACCAGATCTACAAGCTCGGTGTCGTCCCGATCCCGACCAACCGCGACATGGTCCGCAAGGACCAGCCGGACCTGATCTACCGGACCGAGGTCGCGAAGTTCGCCGCCGTCGTCGACGACATCGCGGAGAAGCACGAGAAGGGCCAGCCGATCCTCGTCGGCACGACGTCGGTCGAGAAGTCCGAGTACCTCTCCCAGCAGCTCTCCAAGCGCGGCATCCCGCACGAGGTGCTCAACGCCAAGCAGCACGACCGTGAGGCGACGATCGTCGCCCAGGCCGGCCGCCGGGGCGCGGTCACGGTCGCCACGAACATGGCCGGCCGCGGTACCGACATCAAGCTCGGCGGCAACCCGGACGACCTCGCCGAGGCCGAGCTGCGCCAGCAGGGCCTGGACCCGGAGGAGCACATCGAGGAGTGGGCGCACGCCCTCCCCTCGGCGCTCACCCGGGCCGAGGCCGCGGTGAAGGCGGAGTTCGAGGAGGTCAAGGAGCTCGGCGGGCTGTACGTGCTGGGCACCGAGCGTCACGAGTCGCGCCGTATCGACAACCAGCTGCGCGGCCGCTCCGGCCGACAGGGCGACCCGGGCGAGTCCCGCTTCTACCTGTCGCTGGGTGACGACCTGATGCGCCTGTTCAAGGCGCAGATGGTCGAGCGCGTCATGGCGATGGCGAACGTCCCCGACGACGTGCCGATCGAGAACAAGATGGTGACGCGCGCGATCGCGTCGGCCCAGTCGCAGGTGGAGACCCAGAACTTCGAGACGCGCAAGAACGTCCTGAAGTACGACGAGGTCCTCAACAGCCAGCGCGAGGTCATCTACGGCGAGCGCCGCCGCGTCCTGGAGGGCGAGGACCTCCAGGAGCAGGTCCGCTTCATGATGGACGACACCATCGACGCGTACATCGCGGCCGAGACGGTCGAGGGCTTCGCCGAGGAGTGGGACCTGGAGCGCCTGTGGGGCGCCTTCCGGCAGCTCTACCCGGTGAAGGTCACCATCGAGGAGCTGGAGGAGGCCGCGGGCGACCGCGCGGGCATCACCGCCGAGTTCATCGCGGAGTCCGTCAAGGACGACATCCACGAGCAGTACGAGACGCGCGAGAAGACGCTCGGCTCCGAGATCATGCGCGAGCTGGAGCGGCGCGTGGTCCTGTCGGTGCTCGACCGCAAGTGGCGCGAGCACCTGTACGAGATGGACTACCTGCAGGAGGGCATCGGCCTGCGGGCCATGGCCCAGAAGGACCCGCTGGTCGAGTACCAGCGCGAGGGCTTCGACATGTTCAACGCCATGCAGGAAGGCATCAAGGAGGAGTCCGTCGGCTACCTGTTCAACCTGGAGGTCCAGGTCGAGCAGCAGGTCGAGGAGCTTCCGGTGCAGGACGAGGCGCCGTCCCTGACGAAGGAGCCGGCGGGGGCGCGTCCGGAGATCCGGGCGAAGGGGCTGGACGCTCCGCAGCGGCCGGACCGGCTGCACTTCTCCGCTCCGACGGTGGACGGGGAGGGCGGTGTCATCGAGGGCGACTTCGACTCCGACGCTGTCGGCGGTGAGGGCGACGGGATGACGCGGGCGGAGCGGCGCAAGGCGCAGAAGGCCGCCGGTGGGCGTCGCCGGAAGAAGTAACCCGCTGCCGGGTTGAGCTGGAGCTGTCGGCCGGGGCCGGACACCACGGGTGTCCGGCCCCGGCCGCGTTGTGTGCGGGTGCAGGTGCCTGTGCGGCGCCGTTGCGGGGGGCGCTGCCCCCGGACCCCCGCGCCTCAAACGCCGGCGAGGCTGAAAGAGGCGGCGGCGGCTCATGGGCGGGGGCCCTGGATCTCTACCGCTGCGCAGCGCCAGCGGAGGTCCGGGCCCTGTTCGAGGCGGAAGGCCATGGCGGTGAGGCGGTCGCCCGTGGCGATGCGGGCGAAGGCCTCGATGACTCCCGGGCCCGGGGTGAAGCGGCCGCACTGGCGGACGACCGGGCGGAGGCGGTCGCGGAGGGGGTCCGTGGCGGCCAGGGTGATCAGCTGCTGGTAGGCGGGGCCGATGGTGTGGCCGAGGAGCGAGTGGACCGGGCGCAGGCCGCTGACCACCGCGAGGAGGTGTTCGGCGAACCAGTGGTGCGGGCCGAGCCGCAGGGTGCGCGGGGGGCCTGCCGGGCGCCGCGGGTCGCGGGGGCCGGCGGGCCGGGTGCGGGTCCGGCCCGCGGGCCGCCGGCGGCTGCCGTCGTTGCCGGTCATCGTGCCGCGCATCGTGGTGTCCATGGCGAGCTGCCCCCGAACAGGCCGGGCCCGGAGTGGTACCGGGCGGTAACTTGATGGGGATCTTCTACGGCCGCCGAACACGCTCCGCAACCACGCCCGCGGCCCGCCCGGCCACCGGCCCGCTTCACCTATCCGGGTGGGCGGCGGCCGGTCCCCCACCCCGGGCGGGGCCCGTGCGCGTACCCGGGTGGACGGGCGCGGCTCCCGGTCCGGCGCCCCGAAGGGGGACGGAGTCCATCACCCGCCCGGCTCCGTCCGAGTCGTATCCTGAGGGCGTTTCCGACTACCGAAAGCAGCCGGCCATGCGCGTGTACGTCCCCCTGACCCTCCCCGGGCTCGCCGAGGTGCACCAGGCGGGTGAGCTGGGCCCCGCCCCGCTGCTGGCGTACGCCGTCACCCCCGGGCTCCGCGAGTGGTACGTGTCGGACGACATCGAGGAGCTGGAGTACGCGGCCCTGAACCGGGCCGCGCTCGCCTCCCTGCGGCTGGTCGCCGCGGACGCGGGCGCCCCGCGCCGGCGCGTCGTGGTCGCCCTCGACGTCGACGACAAGGCCGCCACCGCCGCCCCCGGGGCCGACGAGGCCGCGCTCGGCCGGGTGACCCTGGCCGCCGCCGTACGGCTCGCCGTGGCCGCCGCCGTGCACGTGGACGCCGATGACGCCGACGAGGCCGTGGCCGCCGCCGCAGGGGCCCTGGAGGCCGCCGACGGCGGGGACACGGACGCGCAGTACACCGTCGACGCCGCCGAGG
Source organism: Streptomyces sp. NPDC030021 (assembly GCF_055574035.1). NCBI lineage: Bacteria > Bacillati > Actinomycetota > Actinomycetes > Kitasatosporales > Streptomycetaceae > Streptomyces > Streptomyces sp. NPDC030021. The sequence goes on from NZ_JBVIAH010000002.1 coordinate 20,972, forward strand.
ACCACGAGCTGCTGTGGTTCGGCGTGCAGGAGATTCCGGGGCTGCTGAAGTGATCGACACGACCGCCGCGACCGACGCCACCGCCACCACCCGCCCGAACCACATCGTCTGGGACTGGAACGGAACGCTCCTCCACGACATCGACGCCGTCATAGCCGCGACCAACGCCTCCTTCGCCGAGCTCGGCTTCGCGCCGATCACCCTGGAGACCTACCGCGACCTGTACGTCGTACCCGTGCCGAAGTTCTACGAGCGCCTCATGGGCCGGCTGCCCACCGAGGAGGAGTGGCTGGTCATGGACGACACCTTCCACCGCCACTACTGGGCCGCCGCAGAGGACGCCGGGCTGGCCGAGGGTGCCCGGGAGCTGCTCCGGGACTGGCAGCTGGACGGTCTCACCCAGTCCCTGCTGTCCCTCGCACCCCACGACAAGCTCGTCCCCCTGGTCCGGCTCCACGGCATCGACCAGCACTTCCTGCGCGTCGACGGCCGGATCGGCCCCTCGCACACCTCCAAGGCGGGACACCTCGTACGCCACCTGGCCGCCCTGGGCGGGACGGGTGTGACGGCGGACCGTACGGTCCTCATCGGAGACGCCGTGGACGACGCCCTCGCCGCCGCCCACGTGGGTGCCCGGGCGGTTCTCTACACGGGCGGCTCGCACAGCCGCAGCAGTCTGGAATCAGCCGGAGTGCCGGTCGTGGCCAGCCTGGCCGAGGCCGTTCGGACAGCTCGCGAGCTGTCCGGATAAGCACTGGACAGGCCGCTGCACGGACGGCCGCTCACGTCGCTGGCCAGAGTGTCAAAGTTCCACCCCAAGATTTGTACAGATGCAGCGAATGACGTCCTGGGGGTAGGTCGGGATAGCCTTGTACCCGTGATCAGCGCGATAGTCATCGGGGGCACTGGAGCCTCCGGCCTGCGCCCGGCGCACGACCGTGCCCGGGCCTTCGCTGATCCCCGCCCCCGGGACCTTCGGCCGATCGTGGCTCATTCCCTCCCGGTCGGCTCTCTCGACGGCATAGCGTCGATCCCGAACGGACACCCCGCCTCGCGGAGCTATGCCATTCCTTCCTTCACCTACGTCACGCAATGGCGCGCGACAGGAGCCAGAGGACATGCAGACCAAGCTGGACGAAGCAAAGGCCGAGCTGCTCGCACGGGCGGCCCGGGTAGCTGAGCACAGCCCGGCCGGGGGGCTACTTCCGACTGGGTCCGAGCGGGGAGAGCGTCCAGACAAGGACGCGGTGCTCTCCTACCTCCAGCGCTACTACCTGCACACGGCGCCCGAGGACCTCGCGGACCGGGACCCGGTCGATGTGTTCGGAGCCGCGCTCTCGCACTACCGGCTCGCAGAGAACCGGCCGCAGGGCACCGCGAACGTGCGCGTGCACACGCCCACGGTGGAGGAGAACGGCTGGACCTCCAGCCACTCCGTCGTCGAGGTCGTCACCGACGACATGCCCTTCCTCGTGGACTCCGTGACGAACGAGCTGTCCCGCCAGGGCCGCGGCATCCACCTCGTGATCCACCCGCAGGTCGTCGTCCGCCGTGACATCACCGGCAAGCTGATCGAGATCCTCGGCCCCGACTGCGACGCCCACGGTCCCCGCACCGCGCGCCCCCACGACTCCCTCGTCGAGTCCTGGATCCACGTCGAGATCGACCGCGAGACCGACCGCGCCGACCTCAAGCAGATCACCGCCGACCTTCAGCGCGTCCTGTCCGACGTACGGGAGTCCGTCGAGGACTGGGAGAAGATGCGCGACGCCGCGCTGCGCATCGCCGAGGGCCTGCCCGAGGAGCACACCGCCCCCGACCTGCGCGAGTACGAGCTCGAAGAGGCCCGTGAGCTGCTGCGCTGGCTCGCCGACGACCACTTCACCTTCCTCGGCTACCGCGAGTACAACCTCGTCGACGGCGACTCCCTGGCCGCCGTGCCCGGCACCGGCCTCGGCATCCTGCGCTCCGACCCGCACCACAGCGGCAAGGACGACGGCCACCCGGTCTCCCCGTCCTTCAACCGGCTGCCGGCCGACGCCCGCGCCAAGGCCCGCGAGCACCGCCTGCTGGTGCTGACCAAGGCCAACAGCCGCTCCACCGTGCACCGCCCCTCGTACCTCGACTACGTGGGCGTCAAGAAGTTCGACGCCGACGGCAACGTCGTCGGCGAGCGCCGCTTCCTCGGCCTGTTCTCCTCCGCCGCGTACACCGAGTCCGTGCGCCGCGTCCCGGTGATCCGCCGCAAGGTCGTCGAGGTCCTCGACGGCGCCGGCTTCGCGCCGAGCAGCCACGACGGCCGCGACCTGCTGCAGATCCTGGAGACGTACCCGCGCGACGAGCTGTTCCAGACCCCGGTCGACCAGCTCCGGGCCATCGTCACCTCCGTCCTGTACCTCCAGGAACGCCGCCGGCTGCGGCTGTACCTGCGCCAGGACGAGTACGGCCGCTACTACTCGGCGCTCGTCTACCTGCCCCGCGACCGGTTCACCACCGGGGTGCGGCTGCGCCTGATGGACATCCTCCGCGAGGAGCTCGGCGGCATCAGCGTCGACTTCACCGCGTGGAACACCGAGTCGATCCTCTCCCGCATCCACTTCGTCGTCCGCGTCCCGCAGGGCACCGAGCTGCCCGCGCTGACCGACTCCGACGTCGAGCGCATCGAGGGCCGTCTCGTCGAGGCCGCCCGCTCCTGGGCCGACGGCTTCCAGGAAGCGCTGATCGCCGAGTGCGGCGAGGAGCGCGCCGCCGAGCTGCTGCGCCGCTACGGCACCTCGTTCACCGAGGGCTACAAGGCCGACCACTCGCCGCGCGCGGCCGTCGCCGACCTGGTCCACCTGGAGCGGCTCGCCGCCAGCGACCGCCAGTTCGCGCTCTCGCTCTACGAGCCCGTCGGCGCGGGCCCCGGCGAGCGCCGGTTCAAGATCTTCCGTACCGGTGACCAGGTCTCGCTCTCCGCGGTCCTGCCGGTGCTGCAGCGCCTGGGCGTCGAGGTCACCGACGAGCGCCCGTACGAGCTGCGCCGCTCCGACCGGGTCAGCGCCTGGATCTACGACTTCGGTCTGCGGATGCCCCTCTCCGGCAACGGGGACAACTACCTCGGCGACGACGCCCGCGAGCGCTTCCAGGACGCCTTCGCCGCGGTCTGGCAGGGCGACGCGGAGAACGACAACTTCAACGCCCTGGTGCTGAGCGCCGGGCTCACCTGGCGGCAGGCCGTCGTCCTGCGCGCGTACGCCAAGTACCTGCGCCAGGCCGGCTCCACCTTCAGCCAGGACTACATGGAGGACACCCTCCGCAACAACGTCCACACCACCCGACTGCTGGTCTCGCTCTTCGAGGCCCGGATGGCGCCCGTGCGCCAGACCGCCGGCAGCGAGCTCGTGGACGCCATGCTGGAGGAGCTCGACGGGGCCCTGGACCAGGTCGCCTCGCTCGACGAGGACCGCATCCTGCGGGCCTTCCTCACCCTCATCAAGGCCACGCTGCGCACGAACTTCTTCCAGCTCAACGGCGTGGGCGAGCAGCACTCGTACGTGTCGATGAAGTTCGACCCGCAGGCCATCCCGGACCTGCCGGCCCCGCGTCCGGCCTTCGAGATCTGGGTCTACTCCCCGCGCGTCGAGGGCGTCCACCTGCGCTTCGGCAAGGTCGCCCGAGGCGGCCTGCGCTGGTCCGACCGCCGTGAGGACTTCCGTACGGAGATCCTCGGCCTGGTCAAGGCGCAGATGGTCAAGAACACCGTGATCGTGCCGGTCGGCGCCAAGGGCGGCTTCGTCGCGAAGAACCTCCCCGACCCGTCGGTGGACCGTGACGCCTGGCTCGCCGAGGGCATCGCCTCGTACAAGATCTTCATCTCGGCGCTGCTCGACATCACCGACAACATGGTCGCCGGCGAGGTCCTGCCCCCGAAGGGCGTGGTCCGCCACGACGAGGACGACACCTACCTCGTCGTCGCCGCCGACAAGGGCACCGCGACCTTCTCCGACATCGCCAACGGAGTGGCCGAGTCCTACGGCTTCTGGCTCGGCGACGCCTTCGCGTCGGGCGGCTCGGCCGGCTACGACCACAAGGGCATGGGGATCACCGCCCGTGGCGCGTGGGAGTCCGTCAAGCGGCACTTCCGCGAGCTGGGCCACGACACCCAGACCGAGGACTTCACGGTCGTCGGCGTCGGTGACATGTCCGGTGACGTGTTCGGCAACGGCATGCTGCTCTCCGAGCACATCCGCCTGGTCGCCGCCTTCGACCACCGGCACATCTTCATCGACCCGAACCCGGACGCGGCCACCTCCTACGCCGAGCGCCGGCGCCTGTTCGAGCTGCCGCGCTCCTCGTGGGCCGACTACGACACCTCGCTGATCTCGGCGGGCGGTGGCATCCACCCGCGTTCCGCGAAGGCCGTCCCGATCACCGCGCAGGTCCGTGAGGCCCTCGGCATCGAGGCGGGCGTCACCAAGATGACCCCCGCCGACCTGATGAAGGCGATCCTGCAGTCCCCCGTGGACCTGCTGTGGAACGGCGGCATCGGTACGTACGTCAAGGCCACCGCCGAGACGCACGCGGACGTCGGCGACAAGGCCAACGACGCCATCCGCGTCAACGGCTCCGACGTGCGGGCCAAGGTCATCGGCGAGGGCGGCAACCTGGGTCTGACCCAGCTCGGCCGGATCGAGTTCGCCCGCACCGGTGCGGGCGGCGAGGGCGGCAAGGTCAACACCGACGCCATCGACAACAGCGCGGGCGTGGACACCTCCGACCACGAGGTGAACATCAAGATCCTGCTCAACGCGGTCGTCACGGACGGCGACATGACGGTCAAGCAGCGCAACAAGCTGCTCGCCCAGATGACCGACGAGGTCGGCCGTCTGGTGCTGCGCAACAACTACGCGCAGAACATCGCGCTCGCCAACGGCGCGGCCCAGGCCCCGAGCCTGCTCCACGCCCAGCAGCGCTACATGCGGCGGCTGGAGCGCGACGGGCTCCTCGACCGGGCGCTGGAGTTCCTGCCCACCGACCGGCAGATCCGCGAGCTGCTGGGCGGCGGCAAGGGCCTGACCCAGCCCGAGCTGGCCGTGCTCTTCGCCTACACCAAGATCACGGTGGCGGACGAGCTCATCGCCACCGAGCTGCCGGACGACCCGTACCTGCGCCGTCTGCTCTTCGCGTACTTCCCGGCCGCCCTGGCCGAGAGGCTCACCGAGCAGATCGACACGCACGCGCTGCGCCGGGAGATCATCACCACCATTCTGGTCAACGACACCGTCAACACGGGTGGTTCGACCTTCCTGCACCGTCTGCGCGAGGAGAGCGGGGCCTCCACGGAGGAGATCGTCCGCGCGCAGCTCGCGGCCCGCGAGATCTTCGGCCTGGCCGACGTGTGGGACGCGGTGGAGGCGCTCGACAACAAGGTCGCCGCCGACGTCCAGACCCGGGTGCGGCTGCACTCGCGGCGCCTGGTCGAGCGCGGTACCCGCTGGCTGCTGAACAACCGGCCGCAGCCGCTCCAGATCACCGAGACCATCGCCTTCTTCGAGGAGCGCGTGGGCCAGGTCTGGGCCGAGCTGCCGAAGCTGGTGCGCGGCGCCGACCTGGAGTGGTACCAGTCGATCCTGGACGAGCTGACGGGTGAGGGCGTTCCGGAGGAACTGGCCGCCAAGGTGGCCGGCTTCTCCTCCGCCTTCCCGGCGCTGGACATCGTCGCGATCGCGGACCGCACGGGTGTGGACCCGCTGGAGGTCGCCGAGGTGTACTACGACCTCGCCGACCGCCTGGCCATCACCCAGCTGATGGACCGGATCATCGAGCTGCCGCGGTCCGACCGCTGGCAGTCGATGGCCCGCGCCTCCATCCGCGAGGACCTCTTCGCGGCGCACGCGGCGCTGACCGCGGACGTGTTGTCGGTGGGCAACGGCACGTCGACTCCCGAGGAGCGCTTCAAGGCGTGGGAGGAGAAGAACACGGCCATCATCGGGCGGGCGCGGACGACTCTGGACGAGATCCAGGGGTCGGACGACTTCGACCTGGCGAACCTGTCGGTGGCGATGCGGACGATGCGGTCGCTGTTGCGCGCGCACAGCTGATCGCGGGGTTGTACGGAACGGGCCGGGCCCGGGACCTCGATGGTCCCGGGCCCGGCCCGTTCGTGGTTCCGGTGCGTGCTGCCGGGTGCGGCGCCGTTGCGGGGGGCGCTGCCCCCGGGCCCCCGCGCCTCAAACGCCGGCGGGGCCGGGAGGGGCGGCGAGGTCGAAGGTGGTGGTTGTCGCGGTGAGGGCCCACAACTGGGCGGCTGCTCGCGGGGCTATGGCGTACTCGCGGACGCCGCCGTTGTCCATGGGCTCGGTGGGGGCGGCGACGCGTGCGATGTCGCAGTCCTCCAGGTAGAGGCCGCCGCGGCCGTGGAGGAGTGGGGAGGTGGCCGCCCAGAGGCCGGTGGCGGCGCCCTGGGAGGGGGTCTTGAAGTCGGCGCCGATCACGTGCCCGTGCTCGTTCACCCAGCCACGGTCGATCTGTTCGCGGAGGGTCATCTCCCGCTGGAGGCCTGTGATGATCTTGCCTGGGTGGAGGGCGAACGCCCGAACGCCGTCGCCCCGTCCGAGAACGTCGAGGTGCACGGCGAACAGCGCGTTGGCGGTCTTGGACTGGCCGTAGGCCAGCCACTTGTCGTAGCCGGTGCGGAAGTGCGGGTCGGGCCGGCGGATGTCGGTCAGGGAGTGCCCGGAGGAGCTGTTGACGACGACGCGCGCACCGTCGGCGGCTGCCAGCAGCGGGTACAGCTCGCAGGTGAGCGCGAAGTGTCCGAAGTGGTTGGTGGCGAGCTGGTTCTCCCAGCCGGGGCCGACGCGTCGCTCGGGGGTGGCCATGACACCGGCGACGGCCATCAGCAGGTCGAGCCTTGCGACGGAGCCACGGATCCGGGCGGCGGCGGCGCGGACGCTGCCGAGGTCGGCCAGGTCCATCGGGACGACCTCGCAGCCGGGCAGGTCCCCGACGGCGGCGCGGGCGGTCCCGGGCCGCCGTGCCGGGACGATGACCCGGGCCCCGGCGGCGGCCAGGCCCCGCGTGGTTTCCAGACCGAGTCCGGAGTAGCCCCCGGTCACGACGGCGGTGACGCCGGACAGGTCGAGGTCCGCCATGACGTCCTCGGCGGTGCTGGTGGCGGAGAAGGGCGAGCCGAGCGGATGCTGATCTGTGGTCATGCCGACGACGCTAGGATCTCGAGTGAGGTCTAGATCAAGTCCTGGGTCGGACGCGACCTAGGCTGGTCCGCATGGTGACCACCGAGACGCGCGCGAAGACCCTGGGCATCGGCGAGGTGGCCGAGCGGACCGGCCTCAGCGTGCACGCGCTGCGCTTCTACGAGCGGGAGGGCCTGCTGGTCGGGCCGGTCCGGCGCACCGCGGGCGGTCGGCGGCGATATGCCCCGGTCGATGTCGACTGGTTGCTCATCTGCGTCAAGCTGCGGGAATCCGGGATGCCCCTCGCCGACCTCAAGCGGTTCGCGGAGCTGGTGCGGCGGGGTCCGGGCAACGAGGCCGAACGCCTCTCGCTCCTCGACGTGCACCGGCGGCGCGTCGAGGAGCAGATCCAGGCGCTGGAGGAGTGCCGTTCGGTCATCGCCCGGAAGGTCGGCGTCTACGCCGAGCACCTCGCCCGCGGCGAGGCCGGCGGCCTCTGGGATCCGACGGCCTAGCAGCGGGTGAAGGCGTCGTAGGCGTCGCAGACTTCCTTCGAGGGGCCGTCCATGCGGAGGACGCCGGCCTCCAGCCAGATCGCGCGGTCGCATGTCTCGCGGACCGTGTTGATGCCGTGGCTGACGAGGAAGACGGTGCCGGCGTGCTCGCGGAGTTCCTCGATGCGGGCCTGGCTGCGGCGCTGGAAGGCGGCGTCGCCGGTGGCCAGGGCCTCGTCGATCATCAGGACGTCGTGGTCCTTGGCGGCGGCGATGGAGAACCGCAGCCGGGCGCCCATGCCGGAGGAGTACGTCCGCATGGGCAGGGAGATGAAGTCGCCCTTCTCGTTGATGCCGGAGAAGTCGACGATCCCCTGGTAGCGCTCGCGGATCTGCTGCTTGGACATGCCCATCGCGAGGCCGCCGAGGATGACGTTGCGCTCGCCGGTCAGGTCGTTCATCAGGGCGGCGTTCACACCGAGCAGGGACGGCTGGCCGTGCGAGTAGATCCGGCCGCGGGCCACCGGCTGGAGGCCCGCGATGGCGGCCAGCAAGGTGGACTTGCCCGAGCCGTTGGAGCCGATGAGGCCGATGGCCTCGCCCTTGTACGCGGTGAAGGTGACGCCCTTGACGGCGTGCACCTCCTTGATGCCGGGGGACGGCTTGCGGGAGAAGACCCGGCTGAGCGCCGCGGTGGCTCCGCCCTTGCGGCCGCTGGTGCCGTGGACCTTGTAGATGACGTGGACCCCGTCGGCGATGACGGTCGGTACCCGGGTGTCGGTGGTCGTCGCGGTGTCAGCCACGTCCGTACTCCTCTTCTGCTTTCCAGAACCAGATGAAGCCGCCGACGCCGGCGAGCAGGGCCCAGCCGATGGCCAGGGGCCACGCGTGGGGCGGGAGCGAGTGCGCCTGGAAGCTGTCGATCAGCGCGAAGCGCATCAGGTCGATGTAGACGGCGGCGGGGTTGAGCTTGAGCAGTGTCAGCACCCAGTGGTGCGGCAGCTGGTCCGACGTGAGCATCTGGTCGATGGACCACATGACGCCCGAGGAGTACATCCAGGTGCGCAGGACGAAGGGCATGAGCTGGCTGACGTCCGGGCTCTTGCTGCCGATGCGCGCCATGACCATCGCGCAGCCGGCGGCGAAGACGGCCATCAGCAGCAGGGCCGGGAGGGCCAGGAACCAGGACCAGGCGGGCCGCTGGCCGAAGGCCAGGAGCAGGATGACCAGGGCGCCCATGGTGACGAGCAGCTGCTGGAAGAGCTGGACGACGGTGGAGATGGGCAGGCTGGCGCGCGGGAAGTGCAGGGCACGGACCAGGCCGCGGTTGCTGTGGACGGAGCGGGTGCCGGCGTTGATGGAGCTGCCGATGAAGTCCCAGACGAAGATGCCGGTGATCAGGAAGGGCACGTAGTCCGGCACGCCGTGGCTGGCCTTCATCACGATGCCGAAGATGAAGTAGTAGACGGCCGCGTTGAGGAGCGGGGTCACCAGGTGCCAGAGCTGGCCGAGCTTGGCGGTGCTGTACGTGGCCTGCATGCGGGCGGTCGCGTACGCGGTCACGAAGTGGCGGCGGTCCCAGAGTTCCGCGATGTAGCGGGGGAGCGTGGGGCGGGCGCCGCTGAGGGTGAGGCCGTGGGCGGCGGCGAGTCGCGCGAGTTCCGCGGAGGGCGCGGGCTCGGTCTTGGGGGCGGTCGCGGTGGTCACAGGGTTCGCTTTCGACGGGGTCAGTACGTCACTGCCGAGGTCGGGACGGGTCCGTATCGTCGTTACGGCGAGGTTAGGGCGTGCTGCGTCGGAACGCAACCGTATCGTCGTGACGGGACGCGGCTATGCTCTCTGCATGACCCCGGACCCCGCCGCCACCGCTTCCGCCCCCGCCCCCGCCCGTAGAGCCCCCGCCGGGGCCGCCGTCCTGCGCGCGGACGTGACCGAGGCGATCCGCGACGCGGTGGTGGAGGAACTGGCCGCGGTCGGCTTCTCGAAGATGTCCATCGAGGGCATCGCCCGCCGGGCGGGGGTCGGCAAGACCGCGGTCTACCGGCGGTGGAAGTCGAAGCTGCACCTGGTGCTGGACCTGGTGGGGGCCTTCGCGGTGGACGGCCTGCCGGTGCCCGCGACCGGCTCCCTGTACGGGGACGTACGGGCCCTGCTGGAGGTCATGTCACACGTGCTGCGGCACCCGGTGGCCTCCGCGGTGATCCCCGACCTGCTCGTGGAGGCGGCGCGGAACCCGGAGATCGCGGACGCGGTGCGCGGCGCGCTGCTCGACGGGCAGCGCCGCATGGCGGAGGGGATCGTCTCGGACGCGGTCGCCCGCGGCGAACTCCCGGCGGGCATCGACCCGGCCCACGCCCTCGACCTGCTGATCGGCCCGCTCTACTGGCGCCAGGTGGTCGTCCGGGACGCGGTGACCGGCAGCCACCTCGACGTCCTGGCCCACCAAGTGGTGGCGGGCCTGAAGGCGAGTTCCTAGGAAGCTACGGCCGGACGGGAGCCGGGGCCGGCGCCGGCGCGGGAGCCGCAGGAGTGGGACGGCGGTCCTCCAGGGGGATGACCGCCGGGATCGGGGCCGTCTGCCCGAGGAAGACCCGGCGCACCACCCGCTCCGCCGCGTGGCCGTCGTCGTGCGAGCAGAAGCGCGCGCGGAAGGCCGCCCGCAGCTGCGCGGAGCGCGAGCCCTGCCAGTGGCCCGTGCTGAAGATGTCCACCAGCTCGTCCTCGGTCCGGGCGATCGCGCCCGGCGGGCACGACCGAAGGTCGAAGTACGTGCCCCGGGCCGCCTCGTACGCCTCCCAGTCGTCCGCGTGGATCACGATCGGCCGGTCCAGCGCCGCGTAGTCGAACATCAGGGACGAGTAGTCCGTCACCAGCGCGTCCGAGGCCAGGCAGAGCTCCTCCACCGAGGGGTGGGAGGAGACGTCGATCAGGCGCGGGTGCGTGTCCGGGGAGGGCGGGACGTCCGCGTACGTGAGGTGGGTGCGGGCCAGGATCGTGAAGCGCGGGCCCAGGTCCCGCAGCACCCGCTCGAAGTCCAGGTGGTCCGGCCGGCTGCGCCGGTAGTCGCGGTGCGTGGGCGCGTACAGGACGGCCGTCGAGCCCGCCGGGATGCCGAGGCGTTCGCGCAGCTCCAGCACCTCGGCCGGGCCCGCCCGGTGGAAGACGTCGTTGCGCGGGTAGCCGTACTCCAGCGTCGTGTAGGAGGACGGGACGGCCTTCTCCCACACCAGGGTGGAGTGCCGGTTCGAGGAGAGCAGGTAGTCCCACTGGTCGGCGCCGCGCAGCAGGCCCGCGAAGTCCGTCGTCGGGGTGGCCGCCGGGCGGTCCTGGAGGTCGAGGCCCACGCGCTTGAGCGGGGTGCCGTGCTGCGTCTGGACCAGGACCTGGCCCGGGCGCTTGACCAGGGTGCGGTCGAAGTTGACGTTCGTGACCAGGTAGGCGGCCCTGGCCAGGGCGGTCCAGTAGGCCGCCGAGCCCGGGCGCAGCGCCGTCGTCTCGCGGGGCAGGGTCGAGGCGTGCTCCGGACCGCAGATCCATGCCGTGCGCATCTGCGGCGCGAGCTCCCGCAGTTTGGCCTCGATCGCCGCCGGGTTGCAGGCGTAGCCGCCGTGCCAGTACGCGGAGAAGACCGCGAGCTCCGGGCGCAGGGGCAGGAGGCGCTGGGTCCGGTAGTGCAGGCGCAGGGCCGTTTCGCGCAGGCCCCGCCACAGGGCCGAGGCCACGCGGCCCAGTGCCAGTCCGGCCGAGCGCAGCGCCGACAGCAGCCGGTAGGTGCGCCGGGTGCCCAGCCGCATCAGGGTGTGCCGGACCCGGTCGGTCCGCGACAGGGACAGCGGCAGGGCGCTGCTGCCGCCGGGGACGCGGTAGCGGCGCAGCAGGGCGCAGGCCCGGGCGAAGAACTCGGCCCGGGCGGCGCGCGGGAGGCGGCGCGGGCCGGCGTACAGGGCGCAGAAGTGCTCGGCCATCCGGCGGTGCAGGGCGGGGCGCCAGCGCTCCAGCTCGGGGCGGCCTGCGAGATAGCCGAAGACCCGGTCGTACTGGTCGAAGATGTCGAGGTGGCGGCGGCTGGTGGTGGTCAGGATCGAGCCGGTGCGCCGCTGCCGGTAGTGGACGCAGACCCGGTCCAGGACGGCGACGGACTCCGCGGCCAGCAGGGCCGGGTAGGTCCAGGGGGTGTCCTCGTAGAAGCCGGGCGGGAACGCGAGGCCCTCGCGCTCCACGTACTCGCGGCGGTAGGCCTTGTTCCAGACCACCATCAGCATGCCGAGGAGCGCCGGGCGGTCGGCGAGGCGGAAGCTGGCCGGGCCCTCCTCGGACAGCCGGTGGGAGAGGGTGTTGCGCACGCGTTCGCCCGACCAGAAGGTGCGCGCGTAGTCGTAGACCAGCACGTCGGGGGAGCCGGTGGCCTTCAGCCGGTCGGTGATGGCCTGCAGGGCGCCGGGGGCGAGGGTGTCGTCGCCGTCGAGGAAGATCAGGTAGTCGCCGCTCGCCCGCGCCAGGCCCGCGTTGCGCGCCGGCCCCAGGCCCAGATTGTGCGCCAGGTGGACGGCCGTCACCCGGGGGTCACGCGCCGCGTACTCGTCGATGATCGAACCGCAGGCGTCCGGAGAGGCGTCGTCGACCGCGATCAGCTCCAGATCCGGGTACGACTGCGTCAGGACCGAGTCCAGACCCTCCTGGAGGTAGGCCTGGACCTTGTACGCGGGCACGATGACGCTGAACCGGGGCACGGCACATCCAGGGGTCGGCGCGGGCATGTGGCCCAGGAACCCCACGCGTGGCGATCGGGTTACGCGGTGTGCGGCATTCGGGTTACGCAGCGTCAACGGGCCACGTCACGCGCCGTGCGGAGGGGAGGCTACTTGATCGCCCCGGCCATCACCCCCGAGACGAAGTGCCGCTGGAAGGCGAAGAAGACGACGAGCGGGACCGCCATCGACAGGAACGCGCCGGGCGCGAGCACGTCGATGTTGTTCCCGAACTGCCGTACCTGCTGCTGCAGCGCGACCGTGACCGGCGGCCTGGCCGAGTCCGCGAACACCAGCGCCACCAGCATGTCGTTCCACACCCACAGGAACTGGAAGATGCCGAGCGAGGCGATCGCCGGCGCGCCGAGCGGCAGCACCACCCGTGCGAACAGCCGCAGTTCACCCGCCCCGTCGAGACGGGCCGCCTCCAGCAGCTCGCGCGGGATCTCCGCGAAGAAGTTGCGCAGCAGGAACACGGCGAAGGGCAGTCCGAAGGCGGTGTGGAAGAGGACCACGCCCGCCGTGGTCTCGAACAGCCCGATGGAGCCGAAGAGTTCGGAGACCGGGATCAGGGCCACCTGCACGGGGACCACGAGGAGTCCGACGACGAGGAGGAACAGCCAGTCCCGGCCGGGGAACTCCAGCCAGGCGAAGGCGTATCCGGCGAAGGCGCCCAGGGCCACGACCAGCAGGGTGGTCGGCACGGCGATCGCGAACGTGTTGAGGAGAGAGCCCGTGATGGTGTCGTTCGCCAGCAGCCGCTCGTAGTTGTCGGCCGTCAGCCGTGAGGGCGCCGTGAGCACCTGCCACCAGCCGCCGCTGTTGAGGTCGGTGGGGGAGACGAACGAGGAGAGCAGCAGCCCGAGCGTGGGCAGCAGCCAGAAGAGCGCCGCCACGACCAGGAAGACGCGCAGCGCGCCCGCGGCGAGCTTGGCGGAGACGAGGCCGGCGTACGAGGTCTTGGCGCGCGGAGGCTCGGAGCGCGGCGGCCGGGCGCGCGAGGGCCCCGCAGTCGCCCGCTCCGCCGCCGGGTCCGGTGTCACGTCGGAACGGCTCATCGGGACCCCTCCTTGCGCAGCCGACGGATGTTCACGAGCATCACCGGGATCACCAGCACCAGCAGCAGCACGGCGATGGCGCTGCCCAGCCCCGGATCGGCGTCCGTGCCGAAGGAGGTCCGGTACAGCTGCAGCGCGAGCACGTTCGCGTCGTCCTGGACCGCACCCGGCGCGATCACGAAGACCAGGTCGAAGATCTTCATGACGTTGATGACGAGGGTGACGAGCACGACCGCCAGGACGGGCGCCAGCAGCGGGACGGTGATCCGCCGGAACACCTGCCACTCGTTCGCCCCGTCCACGCGCGCCGCCTCCAGCAGCTCACGCGGTACGGCGGCCAGCCCGGCCCCGATCAGCACCATCGCGAAACCGGCCCACATCCATACGTACGCCCCGATGACCGCCGGGGTGACGAGCGCCGGGCCGAGCCACTGCACCCCCGCGTACGCCTCCCGGAAATTGGCCGCGGGCAGCCGCAGCAGGGCCCCGTCGGCCTTCGCGGACAGGGTGAAGGTGCCGTCGGCGGCGGCCGTCGCCGTATCGACCACCCGGCCGTCCTTGACCGCCTCGATCCGCATCCCGGCGAAGCCCTGCTCGGTCGGGTCGACCACGTTCGCCGACCCGCCCCCGCCCCGGGTGAAGTCCTGCCAGACGGTGCCGGTGACCTTCCCCGGCACGGCGTCGGACCTGCCCGCGGTCCGGGTCCCGTCCGGCAGCGCCTCCGGGGCCACGCCGACCAGCGGGAGCAGCACCGGGGTACCCGCGCGGACGGGGTCGCGGGTGATGAAGGCGCCCCCGCCGGCGTCCGCGAGCGGCGAGTCCCGGCCCGGGCGGGCCTTGGGGAAGGCCGACGACTCCGCGAAGGTGTCGTGGACCCCGACCCAGACCGCGTTGGCGACCCCGCGGTCGGGATCGTGGTCGTAGACGAGCCGGAAGATGATGCCCGCGGCCAGCATCGAGATCGCCATCGGCATGAAGACCAGCAGCTTGAACGCCGTTCCCCAGCGCACCCGTTCGGTGAGCACCGCGAAGATCAGGCCGAGGGCCGTGGCCGTGGCCGGGGCGAACACCACCCAGAGCGCCGTGTTCTTCAGGGCGGTGCGGATCGTGTCGTCGCTCAGGATCTCCCGGTAGTTGTCACCGCCGACGAAGGTGTCGCCGGACCGGTCGAAGAAGCTGCGGTAGAGGGAGTAGCCGATCGGGTGCACGACGAGCGCACCGAGCAGCACGAGCGCCGGGAGGAGGAACGCCGCCGCGATCAGCCGGCGGCGCCGGGCCTCCGCGGAGACGGCGCCCTTGGCGGCACGGGCAGCGGCAGGGGCCCGCACGGGATCAGTTCCCGTAGGCCTTGGCCGCGTCCGCCTCCAGTTTCGCCTGGGTGCCCGCCACGTCCGACGGGTTCGCCAGGAAGTCCTGGAGCGCCTTCCACTCGCCCGCGCCCGGGGTCCCGCCGAAGGCCGCCGGGGCCTGGTCCGACATGTCGAAGCGGAAGTCGTCACCCGCGGCGATCAGCGCCTTGGCGATGTCCCGCTGGATGGCGTTCGGATACGCGCCCGGGTCCACCGCCTTGTTCGGGGAGACGAAACCGCCCTGACGGGCGTGGATCTCCGCCGCGTCCGCCGAGGCCAGGAAGGTCAGCAGCGCCTGCGCCCCCTTCGACGGCTTCAGGGCGACCGCCACGTCGCCGCCCGAGACCACCGGAGCCTTCGCGCCGACCGCCGGGAAGGGGAAGACGAGGGCGTCCTCGCCCACCTTCGCCTCCGTCTGCGCGATGTTCACCGCCACGAAGTCACCCTCGAAGACCATCGCGGCCGCCGGCCGGTCGCCGCCGGTGAAGGTCTGCGTCACCGACTTCGGGAACTCGGTGGCCAGCGCCCCGCTCACCCCGCCCGCCAGGAAGTCCTTGCGGCCGAACAGTTCGCCGAGCGTGGTCAGCGCCTGCTTGACGCTGTCGTCCGTCCACTTGATCTGATGTTTGGCCAGCTGGTCGTACTTCTCCGGCCCGGCCTGGGAGAGGTAGATGTTCTCGAACCAGTCGGTGAGGGTCCAGCCGTCCGCACCTGCCACCGAGACCGCCGGGGTTCCGGAGGCGGACAGCGTGTCGGCCGCGGTGATCAGTTCCTTCCAGGTCTTCGGGGGCTTGACCCCCGCCGCCTCGAAGGCCTTCGCGTTGTACCAGATCAGCGACTTGTTGGCGGCCTTGTAGTACACGCCGTACTGGGTGTCCCCGACGGCGCCGAGCGTCCGCCAGCCCTTCGAGTAGTTCGCGTCGAGCTGGGCGGCGGCCTCCGGGCCCAGCGGCTGCGCCCACTTGTTCTCCACCGCCGCCTTCAGCGCCCCGACCTGCGGGAGCAGTGCCACGTCCGGCGGCGCACCGCCCGCGATCTTCGTGCCGAGGAAGGTGACGATCGGGTCCTGGGCCGGGACGAAGGTGACGGAGGCACCCGTCCGCTTCTCGAACTCCTTCAGGACCTTGGTGAAGTTCTCCTGCTCCGGGCCCGTCCAGACCGCGGCGACCTCCAGCTTCTCGCCGGGCAGCTTCGGTAACTGCACCCGCGGTACGGCCGTGCTGCCCTCGGGACCCTGCGGCTCCTCCGTCCCGCCGTCCCCGCACGCGCAGAGCGTGAGGGCGGCCGCCGCGGCGAGCGCCGTCCAGGTGAGTGTCGTACGGCTCGTTCCGTGCCTTCGCATGGCTCTGCCCCCGATGCCCGTGATGTGTCCTGGACCACAAGGTCTACGCCGAGCCGTGCGACCCCGCAATAGCGCCTTGCGGGGGCAGGACACCCCTAGGGGGTGTCAGGGCGCGGGCGGGAACAGCACGGGTATCGCCGAGACCAGGTGCGAGGCCCGGTCCAGGGCGCTGGCCAGCAGCGCGAGGTCGGTGGGCCCGTTGCCCAGCTCACGTACCGGGCGGCGGGCCGGCGGATCGCCCATTCGCTCCCACTCCACCGGGACCACGGTCGGCCGCTGGGTCGCCGTCCGGGGGATCCGGCCGGTGACCCGGCCCGCCTGGAAGGGGACCGTCCGGCCGTCGCCGAAGCGGAGCAGTCCGCGCCCCGGGCCCGGCTGGTCGGGTGCGTCGAGCTCCACGCGCAGGGTCGTCAGCCGGGCCAGCCCGGTGTCCGCCGTACGGTCCGGACGGGCGCTGGCGGCCACCAGGTGCACACCGAGCCGGGCGCCCTCGCGGGCCACCGCCTCCAGCGCCCGGACCACCGAGCCCGCGGCGGGGCGGCCCGTGGCGCCCAGCCCCGGCGCGACCAGCGCGTCGAGGTCGTCCACGAGCACCACCAGACGGGGCAGCGGGCTGGGCCCGGCCGGATCCGTACGGGTGGTCGCGGCCCGCAGCCGCAGCGTGCCGGTGCGCTGGGGGTCGAGGTCGCCGCGCTGCTCGCCCGGGGTGGGCCGGCGCGGCGCGACCATGCGGTCGGACACCTCGCGCTGCGCGTGCCACTCGGCGAAGGACAGCTCCTCCAGCAGTTCGGAGCGGCGCTTGAGCTCCGCGCCCAGGGCCTGCGCGAACTCCCGCATGCGCAGCGGATCGGAGGCGACCAGGTGGGCGCAGACGTGCGGGAGTTCGGTGCAGGGCAGCAGCCCGTCGCCGCGCTCGCCGCCGGCCCCGTCGAGGAGGAGCAGCCCGAGCCGGTCGGGCCGGGCGGCCGCGGACAGCGACGCGGCCACCGAGCGCAGCAGCTCGGTCCGCCCGCTGCCGGCGGGCCCCTCGATGAGCAGGTGCGGACCGTCGTGGACGAGCTCGGTGCCGACGGGCCCGCGGCGTCCGCTGCCCAGCACGATCTCGGCGAGGCCGCCCATGCCCTGCCCCTGGTCGGTGGCGGCCGCCCAACGGGCCATCAGGGAGGCCGGGGTGGCCCGGGCCAGCCCCAGCTCGTCCAGCAGCCGCGCGGTGGCGGGCAGGGCGGCCGCGGTCGGCCGGTAGGGCTCGGCGGAGCCGCCCTCGGCGGTGCGCAGCGGGGCCAGGGCCCGGGCGAAGCGTTCGGCCCAGGCGGCGGAGACGGCGTCGGCGGTGGCGGTGCCCCCGGACGGGACCGGCCTGCCACCGCTGATCGTGAAGGTACGTACGGCCGTGGCCACATCACCGCTGAGCAGGGCGACCGCCCCGCAGTCCCGGAAGGCGGGGGAGCTCGCGCAGGCGGCCTCGTACGTCTCGGTGACCGGCGAGGCGGGGGTGGCGGCCGGGGCCTCGGCGAGCACCAGCACGTGGATCCCGGCGGCCGGGCCGTGCGAGGCGAGCCGGCCGGTGATGTCGCGCAGCGGGCCGGCCCCGGGATCGCCGTCGAGGACGACGAGCGTGTACGGGCCTTCGTACGCGTCGGCGGCCTGCCGGACCTGTGCGGGATCGGCGGCGGCCCAGTGCGTGCCGAGCGGACCCTCGTCGAGGCGCCGGGTCAGCTCACCCGTGCGCGCGACGGCCTGGTCGCGGTCGTACGCGAGCAGGAGCCGGCAGTCCTGGCCGTGCGCGGGGCGCACGTGGGGCAGCCAGCCGAGCCAGCCCCAGTCACGCCGCCGGTCGGCGAGGCCGCGCGCCCGGTCGGCGGAGATGAGCACGATCTCCAGCTGCCCCGGCGCGTGCAGGGCCGCGAGCTGCGCGACCACCCAGCGGGCGGCCCCGGCCAGCCGGGTCCGCGGCCCGGCGAGCCCGAGGGCGCCGACGGCGGGCAGGGACACCCGGCTCCCGGCGCCGAGCCCCACGTCCAGCACGGCGGGATGGCCGGGCGTACGGGACCACAGGCGCTCGGTGGGGCCCATCGCGGCCAGCAGCACCGCGGCGGGGTCGTCCGGGTCGGGCGGGGCGGCCGCCGGCTCCTGCGGGGCCTCGGCGGGCTCCTCGCCGCGCACCCACTTGCGGGCCCAGGCGCCGAGGCCCTTCCGCCGCCCGGGGCCGGGGCTCGGCGGTGCGCCCTCCGGCCCGGCTTCGCGGGACGCGCCGGGGGCGTCGGGGGCGGCAGGGGCGTCGGGGACCTCGGGTGCGTCCGGCGCCGGCCCGGGGGCGGCCGGATCCGCCCCGGGGAGCGGGCCGGGAAGCGGACCGGGGGCGACGGGCCGGGCGGAGACCGAGAGGTGGCCCTGGAGGTCCGGGGCCACCGGCAGCGCGGGAGCGCCCGCGGGAGCCAGCCGCAGAGTGGACTCGCCGACCCGCAGCAGCGCCCCCGGGGGCAGGGCGACGGGCTGCGCCCCCACCGGGGCGCCGTCCAGCGTGGTGCCGTTCGTCGAGTTCAGGTCGGCCACGGCGACCCGCCCGTCGGGGATGACCGTCACCGCGCAGTGCAGCCGGGAGACGTCGGGGTCGTCGAGGGGGACGTCGGCGTCGGCGGAGCGGCCCACCCGGATCTGCCCGCTGTGCAGCAGGTGCACCCCGCCCGCGTCGGGTCCGGCCACGACGTGCAGCTGGGCCGCGCCGAGGCCGTCCTCCGGCAGGACGTCCGGCACGGGCCCGTGCAGCGCCAGTACCGCGCCGTCCACGAGCGGCGGCTCGCCGAGCACCCGCCGCTGGAGGTCGAGGCGCTCGGAGCCGGCGTAGAGCACGACCGTGCCCCCGGTGTCGGGTCCGCCGACGGTCGCCGCCAGCCCGGAGGCGACCGCGGCCAGCACGGTGCCGACGGGTGCGGTGACGAGTACGTCACAGCTCGCGGGGGCGGTCGCGGTCTGGTGGCCGCTGCGCGACCCAAGGACGGTCAGCCGGATCTGCATCGCCGTCAGCGGTCCCTTCTGCGCGGTGCGCGGTGTGTGCGCCCGGCAGGGGAATCCCGTGACATGACCGTCCGGTCGCCCCCCACCCGGCACGGACGCGTCGTCCGGTCAGGTCTGCCCGGAAGGCGGGGCTCCCGTCCCGTGCCGTCCGTACATGTGCATCCTCGCACCTGTCACGGACAACACGCCCGGCACCCGGCAACAAATGATCTTGATGTGCCGGGACCCGGACCGGACCCCGGTCGGATCCGGACACCAAGGCGGTGAAAGACGGGGAAAATCGCCTCCGGCATACCCCGTAAACATCACCCTCCGTACATATGTGCGGCAACCAACCTCCGAGGACCGGCGTCTTCCAGGGGGACACCCCCTAGAGTGGGCCGGAAAACCAATCAGCGGATCGACCACATCCGACGACAGCAGGGGAGCGCGAGACGTGCGGCCAGTCGGCAGCAAGTACCTGCTCGAGGAGCCGCTCGGGCGCGGCGCCACGGGCACTGTCTGGCGTGCCCGCCAGAGGGAGGCCGCCGGCGCGGAGGCGGCCGTCGCGGGGCAGCCCGGAGAGACCGTGGCCATCAAGGTCCTCAAGGAGGAGCTGGCCCAGGATCCCGACATCGTCATGCGCTTCCTGCGGGAGCGCTCGGTCCTGCTGCGCCTGACCCACCCCAACATCGTGCGCACCCGCGACCTCGTCGTCGAGGGCGATCTGCTCGCCCTGGTCATGGACCTGATCGACGGCCCGGACCTGCACAAGTACCTGCGCCAGAACGGCCCCTTCACGCCGGTCGCCGCGAGCCTGCTGACCGCCCAGATCGCCGACGCCCTCGCCGCCAGCCACGCCGACGGCGTGGTCCACCGCGACCTGAAGCCCGCCAACGTGCTGCTCGACGAGCGCGGCGGACAGATGAAGCCGATGCTCACCGACTTCGGCATCGCCCGCCTCGCCGACTCCCCGGGCCTGACCCGCACCCACGAGTTCGTCGGCACCCCGGCCTACGTCGCCCCCGAGTCCGCCGAGGGCCGCCCGCAGACCTCCGCCGTCGACATCTACGGCGCCGGCATCCTCCTGTACGAGCTGCTCACCGGCCGCCCGCCGTTCGCCGGCGGCACCGCGCTCGAAGTGCTCCACCGCCACCTCAGCGAGGACCCGCAGCGGCCCTCGACGGTGCCCGAGCCGCTGTGGACGGTCATCGAGCGCTGCCTGCGCAAGGAGCCGAACGAGCGTCCCAGCGCCGAGAGCCTGGCCCGCGGGCTGCGCGTGGTGGCCTCCGGCATCGGCGTGCACTCCTCGGCCGCCGAGGTGGAGGCCGCGCTCGGCGTGGGCGCGCTGCTCGCCCCCGACCCCTCGCCGGCCCCGGTCCCCGAGACCCCCGGCGCGGACGCGCCCACGGGCGCGTACGACCCGAACGCCATGACGAGCGTCATGCCGCCGGTCGGCGCGGCCGACGCCACCTCGGTGCTGCCGAGCACCGGCGGCCCCGGGGCGGCCGACCCTACCTCGGTGATGCCCCCGGTGCAGCGGCCCGACTCGCCGCATCCGTGGCAGTCGCAGATGCGGGCCGCCCGCGACCGCAACGAGCAGACGCAGATCCAGTACCTCGACCCGAACGAGGACCCCCTGCGTCGCCGTCCGCAGCGGCAGGCGCCTCCGCCGCCGCAGCACCGGCCCCAGCAGCAGCCGCCGCAGTACCGGCAGGGCCCGCCGCCCCCGCAGCAGCAGTACCAGCAGCCTCAGCAGCCGCAGTACCGCCAGCCTCAGCAGCCGCCTCAGCAGCAGTACGCGCCGCCCCCGCCGCCGCAGCACTACCAGCCGCAGCAGCACCAGCCCCAGCCGTACCAGCAGCAGCCTCAGCCTCAGCAGCCCCAGTACCGCCAGCCCCAGCCGCAGCAGCAGCCCCCGCAGCCCCCGCCGCAGCAGCGGCCGGCCCCCCGGGAGCCGCGCGAGCCGCGCCGCCGCAGCGCCAACCCGGTGCGGATCCCCGGCCTCGGCTGCCTCAAGGGCTGCCTGGTGCTGATCCTGGTGTTCTTCGTCGCCGGCTGGCTGGTCTGGGAACTGACCCCGCTCCAGGAGTGGATCGGCACCGGCAAGGGCTGGTGGGACCAGGTCTGGACCTGGGGCCGCGACGCCGTCGACTGGGTCAGCTCGATCGGGGACTCCGCGGGCTCCTCGGGCGCGGCGGGTTCCACCAAGCCCTGAAACGAGCCCCCGTAGCTCCGACTTCGTGGATTTGTCGACTTCTGGGACATGATTTCGCTCGCAGAAGTGAAGGTCGCCGCGAATCCGGACCCCTGCTGGCCTCCAATGCCCACCCGGCCGCGTAGCTTTGGTGCGTACGCCAGCCGCTGAGGGAGCAGTCGTGGCACGGAAGATCGGCAGCCGGTACACCGCGCACCAGATCCTGGGGCGCGGCAGCGCGGGCACGGTGTGGCTGGGCGAGGGGCCTGACGGGCCCGTCGCCGTCAAACTGCTGCGCGAGGACCTCGCGTCCGACCAGGAACTCGTCGGACGGTTCGTCCAGGAGCGCAGCGCGCTGCTCGGCCTGGAGCATCCGCACGTCGTGTCCGTCCGCGACCTCGTCGTGGACGGCAACGACCTCGCCCTCGTCATGGACCTCGTCCGCGGTACGGACCTGCGCACGCGCCTCGACCGCGAACGGCGGCTCGCCCCCGAGGCGGCCGTGGCGATCGTCGCGGACGTCGCCGACGCGCTGGCCGCGGCGCACGCGGCGGGGGTCGTCCACCGGGACGTCAAGCCGGAGAACGTCCTGCTGGACATGCAGGGCCGGCTCGGCCCCGGCGGCTCGCACCCCGCGCTCCTGACCGACTTCGGCGTGGCCAAGCTGATCGACTCCCCGCGGCGGGCCTCCACGGGCCGCGCCTCGGCCCCCACGACCCGGATCATCGGCACCCCCGACTACCTGGCGCCGGAGATCGTCGAGGGCCTGCCCCCGCGGGCCGCGGTGGACATATACGCCCTGGCCACGGTCCTGTACGAGCTGCTGGCCGGATTCACCCCCTTCGGCGGGGGGCACCCGGGCGCGGTCCTGCGGCGGCACGTGACGGAGACGGTGGTCCCGCTGCCCGGGATCCCCGACGAGCTGTGGCAGCTCATCGTGCAGTGCCTGGCCAAGGCCCCGGCCTCGCGGCTGCGGGCCTCGGAGCTGTCGGTCCGGCTGCGGGACCTGCTGCCGCTGCTGGCCGGGATGCCGCCGCTGGACGTGGACGAGCCGGACGACGCGGATCCGGACCCCGAGCCCTCGGAGGAACCGGCGGCCGACCCGGTCCGGCGGCGGGGCGTGGTCCCGCTGGTGCCCGGCTCGGCGACCGACTCCAACCGGGACACCCACACCTCGATGCGCGTGCCGGGGCCGGACGAGCTGGCCGGCGGGGCGCTGGGCACCGCCCGCGTCCCGCGCCCGGCGGGCGGCCACCGACCCGGCTCCGCCCGTCACCGTGCGGAGGCGGCCCGCAAGCGCCGCCTGGTCCTCTCGGCATCGGCCCTGGCCCTGGCCGCGGCGATCGGTCTGGGCACGTGGCTGGCCGTCTCGGGCGACGAGGCCCCGCCCCCGCAGGACAGCAAGCAGTCGGTCCCCGCGAAGCGCTAGCCGCCGGGTGCGGCGCCGTGGTCGGGGGCTCCGCCCCCGAACCCCCGCGCCTCAAACGCCGGCGAGGCTGGATTTCCAGCCCGTCCGGCGTTTGAGGACCGGGTCCGGGCAGAGCCCCGGGGGTTACACCGAGGCCAGTTCCGGGTGCCAGCGCCGGGCCACCGCGGGGTGGGCGCGGACCCAGCCCTTCAGTTCGTTGCGGCCGTACTCGGCGTGCAGCGGGTTCGACTCGTCGTGCGCGACACCGGGCGCGGAACGCAGGTAGTCGCCCGGGACGGTCTCGATCACCGCGTCCAGGCGCGGGTTGTAGAAGAACGGCACCGAGTACCGCTCCACCGCGCCGGGTGGGCTGACCACCCGGTGGTCCGTCGCCGTCAGGTAGCCCTCGGTCGCGATCTCCAGCAGCTCGCCCAGGTTCACCACGAAGGCACCCGGCATCGGCGGTACGTCCAGGTAGCCGCCGTCGCGCACCACCTGGAGGCCGCCCACCGAGTCCTGCAGCAGGAGCGTCAGGAAGCCGTAGTCCTTGTGCGCGCCGACCCCCTGGTCGGCGCCGGAGGGGGCCGATCCCGGGTAGCGGATCAGCTTGGTGTGCAGGTGCGGGCGGTCCGCGAAGGCCTCGTCGAAGAAGTCCGCCGGGGCGCCGATCGCCACGAGGAGCTCCTGGAGCAGGCGGTGGGCGACCGCCGCGAGCCGGGACTGCCAGTCCAGGACCACCGTACGGAGCTCCGGGAGGGCGGCGGGCCACTGGTTCGGGCCCTCCAGCCACAGGAACGCCGGGTCGTCCGGCCCCACGACCGGCGCCGGGCGCTCCGCGCCGACGTCCAGCTGGTCCCGCCAGTCGGAGGAGCCGCCGGTCAGCTCGTGGCCGATGCGGGTGTAGCCACGGAAGTGCGGGGAGTTCAGATTGCTGACGGCGAGCCGGTCGGCTTCCGGCAGGGCGAAGAAGGCCTTGGTCAGCTCAAGGATGCGGGCGCTCTCGGCGGCGGTGACGCCGTGCCCGGTCAGGTGCAGGAAACCGGTGTCCCTGGCGGCTGCGTGCAGCTTCTTCAGGAAATCGGCCCGCTGGGCCGGGTCGTCGGCCTGGGAAAGGTCCAGGACGGGGAGAGTGTGCGCGGACGGCATGACGGCTCCGTTTCGGATGTCACGGGGTCCTGATCCCCAGAGGTGGTGGGGGCCGCGGGCGGGGGGAGGGTCTCCGACAGGGGTGGTGCCGGGACCACGGGGGCCGCGTACAGGACCAAGTCGGATCGTGGTGGATCAGGCTTGGGTTCGGTCCGGCGGCGGACAGCTCGTCGTCGTGACACGCATGTGGTCGACATGGCGGCGCTTGACGAGGAGAACGGTCATACGGAGAGGGTACGCCCGTACGATCCATCATCAGAACGGGTGATTCGGCCTGCCCGGACGGCGTTGTCCGGGGACCGGCTACGCTGGACCCGTGGCAGTCGTCGATGTTTCCGAAGAGCTGAAGTCCCTCTCCTCGACCATGGGGTCGATCGAGGCCGTCCTGGACCTCGACAAGCTGAGGGCAGATATCGCCGTGCTTGAGGAGCAGGCCGCCGCGCCGTCCCTGTGGGACGACCCGGAGGCCGCCCAGAAGATCACGAGCAAGCTTTCGCACCTCCAGGCGGAGGTCCGGAAGGCCGAAACGCTGCGGGGGCGCATCGACGACCTCGGGGTGCTCTTCGACCTCGCCCAGGAGATGGACGACGCGGACACCCTGGCCGAGGCCGAGGCCGAGCTGGTCTCCGTCCGCAAGGCGCTGGACGAGATGGAGGTCCGGACCCTGCTCTCCGGCGAGTACGCCGAGCGCGAGGCCCTGGTCAACATCCGCGCCGAAGCCGGCGGCGTCGACGCCTCCGACTTCGCCGAGCGCCTCCAGCGCATGTACCTGCGCTGGGCCGAGCGGCACGGCTACTCGACCGAGATCTACGAGACCTCGTACGCGGAAGAGGCCGGCATCAAGTCGACCACCTTCGTCGTCAAGGCCCCGTACGCCTACGGAACGCTCTCCGTCGAGCAGGGCACCCACCGCCTCGTGCGCATCTCGCCCTTCGACAACCAGGGCCGCCGCCAGACCTCCTTCGCGGGCGTCGAGGTGCTCCCGGTCGTGGAGACCAGCGACCACGTCGAGATCGACGAGACCGAGCTGCGCGTCGACGTGTACCGCGCCTCCGGCCCCGGCGGCCAGGGCGTCAACACCACCGACTCGGCGGTCCGCATCACGCACCTGCCGACCGGCATCGTGGTCTCCTGCCAGAACGAGCGCTCGCAGATCCAGAACAAGGCGAGCGCCATGAACGTCCTCCAGGCCAAGCTGCTGGAGCGGCGCCGCCAGGAGGAGAAGGACAAGATGGACGCCCTCAAGGACGGCGGCAGCTCCTGGGGCAACCAGATGCGGTCCTACGTCCTGCACCCGTACCAGATGGTCAAGGACCTGCGGACGGAGTTCGAGGTCGGCAACCCGCAGGCGGTGCTCGACGGCGAGATCGACGGCTTCCTGGAGGCCGGGATCCGCTGGCGCAAGCAGCAGGAGCAGACCGCGTAACCCCCCCCAGCACACGCGCACGCGCGGAAGGGCCCGGACACCTGGTGTCCGGGCCCTTCTCGCGTGTGTGATCGGTACGTGGCACGGGGGGCTGTCGCGGGCACCACGGCCGGGCGGTCTAGGCGGTGTGCTGGGCCACCAGAACCAGAGCTGTCACGAGGACCACCATGAGCACGATGAGCGTCACGGGGTTCAGGCCGGAGAAGGGGCCCTCCTGCTGGAGGCGCTCCCGGTTCGCCCGGCACACCGGGCAGCGGCCCTGGCTGACGGGTGCGGCGCAGTTCGCGCACACGAGCCGGTCATATGTCATGCGCTCCTCCTCTCGTCCCCTCGGTCTTCTGTTGCCTATAACGGCGTGGGGAACCGGAGCGTTCCCCCTACCACTGTGCCAGCTTCGCCGACATTCGGCGCGGCCCGTCCGGGCAATCGCGGTCCCGGGCGCCCGCACCCCGGGATAAATCGGGCAAGTCCGGAGGCCGGGTCCACACCTCGCGCCCGTTCGCGTATGGTCACGCACACCTACTCCCGGCGACCGTGGTGCACCCGTGATCCGATTCGACAGTGTCTCCAAGTCCTACCCGAAGCAGAACCGACCCGCACTCAGGGAAGTCTCCCTCGACATCGCGAAGGGCGAGTTCGTCTTCCTGGTCGGCTCCTCCGGCTCCGGCAAGTCCACCTTCCTGCGGCTCATCCTGCGCGAGGAGCGGGCGAGCCACGGCCAGGTGCACGTCCTGGGCAAGGACCTCGCCAAGCTCTCCAACTGGAAGGTTCCGCAGATGCGGCGCCAGCTGGGGACCGTCTTCCAGGACTTCCGCCTGCTCCCCAACAAGACGGTGGCCGAGAACGTGGCCTTCGCCCAGGAGGTCATCGGCAAGCCGCGCGGCGAGATCCGCAAGGCCGTCCCGCAGGTCCTCGAACTCGTGGGTCTGGGCGGGAAGGAGGAGCGGATGCCCGGCGAGCTCTCCGGCGGTGAGCAGCAGCGCGTGGCCATCGCCCGCGCCTTCGTCAACCGCCCCGCCCTGCTGATCGCGGACGAGCCCACCGGCAACCTCGACCCGCAGACCTCGGTCGGGATCATGAAGCTGCTGGACCGGATCAACCGGACCGGCACCACCGTGATCATGGCCACCCACGACCAGCAGATCGTCGACCAGATGCGCAAGCGCGTCATCGAACTCGAACAGGGCCGACTCGTGCGCGACCAGTCGCGCGGCGTCTACGGCTACCAGCACTGAAAGGTCCCTGAGACGCAATGCGCGCCCAGTTCGTCATGTCGGAGATCGGCGTCGGCCTCCGTCGCAATCTCACCATGACCTTCGCGGTCATCATCTCGGTGGGCCTCTCCCTGGCCCTGTTCGGTGGCTCCATGCTCATGAGCGAGCAGGTGAGCAAGATGAAGGGCTACTGGTACGACAAGGCCAACGTCTCGATCTACCTCTGCAACAAGCAGGACGCCGTCGAGGCGAGCGAGGCCGCCGCCAAGAAGGCCGACGGCTCGGGGGCGGCCTCCACGGGCGTCACCACCTGCGCCAAGGGCGCGGTGACCGACGAGCAGAAGAAGCAGATCGAGTCCGAGCTCAAGCAGATGTCCCTGGTGAAGTCCGTCGCCTACGAGTCGGCGGACGAGGCGTACAAGCACTACCAGGAGCGGTTCGGGAACACGGCGCTCGCCTCCTCCATCACCCCGGACCAGATGCAGGAGTCGTTCCGGGTCAAGCTCAAGGACCCGGAGAAGTACAAGGTCGTCACCTCCGCCTTCGTCGGCCGCGACGGCATCCACACCGTCGACGACCAGCGCCAGGCCATCGACGACCTCTTCCGGATCCTCAACTACCTGAACATCGCGGCGCTCGCCATCATGCTGATCATGCTGATCGTGGCGCTGCTGCTGATCGTCAACACGGTGCGCGTCTCGGCCTTCAGCCGACGGCGTGAGACCGGGATCATGCGGCTGGTGGGTGCCTCCAGCTTCTACATCCAGGTCCCCTTCATCATGGAGGCGGCTGTCGCCGGCCTCATCGGCGCACTCTTCGCCTGCGGCATGCTCGTCTCCGGCCAGTACTTCGTGATCGACCACGGCGTCGGACTGCGGGACAAGATCCAGCTCATCGACTTCATGGGCTGGGGATCGGTGCTGGCCAAGCTCCCGTACGTACTCTTCATCGGCCTCCTGATGCCCTCCATGGCCGCCTTCATCGCCCTGCGCAAGTACCTGAAGGTGTGACAAGCGCCCCGCGCGCGGTCCGGTCAACCACCCGTACCGACGCGGGGCTTGTCCTAGACTCGGCGCCATGCTGGGCTTGCCGAGTATTCCCGCCTTCTGTCTCCGGCCCCGCGACCTGCGTCGCGGGGCCGTTTTGACGATCGCCTTCCTCGCCGCCGTCGGCGCCGGTGCGTACACCGGCTGCTGGGAGCGCGAGGAGGGCGCCACGGCTGCCGCGGCCCTGGCCGGCGCCCCCGCGGCCGAGACCCCGCGCGAGACGGGCACCGCCGACCGGGAGGCCGTCGCCCGCGCCGTCGCCGAGGCCGTCGCCGAGGGGAAGTCCGGGAAGAAGGCGGCCCAGGAGGTCGTCAGCCGCAGCGGCGACCGCTGGGGCACCGTCTACGACCAGGGCGAGTACGCCGCCTTCGCCGAGGGCCTCGACGGCCACTGGACCGGCGTCGGGGTGTGGGCCGGGCGGGCGGCCGACGGCATGATCAAGGTCGACAAGGTCCAGCCCGGCAGCCCCGCCGCCCGGGCCGGACTGCGCGCCGGGGACCGGCTGCTGAGCGTCGACGGGCACGCCGTGACCGGCCTCGCCGTGACCGCCGTGGTCGCCCTGCTGCGCGGCGATGCCGGCACCCCCGTCGTGCTGAACCTGAGCCGGGACGGCGCCGACCTCACCGAGACCGTGCGCCGCGAGCAGCTGCGCACCGAGCCGGTGACCGTACGGCAGCGCCCGGACGGGGTCACGGTCATCAAGGTCGTCTCCTTCACCCGCGGTTCCGGCGATCGGGTCAAGGCCGCCGTCCGCGCGGCCCCGCCCGGCGAGGGGGTCGTGCTCGACCTGCGCGGCAACCCGGGCGGGCTGGTCACCGAGGCGGTCACCGCCGCCTCCGCCTTCCTCGACGGCGGGCTCGTGGCCACGTACGACGTACGGGGCGACCAGCGGGTCCTGTACGCGGCCGAGGGCGGGGACACCACCCGGCCGCTGGTGGCCCTGGTCGACGGCGGCACGATGAGCGCGGCCGAACTGGTGACGGGCGCCCTGCAGGACCGGGGCCGGGCGGTGGCGGTGGGCAGCCGGACCTTCGGCAAGGGCTCGGTTCAGATGCCGACCGAGCTCCCGGACGGCTCGGTGGCCGAGCTGACGGTGGGCACGTACCGCACGCCGGCGGGCCGCAGCCTGGACGGCGCCGGCATCACCCCGGACGTGCCGGCGGGCGAGGCGGTCGAGGAGCGGGCCGTCACGGTATTGGGTGGCCTCGGGGTGGGTCCGTAGTGCGAAAATGACCGCACTATGGCTAAGGAAAAAGGGCGCAAGCTGATCGCCCAGAACAAGAAGGCGCGTCACGACTACGCGATCCTCGACACCTACGAGTGCGGTCTCGTGCTCACGGGCACCGAGGTCAAGTCCATGCGCCAGGGCCGGGCCTCGCTGGTGGACGGCTTCGTGTCGGTGGAGGGCGGGGAAGCCTGGCTCTACAACGTGCACGTGCCGGAGTACAGCCAGGGCACCTGGACCAACCACAGCGCCCGGCGCAAGCGCAAGCTCCTCATGCACCGCGAGGAGATCGACAAGCTGGAGCGCAAGGCGGACGAGTCGGGTCACACGATCGTGCCCCTCTCGCTGTACTTCAAGGACGGCCGGGCGAAGATCGAGATCGCGCTGGCGAAGGGCAAGAAGGAGTACGACAAGCGGCAGACGATGCGGGAGAAGCAGGACACCCGCGAGACGAACCGGGCGATCTCGGCCATCCGTCGCAAGCAGCGCGGCACGGTTTAATCACCTGGCACGCGGTGGTCGACTTCGCGTACCATGGCGTCAGCACCGCCCCCCAGGGGTCGGCGCACCTTGAAAAAACAACATGGGGATGATCGGTTTCGACAGCGGATGTCGATGCAGGGGAAGCGAGCCGAGGAAGCGGCAATGATCTCGCTAACCATATGTCGCAAACAATAATCGCCAACTCCAAGAGCGATAACTCCCGCTTCACCCTCGCTGCCTAATAACAGTGAGCTGAAGCCTCTGTGAGGAGCGTCAGCCCGGAAGTGGTCCCGGTCCGGATCCTGGCGTCAATTAGGGATCTAAACCTCTAGCCCCGGTCACGGGGGTTGGAGGGAAACCAAACAGTGACTGAGCCCGTCGGAGACTTGTCCGTGTGATCTCCGGGGCTGAGAAAAGCGCAGCGGACTGCGCTCGGAGAAGCCCTGCTTCTGCACCGTTGGACGCGGGTTCGATTCCCGCCATCTCCACTCATCCCATGTGGGCAAAGGCCCCGCGGCCTCTCGGCTGCGGGGCCTTTGTCATGCGTGCGTCCGGTCAGACGGTTCGGTAGATCTCCCGGCGGTGGCCGACGGCCACGACCCACACCGTGACGACGAGCGCACCGTCCGGTCCCTCCTCAAGCGTGTACACGGCGCGGTAGTCCCCGATCCGGAGCCGCCAGTGAGCCTGGTGCCCCTGGAGGGCCTTGATATCGAACGCGGTCGTGTCGCCAGCGTCCAGAGCCTGTTGGAGCTCGGCGAGACGGCGCAGAATCCGGATCGCGTCGGGCTGGGGGATCTTGCCGAGGTCACGGCGGGCGGCGGTCCTGAACCGGGTCAGGTGCCGGCGTTCGGTCACGCATCACCGCGCAGGATCTCGGCGGTCATTTCCTCGATGCTGAGCGAGGATCCGTCATCGTCGGCGCGGGCGGCGTCGACCAGCTTCGACAGCCATGCGTCCTCGGCTGCCTCCTCGATCGCCTTGAGGCGTCGGTATTCGTCGATGTCGAGGACGATGCCTTCCGCCTTCCCGCGTCTGGTGACGATGGTGGGGGTGTCCTCGCGGCGGGCGCGGTCAAGGACGTCGGCCAGGTGGGCACGGACCTCGGCCATTGATTCGATCACTGGCTCGCTCATGTAATGAATGTACTGCATGTACATGAGCGTCGCCTCTCCCAGCTCCCGCATCACTGGGCTCGGGGAACCGCCGATGCCAGGAGCAGGGCGGCCGCGGCCGCCACGGCCGGGAGGGCGTAGGCCGTCGACGGGCCCAGGTGGTCGACCAGGGAGCCGGCCGCGGCCGCGCCCAGGGCGATGCCCGCGAAGATGGCGGTGACCGCGAGGGTCATGCCCTCGTTGAGGCGGCCCTCCGGGGTGAGCGCGTGGACCCGGGACATCGCCGTCACCATCGTCGGAGCCGTGGCCATGCCCGCCAGCAGCAGCGCGCAGGCCAGCGGGAAGAGCGCGCCCGTGCTCGCCGCGAGCCACGGCAGGGTCATCGCGGCGGCCATGGCGAGCAGGCAGGTGCGCAGGCCGCGCGGGCGCATCGTGCCGTAGAGCAGGCCGGCCGCGCAGGAGCCCGCCGCCTGGAGGGCCAGCACCGGGCCGGAGGCGGCGCCCAGGCCCAGGGCGTCGAGGTGGGCGATCGAGGCGATCTCCATCGAGCCGAAGACCACACCCGTGGCGAGGAACAGCGGCAGCAGCGGGCCGAGGGCGCGCAGCGGCGAGCCGCGGCGCGGACCCGCCGTCACCGGGGGCTGGGTGGCGCGGCAGGAGGTGAAGACCAGCATGCCGGTCAGCAGCAGGGCGGCCGCGGTGAGGGTGCCGGCCTCGGGCAGGACGACCGAGCAGAGGAAGGCCGCGAGGACCGGGCCGAGCATGTAGCAGAGTTCGTCGGCGGCCTGTTCGAAGGACATCGCGGTGTGGTGCTCGCCCGGGGAGTCCCGCAGCAGGTGCGTCCAGCGGGCGCGGGACATGCCGCCGATGTTGGGCGTGGTGGCGGTCGCGGCGTACGAGGCGAAGAGGGTCCAGGCGGGAGCCCCGGTCCGGACGCACACGACCAGGGACAGGGAGCCGAGGACCGCGACGAGGGTGGCCGGGACGGCGATCCGGGCCTGGCCGTGCCGGTCGATCAGCCGGGCGGTGAACGGCGCGACCAGCGCGGTGGCGGCCAGGCCGGTCGCCGTGACCGCGCCGGCGAGGGCGTACGAGCCGCGCTGGCCGGCGATCATCATGACCGCGCTGATCCCGAACATGCCCATCGGGAGGCGGGCGAGGAGGTTCCCGGCGGTGAAGCCGCGGGCGCCGGGCAGCGCGAACAGGCGCCGGTAGGGGCCCTGCGGGCGCGAGGGAGTGCGGGCTGGGGCGGACGGGGCGGGCGGGGCGGCGAGGACGAGGGTGTTGCCGGTGACGGCCATGAGGGGCATGACCACCACCCTCGGCCGGGACCGGGTGAACCGTCCAACACCTGTCCGGAGGTCATTCACGCCGATCTGTTGTTAGTCTCCGGGGATGATGCCCCGTGATGTGGATCCCCGGCTGCTGCGCGGGTTCGTCGCCGTGGCCGAGGAGCTGCACTTCACCCGCGCCGCCGCCC
Organism: Streptomyces sp. NPDC030021; assembly: GCF_055574035.1. NCBI lineage: Bacteria > Bacillati > Actinomycetota > Actinomycetes > Kitasatosporales > Streptomycetaceae > Streptomyces > Streptomyces sp. NPDC030021. The sequence goes on from NZ_JBVIAH010000002.1 coordinate 52,875, forward strand.
GGCTGTACGTCGCCCAGCAGGCGCTGAGCCGGGACGTACGGCGGCTCGAAGAGGCCCTCGGCACCGCGCTGTTCGTCCGTACGACCCGCGCCGTCGAGCCGACCCCCGACGGGGAGCGGCTGCTGCCGCTGGCCCGGCGGGTGCTCGCCGCGCACGAGGCGGTCGCCGCCGCCTTCGCGGCGCCCCGCCCGCTGCTCGTCGACCTGAACACCGACGGGCCGAGCACCGCGCGCACCGTGCTGGATCGGGCCCGGGAGCTGGCCCCGGACTGCGAGCTGATGGCCCGCTGGGAGAGCGGCCTGACCCATGCCGCCGCCGAGATCGCCGCCGGCCGTCTCGACGTCTCCTTCGGGTACGCCGACGGACTGGACCCGGTGTGGCGCTCGCGTCTCGCGCACCGGCCCGTGCGCTACGAGCCGCTCGCCGTACTGCTGCCCGAGGGGCACCCGCTGGCCGGGCGGGCGGCCGTACCGCTGGACGCCCTGGCCGGGGAGACCGTGTACGCGGGCGCCGGTAACCCGCGCACGCTGGAGTGGACGGGGCTCGCGCGCGAGCTGTTCGCCGGGCGGGGGATCCTGATGGCGCCGCCCGCCCCGGTGGCCATCGGCAAGGACGAGTTCAGCCGGGTCATGGCCAAGACCGGCAATCCGGTGCTGGTGACCGTCGACTTCGTCGACATGCCCGGGTCCGTGAAGCGGCCGCTGGTCGACCCCGTACCGCTGTCCCCGCTGTCCATGGTGTGGCGGAAGGGTTTCGGCCACCCCGGACTCGAAGCGCTGCACCGGGCCGTGGCCGGGCTCGGCGGCGAACGCGGCTGGCTGGAAGTGCCCCCGGCGAGCTGGCGCCCGGCCGCGCTCACAGGTGCCACCGGCGGCGGGTGAGAGCAAGGTTTCCCGGCGGTCATCAGGCGGTGACCGGGGCCGAAACGCGCCGTTCCTACGGTCGTTCCACGGACGCGAGAGCTGTGGAGGCGTGTGATGACCGGTACGACCGCACCGCGCAAGGGGGGCCGCTGGATCGAGCAGTGGGATCCCGAGGACGAGACCTTCTGGAAGGAGACCGGGGAGCGGACCGCCCGCCGCAACCTCGTCTACTCCGTGTTCTCCGAGCACATCGGGTTCTCCATCTGGTCGCTCTGGTCCGTGATGGTCCTCTTCATGGGACCGGCGTACGGGATCGACCCGGCCGGGAAGTTCTTCCTGATCGCCACCGCGACCTGCGTGGGCGCGCTCGTACGGGTGCCGTACACCTTCGCCGTGGCCCGCTTCGGCGGCCGGAACTGGACCGTCGTCAGCGCGCTGCTGCTGCTCGCGCCGACGGTCGCCGCGATCGTGGTGATGGAGCCCGGGACCTCCTACGGGACCTTCCTGGTCGTCGCGGCCCTCACCGGCGTCGGCGGCGGCAACTTCGCCTCCTCCATGACCAACATCAACGCCTTCTTCCCGCTGCGCAAGAAGGGCTGGGCGCTCGGCCTGAACGCCGGCGGCGGCAACATCGGCGTGCCCGTGGTGCAGCTCGCCGGGCTGCTGGTCATCGCCACCGCCGGGGCCGCGCACCCGCGGTACCTGCTGGCCGCCTACGTCCCGCTGATCGTGATCGCGGCGGTCCTGGCGGCCGTACGGATGGACAACCTGGCGCCCGTGCGCAACGACACCGGCGCGGTCCGCGAGGCGCTGAAGGACGCGCACACCTGGATCATGGCGTTCCTCTACATCGGCACGTTCGGGTCCTTCATCGGCTACAGCTTCGCCTTCGGCCTGGTGCTGCAGACCCAGTTCGGCCGAACCCCGCTCCAGGCCGCCTCGCTGACCTTCATGGGACCGCTGCTCGGATCGCTGATCCGGCCGGTGGGCGGGGCGCTCGCGGACCGGTTCGGCGGGGCGCGGATCACCCTGGGGACGTTCGTGGCGATGGCGGCGGCCACCGCAGTGGTGGTGTTCGCCTCGCAGCGGTCCTCGCTGCCGGTCTTCCTCGTCGGCTTCGTGGCCCTGTTCGTCCTGAGCGGGCTCGGCAACGGATCGACGTACAAGATGATCCCGGGCATCTTCCAGGCGAAGGCACTGGCGCGCGGCATGAGCGGCGAGAGCGCGGCCGCGTACGGGCGGCGGCTCTCCGGCGCCTCGATGGGCCTCATCGGGGCGGTCGGCGCGCTCGGCGGACTGGGCATCAACCTGGTCTTCCGGGAGGCGTTCCGCACCTCCGGCTCCGGGACGGCGGCCTTCGTCACCTTCCTCGGCTTCTACGCCCTGTGCTGCGCGGTCACCTGGGCGGTATACCTTCGCCGCCCGGTGGCCCCGGTGATCCACACGGTCGGGGTCGAGACGAAACCGCAGCTCACGTCGGTGTAACCGGGGCGAAATACGGGTGAACCGAGTCCGACACGACGTGTGGGCAGACTCGGTCCACCCGTACCGCCCCCACATGCGTCACTAGGCAGGTCACGATGGACGATACGAACACCGGCCCGCTCGCGGGCTTCACCGTCGGGGTCACGGCGGCCCGGCGCGCGGACGAGCTCATCGCGCTGCTGCGCCGTCGCGGGGCGGCGGTGCTGCACGCGCCGGCGCTGCGGATCGTGCCGCTCGCCGACGACAGCGAGCTGCTGGCCGCGACGAAGGAACTGATCGGCTGCGCGCCGGACGTGGTCGTGGCCACCACCGCCATCGGCTTCCGGGGGTGGATCGAGGCGGCCGACGGGTGGGGCGTCGGCGAGGAACTGCTGGAGCGGCTGCGGGCCGCCGAACTGCTGGCGCGCGGGCCGAAGGTGAAGGGCGCCATCCGGGCTGCCGGGCTCGTGGAGACCTGGTCCCCGGACTCGGAATCGCTCGCCGAGGTACTGCAACGGCTGCTGGCGGACGGGGTGGACGGCCGGCGGATCGCGCTCCAGCTGCACGGGGAGCCGCTGCCCGGCTTCGTCGAGGCGCTTCGGGCCGGCGGGGCCGAGGTGGTGGTGGTCCCGGTGTACCGGTGGATGGCGCCGGAGGACCTCGCGCCGCTGGACCGGCTGCTGGACGCGATGATCGGCGGCGGGGTGGACGCCGTCAGCTTCACCTCGGCGCCGGCGGCGGCCTCGCTGCTGTCCCGGGCCGAGGAGCGGGGGCTGCGGGAGGCCGTGCTGGACGCGCTGCGCGGCAGGCTGCTGTCCGCGTGCGTCGGGCCGGTGACCGCACTGCCGCTGCAGGCGCACGGGGTGGACACGGTGCAGCCGGAGCGGTTCCGGCTGGGCCCGCTGGTGCAGTTGCTCTGCAAGGAGCTGCCCGGCCGGGCCCGCGTGCTGCCGGTGGCCGGGCACCGGCTGGAGATCCGGGGGCACGCGGTCCTGGTGGACGCGCACCTGCGGCCCGTACCGCCCGCCGGGATGGCCCTGCTGCGGGCGCTGGCCCGGCGGCCGGGCTGGGTGGTGCCCCGCGCGGAACTGCTGCGGGCGCTGCCGGGCGCGGGGCGGGACGAGCACGCGGTGGAGACGGCGATGGCCCGCCTCCGGGTGGCCCTCGGAGCCCCGAACCTGATCCAGACGGTGGTCAAGCGGGGGTACCGGCTGTCACTGGACGCGGGCGGGGAGGCCAAGTACGGGGAACTCCCGGCCGACGCGGTGACGGCCAGGGGGGTCCTCGGCTAGCGTGCCGGGATGATCATTGACGGGGTGGAGATGAGGGGCGCCGTGCTCGGCGACGCCGCCGGGCTGGCCGAGGCGTTCGCGCGGAACCGGGCCTTCATGGCGCGCTACGAGCCGGTCCGGCCGGACGCCTTCTACACGGAGGACGGCCAGCGGGAGCGGCTGGAGGGCGTGCTCGCGGAGCGGGACGCGGGGCGGATCGTCCCGTACGTGTTCGTCGAGACGGCCACGGGCACGCCCGTCGGCGCGATCAACCTCGGCTCGATCGCGTACGGGCCGCTGTGCAGCGGCGGTGTCGGGTACTGGGTCGACCGGGCCTGGCACGGCAAGGGGCTGGCCACCGCGGCCGTGGAGGAGGTCTGCCGGGTCGCGCGCGACGAGCTGGGCCTGCACCGGGTGGAGGCGGGCACGCTGGTCGACAACCTGGCCTCGCAGCGGGTGCTGACGAAGGTGGGCTTCGAGCGGTTCGGCCTCGCGCCGCGCTACCTGCACATCGACGGCGCCTGGCGCGACCACCACCTCTTCCAACGCCTCCTCCACGACAACCCTCCGGGCGATTCCAGCCCCTCCGGCGTTTGAGCAGGGGGCACCTCCCAGCGGTAGCTGGGGGAAGGTCCGGGCGGAGCCCGGTGCCCGGCGGAGCCGGGTTCCCTGGGGCTCCGCCCCAGACCCCGCGCCTCAAACGCCGGCGAGGCTGGATGTGCGCAGGTGATGCTCCGCGCAAGCGGGAGGACGGACCCACCGGTTCGGGGGCTTCCGCTGTGACCCGCGGGGCGGCAATCTGGTACGGCACCCCCACGACGGGAGGCTGACGGCATGCGGTTCGATTCCGGGCGGGTCTGTCTGGACCTGGTGGCCACCTTCGCCCCCCACGAGGGGATCCCGGACGGTGACGAGCTGCGGCTGTGGCTCGCCGGCGCCGGCCTGGTACCCGACCGGACGCGGCTCGCCCGGGTGGGGCCCGACTGGGCCGCGGCCTTCCGGTCCCTGCGCTCCGACGTGGAAACCCTCGTACGGGCGGAGCTGCTCGGCACCGACACGGACGAGCACGCCCTCGCCCGGGTCAACGCACTGGCCGCCGGACCACCCCCGGGGCTCTGTGCCGTCCGGGACCAGGAGGGCCACCTCGTACGGGAGTTGTGCGGCGGCGTGGAATGCGGTGCGCTGCTCGCGGCCGTCGCCCGGGACGCCGTCGAGCTGCTGACCGACCCCGGCGACCGGGCGCTGCTGCGGGCCTGCGCGGGCGACGGCTGCACCCGCGTCTACCTGGACACCTCCCGGGGCCACCGCCGCCGCTGGTGCTCCAGCGAGCGCTGCGGGAACCGGGAGCGCGTGGCCCGGCACCGCCGCCGGGTCCTGGCGGCCGGGGCAGGGTGAGGCTCCCGGTGAGGGGCGTACCACCCTGCGAGACCGGTTCCGGAACGGGCGTGCGGACAGGGGGCCGATTCGCGTACCTTTGACGGTCGCCCATGCACGTCAGAAGGGGGCCTTGGTGGCCGCGCAGAATGCCGCTGTCGACAGCACGGCGGATTCCGTCCGCGATCGGGAGATCGCGGTCGAGCAGACGCATCTCGACCAGGTGTACCGACGCCTTGAGGAGAAGATCCACGAGGCCGAGTTCCTCATGAACGACGCCGCCAAGCGCGGCCAGGTGGGTACGCCCGGCGCGCTCGCCGAGCGCGACGCGCAGGTCTTCCGGGCGGGCATCCACCTGAACCGGCTGAACAACGAGTTCGAGGACTTCCTCTTCGGCCGCGTCGACCTGGTGCTCGGCAAGGACGGGGAGCGCGGCGCCGACGGCGCGTACACCTCCGTCGAGCCCGCCGACGACGCGATCCGCGGGGACCTCACCGCCGACATCGCCGAGACGCTGCACATCGGCCGCATCGGGGTCCTGGACTCCGACTACGCGCCGCTCGTCATCGACTGGCGCGCGCCGGCCGCCGCGCCGTTCTACCGCTCCACGCCCAAGGAGCCCGGCCGGGTCGTGCGCCGCCGCGTCATCCGCTCCAAGGGCCGCAAGGTGCTGGGCGTCGAGGACGACCTGATGCGCCCCGAGGTCACCGCCTTCCTCGACGGCCGGGAGCTCCCCGCCATCGGCGACGGCGCCCTGATGGCCGCCCTCGGGCGGGCCCGTACGCACTCGATGCGCGACATCGTCTCCTCCATCCAGGCCGAGCAGGACCTGGTCATCCGGGCCCCCGCCGCCTCCGTCGCCGAGGTCGCGGGCGGCCCCGGCACCGGCAAGACCGCCGTCGCCCTGCACCGCGCCGCCTACCTGCTCTACCAGGACCGGCGCCGCTACTCCGGCGGCATCCTGATCGTCTCGCCGACCCCGCTGCTCGTCGCGTACACCGAGGGCGTGCTGCCCTCGCTCGGCGAGGAGGGCCAGGTGGCCATCCGGGCCCTCGGCTCGCTCGTCGACGGCGCGGAGGCCACCACCTACGACTCCCCGGCCGTGGCCCGCGTCAAGGGCTCCTCCCGGATGCTCAAGGTGCTCCGCAAGGCCGTACGCGGCGCACTGGAGCTCGGCGGTGCCCCCGACCGGCTGCGCGTGGTGGCCTTCGGCCGCCGCCAGGAGCTGGAGGCCGACGAGCTGAACCGGATCCGGCAGAACGTGCTCAGCGGCACCGCCCCGGTCAACCTGCTGCGCCCGCGCGCCCGCAAGCTGCTGCTCGACGCCCTCTACGCGAAGTCCGGCGGCGCCGGCCGGCACAGCGACCCCGAGCTGGCCGCCGAACTGCGCTCCGCCTTCGACGAGGACATCTCCACCGAGGACGCCTTCATCGGCTTCCTCGACGCCTGGTGGCCCGAGCTGACCCCGCGGGCGGTGCTCGCCGCGCTCGCCGACGAGCGCCACCTCGGCCGCTGGTCGCGCCGCGACCTCAACCCGCGCGAGAGCCGCCAGCTGGCCCGCTCGCTGCGGCGGGTGGGCCCGGACGGCAAGGGCCCCCTGTCGGTGCACGACGTGGCGCTGCTGGACGAGCTCCAGCTGCTGCTGGGCGCACCCGCGCGGCCCAGGCGCAGGCGGGAGATGGACCCGCTCGACCAGCTCAGCGGGCTGGAAGAGCTGATGCCGACCCGCGAGGAGACCCAGTGGGAGCGGGCCGAGCGGCTCGCGGCGGAGCGCACCGAGTACGCGCACGTCATCGTGGACGAGGCCCAGGACCTGACGCCGATGCAGTGGCGGATGGTGGGCCGCCGCGGCCGGCACGGCACCTGGACGGTGGTCGGCGACCCGGCGCAGTCCTCCTGGACGGACCCGGAGGAGGCGGCCGCGGCCCGCGACGAGGCCCTGGGCTCCCGCCCGCGCCGGCGGTTCACCCTGACGGTCAACTACCGCAACCCGGCCGAGGTCGCCGAGGTCGCCTCCCGGGTGCTGCGCCTGGCGATGCCCGGCATGGAGCCGCCGTCGGCGGTGCGCTCCACGGGCCTGGAGCCGCGCTTCACGGCTGCCGGCGGCGATCTGGGTGCCGCGGTCCGGGAGGAGACCCGGCGGCTGCTGGAGCAGGTGGACGGCACGATCGGCGTGGTCGTGGCGATGGACCGGCGCGCGGAGGCCGCGGGCTGGCTCGCGGACCTCGGCGAGCGGGCGGTGGCGCTGGGCAGCCTGGAGGCCAAGGGCCTGGAGTACGACGCCACGGTGGTCGTCTCCCCGGCGGAGATCGCGGACGAGTCCCCGGCGGGCCTGCGGGTGCTGTACGTGGCGCTGACGCGCGCGACGCAGCAGCTGACGGTGGTCTCGGCCGACCGGGACAAGCCGGATGCGGACGGGGTGCCGGAGCTGCTGCTGCCCTAGGCCCTGTCCCTCGGTCGGCCCGGCGGTGGCGGTTCATCGCCGGGGTCCCGGCCCGCTCAGGGCCCAGGGGGTGGGTTGGGGGGGGGGGGGGGGGGGGGGGGGGGGAAGAAAAAAAAAAAAACCCCCCCCCCACAGGGGGGGGGGGGGGGGGGGGGGGGGGGGGGGGGGGGGGGGAGAGGGGGGGGGGGGGGGTTGT
>NZ_JBVIAH010000002.1:60495-92318 GCF_055574035.1 Streptomyces sp. NPDC030021
TTCCTATCCGGGGTGTGTGCTTCACTGCAAGGGTCCCTCCCCCCGCTTGTACCATTTTTTTTTTTTTTTTTTTTCTCCCCCCCCCCCCCCCCCCCACCACCCCACCCCCCCTCCTACGGCCGGATGGGCGGCGGCCGGGAGCGTGGTGCTCGGATACGGGCGCGAGCAGGGGGATCACTTTCGGCGATCCTTTGTTAGCCTGGGTACGGCACCGACTCGATCCAAGCCCCCGGGCCCAACCTTCGTCGCTCAGAGCGACCACTTGCCGCGAGGCGAGCATGGCGGGTCGGTGTCGTCAACGTATGAATCACCAGGTCCGCGTCCCCCACCTGTGGGGGGCGCGGACCTGTTTCGTATGACCCCACCATTCCGAACGCCTCTGATATCTCGTATGGTGGAAGAGTCTTTCCGAATTTTGTAGCTGGTTACCTTGTACTGGCTGGTAGGTGGGACGATCGGACAACAGGTCCTGCCGCACCTGCTGTGCAGCGGGGCTCTGTGTGTTACAGCGAACCAGGGACAGAAGAGGAACACGGCCATGGCAACGGCGCCCAGCGTCTCGTATTCGATGACGGTCCGTCTGGAAGTGCCCGCGAGCGGAACCGCGGTCTCCCAGCTCACCACCGCCGTGGAGTCCTCCGGCGGATCGGTCACCGGCCTCGACGTGACCGCATCCGGCCACGAGAAGCTCCGGATCGACGTCACCATCGCCGCGACCTCCACCGCGCACGCGGACGAGATCGTCGAGAAGCTGCGCGGCATCGAGGGCGTCAGCCTCGGCAAGGTCTCCGACCGCACCTTCCTGATGCACCTCGGCGGCAAGATCGAAATGTCGTCCAAGCACCCCATCCGCAACCGTGACGACCTCTCGATGATCTACACCCCGGGCGTGGCCCGCGTGTGCATGGCGATCGCCGAGAACCCCGAGGACGCGCGCCGCCTCACCATCAAGCGCAACTCCGTCGCAGTCGTGACCGACGGCTCCGCCGTGCTGGGTCTCGGCAACATCGGCCCGATGGCCGCGCTGCCCGTCATGGAGGGCAAGGCGGCCCTCTTCAAGCGCTTCGCCGGCATCGACGCCTGGCCGATCTGCCTCGACACCCAGGACGCCGACGAGATCGTCGCGATCGTCAAGGCGATCGCCCCGGGCTTCGCGGGCATCAACCTGGAGGACATCTCCGCGCCGCGCTGCTTCGAGATCGAGGCCCGGCTGCGCGAGGCCCTCGACATCCCCGTCTTCCACGACGACCAGCACGGCACCGCGATCGTCGTGCTCGCGGCGCTCACCAACGCACTGCGCGTGGTGGGCAAGGCAGTTGGCGACGTCAAGGTCGTCATGTCGGGCGCCGGCGCGGCCGGTACCGCCATCCTCAAGCTGCTCCTCGCGGCCGGCGTGAAGAACGTGGTGAGCGCCGACATCCACGGCGTCGTGCACGCGGACCGCCCCGACCTCGTCGACGCCGCCGCGGACTCCCCGCTGCGCTGGATCGCCGACAACACCAACCCCGAGGGCTACACGGGCACGCTGAAGGAGGCCGTGGTCGGCGCCGACGTGTTCATCGGCGTCTCGGCCCCGAACGTGCTGTCCGGCGAGGACGTCGCCGCCATGGCCGAAGGCGCGATCGTGTTCGCGCTCGCGAACCCGGACCCCGAGGTGGACCCGGCCGTCGCCCGCCAGACCGCCGCCGTCGTGGCCACCGGCCGCTCCGACTTCCCGAACCAGATCAACAACGTGCTGGTCTTCCCGGGTGTCTTCCGCGGTCTGCTGGACGCTCAGTCCCGCACCGTGAACACGGAGATGATGCTGGCCGCCGCGAGCGCGCTGGCGGACGTCGTGGGCGAGGACGAGCTGAACGCGAACTACATCATCCCGTCGGTGTTCAACGACAAGGTCGCGGGCGCGGTCGCGGGCGCCGTCCGCAAGGCGGCCTCGGGGGCCTGAGCCCCGCTGTGACGGCCCTCACGGCGCTCCGATACCGGCGCGTCGCGAGATGCGGGCCCGACGGGCCGCCTCTAGGGTTTGCGGGGATGCCCGCGAGGTCCGCGGTCCGCGGCGGCGCGTGAGCGTGGGCGTGGACGGAGCGTCACCGCGGCGTGACTGTGGCGCTTTTCGTGTGACCCCGACGGGTGCCGGATTGGCTTTCCCGCCGCTGGTGGGGGCAGGATGCGTAACCGGGCGAGAGGGTCTGACGTTCAGACCCGGGTCCGGGGACTGTCCTAGGGCCCTGGCAGCATCGGCTTCGATCTCACGCCTCTAAGGCAAGTTGAACACGGGAGTACAACATGAACCGCAGTGAGCTGGTGGCCGCTCTGTCCGAGCGCGCCGAGGTGACCCGCAAGGACGCCGACGCCGTTCTGGCCGCGCTCGCCGAGACCGTCGGCGAGATTGTCGCCAAGGGCGACGAGAAGGTCACCATCCCCGGCTTCCTGACCTTCGAGCGCACCCACCGTGCCGCTCGCACCGCGCGCAACCCGCAGACCGGCGACCCCATCCAGATCCCGGCCGGCTACAGCGTGAAGGTCTCCGCGGGCTCCAAGCTCAAGGAAGCCGCCAAGGGCAAGTAGTCCTGCCCCGGCGCCGAGGGCCGCACAGGCCTTTGGAACGGCAGTAGTACGCAGAACGACGATGGGCGGTCACCCCCGGGCGGGGTGGCCGCCCTTCGGCATGTCCGGGGCCGGACGCGGGCCGGTGGGCCCGGACGGGCGGGGGGCCGCCCCCGGGCCGCCGGGCGGGCCTGGCAGGCCCTGTGAGGGCCCGTCAGGGGCCTGGTGGGGCCCAGGTATGCCACCGGCACGTCCCGCCGGGCCGCGGTACGGCTCCGTTCGGCTCCGTACGGGCCTGCGCGGGCCTTGGCCGGGCCATGGGGCCGGGCGTCCGGCCGGGCAGGGGAGCGGGCCTCGGCCGGGGCACGGGAAAGCCCCCCGGGCCCTGTGCGGGGCCGGGGGGCTTTCTGCGTACGTCCGGGTGTCCGGGTACGGCTCAGGCGAGGTCGCCGCCCGGGAGCTCGACCTTCGCGCCGAGTTCCACGAGCTTCTCCATGAAGTTCTCGTAGCCGCGGTTGATCAGGTCGATGCCGTGGACCCGCGAAGTGCCCTCGGCGGCCAGGGCCGCGATCAGGTACGAGAATCCGCCGCGCAGGTCGGGGATGACCAGGTCGGCGCCCTGCAGCTTGGTGGGGCCGGAGACGACCGCCGAGTGCAGGAAGTTGCGCTGGCCGAAGCGGCAGGCGCTGCCGCCCAGGCACTCCCGGTACAGCTGGATGTGAGCACCCATCTGGTTGAGCGCCGAGGTGAAGCCGAGCCGGGACTCGTAGACCGTCTCGTGGACGATCGACAGGCCGGAGGCCTGCGTCAGGGCCACGACGAGCGGCTGCTGCCAGTCGGTCTGGAAGCCGGGGTGGACGTCCGTCTCCAGCGCGATGGCGTTGAGCGGGCCGCCCGGGTGCCAGAAGCGGATGCCGTCGTCGTCGATCTCGAACGCCCCGCCGACGCGGCGGAAGGTGTTCAGGAACGTCATCATCGAGCGCTGCTGGGCACCGCGCACGTAGATGTTGCCGCCGGTGGCGAGCGCCGCGGAAGCCCAGGAGGCGGCTTCCAGACGGTCCGGGAGGGCCTTGTGGTTGTAGCCGCCGAGGCGGTCGACGCCCGTGATCCGGATGGTCCGGTCGGTGTCGACGGAGATGATCGCGCCCATCTTCTGCAGGACGCAGATGAGGTCCTCGATCTCCGGCTCCACCGCGGCGTTGCTGAGCTCGGTGACGCCCTCGGCCAGGACGGCCGTCAGCAGCACCTGCTCGGTCGAGCCGACCGACGGGTAGGGGAGGCGGATCTTGCAGCCGCGCAGGCGCTGCGGGGCTTCCAGGTACTGGCCGCCCTCGCGCTTCTCGATGGTCGCGCCGAACTGGCGGAGCACATCGAAGTGGAAGTCGATCGGCCGACCGCCGATGTCGCAGCCGCCCAGGCCCGGGATGAAGGCGTGGCCGAGCCGGTGCAGCAGGGGGCCGCAGAACAGGATCGGGATGCGCGAGGAGCCCGCGTGGGCGTCGATGTCCGCGACGTTCGCGCTCTCGACGTGGGTGGGGTCGAGCACGAGCTCGCCCGGCTCCTCGCCGGGACGGACCGTCACCCCGTGCAGCTGGAGCAGCCCGCGGACGACGCGCACGTCACGGATGTCGGGAACGTTGCGCAGCCGGCTGGGTTCGCTGCCGAGCAGAGCGGCGACCATGGCCTTGGGCACGAGGTTCTTCGCACCACGGACACGGATCTCGCCCTCGAGCGGGGTACCGCCGTGGACAAGCAGTACATCGTCACTGATGCCGGTCATGAATCTCGCGTTCCGGAGAGGGGTGGGCAGGGGGCCAGGGAAAAGGGTAAGGGCCACCACCCCCTTGTTCGTAAGGCCGACGTGGCCGTAGGACTGTCATGAATTCGGCACAACACCCTCCGTATCCACCACATGGCGGAGTGTTGCGTTCCGCCTACACCGTCCGTGCGCGCTCCTCGCTGCTGCCGTGCGCCCTGAGCTGCGATCGATCCGATCTTCCCGCCCGCTCCCCGGAATCGGCCGATGTGCGGGATCATGGCGGCATGACCGAGGTGTCCTCCCTCACAGGGCGGCTGCTCGTGGCCACCCCCGCCCTCGCGGACCCGAACTTCGACCGCGCGGTCGTGCTGCTGCTCGACCACGACGAGCAGGGCTCCCTCGGCGTGGTCCTGAACAGGCCGACGCCCGTGGGCGTCGGCGACGTCCTGCTGCCCTGGGCGCCCCTGGCCGGCGACCCCGGGGTGGTCTTCCAGGGCGGGCCGGTGGCCATGGACTCGGCCCTGGGCGTGGCGGTGATCCCGGGCGAGGAGGGGCCGCTCGGCTGGCGCCGCGTGTACGGGGCGATCGGACTGGTCGACCTGGAGACGCCGCCGGAGCTGCTGGCCGCGGCCCTGGGCGGCCTGCGGATCTTCGCGGGCTACTCCGGCTGGGGCCCGGGCCAGCTGGAGGCGGAGCTCGGCGAGGGCGCCTGGTACGTGGTGGAGTCGGAGCCCGGGGACGTGTCCTTCCCGGATCCGGAGCGGCTCTGGCGGGCGGTGCTCCGGCGCCAGCGCAGCGACCTCGCGATGGTCGCCACCTATCCGGACGACCCGTCGCTCAACTGACGGGCGCGGGGTTAAGTACCCTGGGTTCCATGAGCACTCTTGAGCCCGAGCGCGGGACTGGCACGGGGACCCTCGTAGAGCCGACGCCGCAGGTGTCGCACGGTGACGGCGACCACGAGCGCTTCGCCCACTACGTCCAGAAGGACAAGATCATGGCGAGCGCGCTCGACGGGACCCCCGTCGTCGCGCTCTGCGGCAAGGTCTGGGTACCGGGCCGGGACCCGAAGAAGTACCCGGTCTGCCCCATGTGCAAGGAGATCTACGAGTCCATGGGCCCCGGCGGGGACAAGGACAAGGGCGGCAAGGACAAGTAGTCCGCCCCCGGCCCTCCTTCTTCCGCGGGACCGAGACCCCCGGTGCGCCACAGTGCGTCCGGGGGTCTTTGCCGTGCCCGTGGGGCGCGTTAGGGTCGGCGCGACGAGCGCCCTGCGGAACGAGCGTTGCGCAGGACGCAACACGCGCACGCCGTCGTGAAGGGCTGACGCATGGACCTGATCCCCGCACCCCGGGTCGCCGTTCCCGACGAGGGCGGGCGCCGCTTCGCGTTCGGGCCCGAGCCGGTCCTGGACGCCGGGCCGGGGGCCGCGGCGGTCGCGCGCTGGCTGCGGCGCGAACTGGGCGCGGCCACCGGCTGGGAGCTGCCCGCCGCCGGGGCCGGCGCGACCGCCGAGCTGCGGCTGCGCGTCGACCCGGACCGCGCCGGAGACCTGGGCCCGGAGGCGTACCGCATCGAGATCGGCCCGGACGGGGCGGAGCTGACGGGCGCGACGGCGGCCGGGCTGTTCTGGGGCGCCCAGACGCTGCGTCAGCTGCTGGGGCCCGACGCGTACCGCAGGGCGCCACTGCCCGGCCGCGCGTGGAGCCTGCCGTACGCCTCCGTCGTGGACGGCCCGCGGTTCGGCTGGCGCGGGATGATGCTGGACGTGGCCCGGCACTTCATGCCCAAGGACGGTGTGCTGCGCTACATCGACCTGCTCGCCGCGCACAAGCTCAACGTGCTGCACCTGCACCTGACCGACGACCAGGGCTGGCGGATCGAGATCGAGCGCTACCCGCGGCTGACCGAGGTCGGCGGCTGGCGCCCGCGCAGCCGGTGGGGCCACCGGGCGTCGCCGCTGTGGAACGAGACCCCGCACGGCGGCTTCTACACGCAGGACGACATCCGTGAGATCGTCGCGTACGCCGCCGAGCGCCACGTCCGGGTGATCCCGGAGATCGACGTGCCGGGGCATTCGCAGGCCGCGATCGCCGCGTACCCGGAGCTGGGCAACACCGACGTCGTCGACACCGCCGCGCTCGGGGTCTGGGAGGACTGGGGGATCACCGAGAACGTGCTCGCGCCCACCGAGGCCGTGCTGCGCTTCTACGAGGGGGTCTTCGAAGAGCTGCTGGAGCTGTTCCCGGTCGAGGTCTCACCCTTCGTGCACGTGGGCGGGGACGAGTGCCCCAAGGCGCAGTGGAAGGCCTCCGCGGCCGCCCAGGAGCGGATCCGCGAGCTGGGCGTGGACGGGGAGGACGGGCTGCAGTCCTGGTTCGTCCGGCACTTCGACGGCTGGCTCGCCGCACGCGGGCGGCGGCTGATCGGCTGGGACGAGATCCTGGAGGGCGGGCTCGCGGACGGCGCCGCCGTGTCCTCGTGGCGCGGCTACGCGGGCGGGATCGCCGCCGCCGAGGCCGGGCACGACGTGGTCATGTGCCCCGAGCAGCAGGTGTACCTCGACCACCGGCAGGCGGGCGGCGCGGACGAGCCGATGCCCATCGGGTACGTGCGTTCGCTGGAGGACGTCTACCGCTTCGAGCCGGTGCCGCCGAAGCTGTCGCCGGAGGCCGCCGCCCGGGTGCTGGGCGCGCAGGCCAACGTGTGGACCGAGGTGCTGGAGAACCAGGACCGGGTCGACTACCAGGTGTTCCCGCGGCTGGTGGCCTTCGCCGAGGTGGTGTGGTCACGGCAGCCGGCGCCCGAGGAGCGCGACTTCGCGTGGTTCGAGGGGCGGATGGCCACGCACTACGCGCGGTTGGCCGCGCAGGGGGTCGATTACCGGCCGCCGGGCGGGCCGTTGCCGCGGCAGCGGCGGCCCGGTGTGCCCGGGCGTCCGATCGAGGGCGCGCCCCCGAACGTGTGACAAGTGGATGACGGCGCCGACCCGAACCGAAAGAGAACAGGAGTGGAACTCTGCCTCAATTTCCCCCCATACAGGGAAAATCGGGCAATCGGGGAGGAGGGTCGTCGAAGACGGTGCGACAGGGCCGTACGCCCCGTACGGGGCGCCGCGCCCGGGGTCGGCCGCGGCGGGCGGACCCTCGCGCCGGGCGGCCCGGAAGATGTGCCAGAGTTGCCACGTCCCGGCGGTGAGGACGTACCGTACGGCGGAACAGGCGTGAGCGCCGGAACCGGGACATCGGGAAGGGGCAGCTGGGTTGACCACGCACGCACCGCACGCACTGGATTCACCTCAGGGGCCGCAGGGCCCGCAGGCGGCACAGTCCGTGACGCTGCCGGCCTCGCTCGACGAGGCCGTGGCGGCGCTCACCGCCATGCCCGCCGCCGTGCCGGTCGCGGGCGGCACCGACCTGATGGCCGCCGTCAACGCCGGGCTGCTGCGGCCCGCCGCCCTGGTGGGCCTGGGCCGGATCAACGAGATCCGCGGCTGGCAGTACCAGGACGGCCACGCGCTGCTCGGCGCGGGCCTCACGCACGCCCGGATGGGACGGCCGGATTTCGCCGCTCTGATCCCCGCGCTCGCGGCCGCGGCCCGGGCCGCCGGACCCCCGCAGATCCGCAACGCGGGAACCCTCGGCGGCAACATCGCCACCGCCGCGCCCACGGGTGACGCACTGCCCGTGCTGGCCGCGCTGGAGGCCGTACTCGTCATCGTCGGCCCGGGCGGGCAGCGGGAGATCCCGGTGTCGTACCTGCTGGCCGGGCGGGAGATGCTGCGGCCCGGTGAGCTGATCGGCTTCGTGCGGGTGCCGCTGCTGCACGCACCGCAGGTGTTCCTGAAGGCCACGGGCCGTACCGGGCCGGGGCGTGCCGTGGCGTCCGTGGGGCTCGTCCTGGATCCCGCGCGCCGGGGCGTGCGCTGCGCCATCGGCGCGGTCGCCCCGATGCCGCTGCGGCCGCTGGAGGCCGAGCAGTGGGTGGCCTCACTGATCGACTGGGACGGCGGGCGGACCCTGGCCCCCGAGGCGCTGGAGGCCTTCGGCGAGTACGTCGCGGCCGCGTGCGTGCCCGACCAGGGCGAGCCGGTGGCTCCCGGAGTACTGCATCTGCGGCGGACGGTGGCCGTGCTGGCGCGCAGGGCCCTGGGGAGGGCGCTGACCTCATGAGCGAGAACGAGAACGAGAACGTGACCCAGGGGAACGGCACGGCGGGCTGGGGCTGGGAACCGGTCCCGCAGGGCGGCGAGTACGACTCGGACGCCACGGCCTTCGTGAAACTGCCGCAGGACATGCTGGACGCGCTCGGCACCGGGGAGCCGCTCGCGGCGCCCGGGCACGGCTACGTGCCGCCGCCGATGATCGTGCCGCTCGGCTCGGCCAGTACGGATCCGTCGGCCACGGGGACGTGGACGATTCCGGTGCAGTGGCCGGAGGCGGGCGGCCCGGCACAGGCCGGCCCGGCGGGTGGTGCCGGTGCTGCTGGTCAGGGCCCGGGCTCCGGGTCGGTGGGCGGGCCGATCCCGGCGTCGATCCCGATCCCGGCCTCGGTCGCGGCGGCGTTCGCCGAGGCGGAGCCGGAGCCGCCGGTGACCGATCCGAGCGCGACGGCCGAGTGGCGGTTCCCGGAGGCGGCGCAGGAGCCGGAGCAGGCCGGTCCGGCGACCGGGCAGTGGGCCGTGCCCGAGTTCAACGAATTCCCCGAGCAGCCGAACGAGTACCGGCCGGGCGCTCTGGACGCCGACTGGAGCCAGGCCCCGGCGACGCTGCCGGGCGGCGCCCCGGCGCCGTGGGCGTACCTGACGCAGCAGCCGGCCGGGGACCCCGACACGGACGCCGCCGGCGCCGCCGGTGCCGCTGCCGGTGTGCTGCCCGGCACGGACGAGGCCGCCGCCGCTTCGGCCGCCGCCGCCGCGACCGCGCATGCCGCCGGACGGCTGGTCGGCGGGCCCGGCGTGGGCGCCGCGGGACGTGGGCCGCGCGTGCTGGGCGGGCCCGGGGTGGGCACCCCCCTGCCCGAGGGCGAGCCGGTGCACCAGGCCCCGCACGACATCGAGGCCGCGCACGGCCCGGCGGCGGAGCACGCCGAGGGCGCCCGGGCCGCGGACCACGCGGGGCAGGGCGAGCACACGGGGCAGAGCGAGCACACGGGGCACGCAGGGCATGCGGTCCACGGGGAGTACGCCGGGCAGGGCGAGTACACCGGGTACGCGGAGCAGGCCGCTGCTTCCGCCGCGTCCGTCGCCGCCGCGCAGCCGCCGGTGGCCCCCGCCGACCTGGATCTCTTCGGCGGGGTCCGTGTCCCGGCACCGGCCGCCGAGTCCGCGCAGCCCGCCGGCACCGACGGCCACGGCTTCACCGCCTTCGGCCACGCGCCGGAGCCCGGCCCCGAGGCCGCGCACGGGCCCGAGCACGGGGCGGAGCCCGCCGCGGCGGAGTCCGCCCCTGCGGAGTCCGACCCCGGGAGCGGGGACGGGCCGGCCGCGCAGGAGCCCCCGGCCGACCCCATGCCGACCGTGGGCACCGCCGGCAGCGGGGACGCAATCCCGGACGAGGGCACCACCGAAGGTTTCCCGGCCGAGGTGGCGACGTACGAAGAAGACGCGACCGCCGGGGCCGTCGCCCATCACGAGCACCCGTCGGCCTCCTACGTCCTGCGCGTCAACGGCGCCGACCGGCCCGTCACCGGCGCCTGGATCGGCGAGTCCCTCCTGTACGTGCTGCGCGAGCGGCTCGGCCTCGCGGGCGCCAAGGACGGCTGCTCGCAGGGCGAATGCGGCGCCTGCGCCGTGCAGGTCGACGGCCGGCTCGTCGCCTCCTGCCTGGTACCGGCCGCCACGGCCGCCGGCAGCGAGGTGCGTACCGTCGAGGGTCTCGCGACGAACGGGGAACTCTCGGACGTCCAGCAGGCGTTGTGCAGGTCGGGTGCGGTGCAGTGCGGGTTCTGCGTACCCGGCATGGCCATGACCATCCACGACCTACTGGAGGGCAATCACGCCCCCAGCGAGCTGGAGACCCGTCAGGCCCTGTGCGGCAACCTCTGCCGCTGCTCCGGCTACGCGGGCGTCGTCGGCGCCGTGCGCGAGGTCGTGGCCGAGCGCGAGGCGGCGGCCGCGGAGCCCGCGGCCCCGGGCGCAGGTGCACCGGAGCCGCGCATCCCGCATCAGGCAGCGCCCGGCGAGGGCGGCATCCACCACGGAGGCACGGCGTGAGCGGGCAGGACGCGGCAACGGCGACGACAACGCTCAACACCACGGTGACGGCCATGGCCGCGCCCGGTTCCGAGGCCTCCGAACAGCAGGTCCCGCGCGGAATCGGAGCCTCCGTCCCGGCCGCGGACACCCGCGCCAAGACCGAGGGCACCTTCCCCTACGCCGCCGACCTGTGGGCCGAGGGCCTCCTGTGGGCCGCCGTGCTGCGCTCCCCGCACGCCCACGCCCGGATCCTCTCCATCGACACCACGGCCGCCGCCGAGATGCCCGGCGTCCGCGCCGTCGTCACCCACGCCGACGTGCCCGGCGCCACCACCCACGGCCGCCGGATCGCCGACCGGCCGGTGTTCGCGCACGACGTCGTACGCCACCACGGCGAGGCCATCGCCGCCGTCGCCGCCGACCACCCCGACACCGCACGGCTCGCCGCCGCCGCGATCGCGGTCGAGTACGAGCTCCTCGACCCGGTCACCGACCCCGAGCAGTCCTTCGGCGCCCCCGCCCTGCACCCCGACGGCAACCTGATCCGGCACATCCCGCTCCGCTACGGCGACCCGGAAGCCACCGGTGACGTGGTGGTCGAGGGCCTGTACCGGATCGGCCGCCAGGACCCCGCCCCCATCGGCGCCGAGGCCGGACTGGCCGTGCCGCGCCCCGACGGCGGCGTGGAGCTCTACACCGCGTCCACAGACCCGCACATCGACCGCGACCTGGCCGCCGCCTGCTTCGGACTGGATCCGGACCGGGTGCGGGTGGTCGTCACCGGTGTGCCGGGCGCGACGGCCGACCGCGAGGACGCCGCCTTCCAGCTCCCGCTCGGCCTGCTCGCCCTGCGCACGGGCTGCCCCGTCAAACTGGCCGCCACCCGCGAGGAGTCCTTCCTCGGCCACACCCACCGGCACCCGACCCTGCTGCGCTACCGCCACCACGCGGACGCGGAGGGCCGCCTCGTCAAGGTCGAGGCGCAGATCCTGATGGACGGCGGCGCGTACGCCGACTCCTCCTCCGAGTCCCTGGCGGCGGCGGTCGCCTTCGCCTGCGGCCCGTACGTCGTCCCGCACGCCTTCGTCGAGGGCTGGGCGGTACGCACCAACAACCCGCCGTCGGGCCACGTACGCGGCGAGGGCGCCATGCAGGTGTGCGCCGCGTACGAGGGCCAGATGGACAAGCTCGCGGCCGCCCTCGGCATCGACGGGGCCGAGCTGCGCCTGCGCAACGTCCTGGCGACGGGAGACCTGCTCCCCACCGGCCAGACGGTGACCTGCCCGGCCCCGGTGGCGGAACTGCTGCGCGCGGTCCGCGACTTCGAACTGCCCTCCCTGCCCAAGGACGCCCCGGAGGACGAGTGGCTGCTGCCGGGCGGCCCGGAGGGTGCGGGCGAGCCGGGCGCGGTACGGCGAGGGGTGGGCTACGGCGTCGGCATGGTCCACATGCTCGGCGCCGAGGGGGCCGACGAGGTCTCCACGGCCACGGTGAAGGTGGTGGGCGGCGCGGCCACGGTCATCTGCGCGGCCGTCGACACCGGCCAGGGCTTCGCCACGCTGGCCCGGCAGATCGTCCAGGAGGTCCTGGGCGTCGAAGAGGTCGCCATGGCCCCGGTGGACACCGACCAGCCGCCGGCCGGCCCGTCGGCGCACGGCCGCCACACGTGGGTGTCGGGGGGCGCGGTGGAGCGGGCGGCCAAGATGGTCCGCACCCAGCTCCTCCAGCCGATGGCCCACAAGCTGGGCATGTCGACGGAGCTCCTGCAGATCCAGGACGGTCGCATCACGTCGTACGACGGCGCGTTCTCGATGTCGGTGGCGGAGGCGATGGCCGGCAAGGAACTCTGGGCGACGGCCCAGTGCCGCCCCCACCCCACGGAACCCCTGGACGCGGACGGCCAGGGCGACGCCTTCGTGGGCCTCGCCTTCTGCGCGATCCGCGCGGTGGTGGACGTGGACATCGAACTGGGCTCGGT
Organism: Streptomyces sp. NPDC030021; assembly: GCF_055574035.1. Lineage (NCBI taxonomy): Bacteria > Bacillati > Actinomycetota > Actinomycetes > Kitasatosporales > Streptomycetaceae > Streptomyces > Streptomyces sp. NPDC030021. The sequence continues at coordinate 72,973 of NZ_JBVIAH010000002.1, forward strand.
CCGGGTCGTGGAACTCGCGGTGGCCCAGGACGTGGGCCGCATCCTGAACCCCCGTCAGCTGGAGGCCCGTATCGAGGCGGGCGTCACCCAGGGCGTGGGCGCGGCCCTGACGGAGAACCTCCGCACGGTCTCCGGCCTGATCCGCCACCCGGACCTGACGGGCTACGCCCTGCCGACGGCGCTGGACGCCCCGGCGGTCCGCATCGTCAAACTGGTCGAAGAACGCGACGTGGTGGCCCCGTTCGGCGCGAAGGCGGCGAGCGCGGTCCCCGTGGTGACGACCCCGGCGGCGGTGGCCTCGGCGGTCCGCGCGGCCACGGGCCGCCCGGTGAACCGCCTGCCGATCAGGCCTTCTGCGGCGGTGGGTACGCCCAACTCGTGACCGTGTGACCCGCATTGCACGTGCAACCCCGGACTTGGGCCTGTCGGCGCCGGTCGCTAGAGTGATCGGTACCAGTGTGCGCGTGCGCGCGGACACGGGTGCGAACGGGGACGGGGAGCGGCGGAAACGCCGCGACCACGGGGATGACGGGGAGTCGGGGAGGCCAACGTGGCAGACGACAACGGGGCGAGCCAAGTAGCAACGGCCCTCACGCTGGGGATCGCGGGTCCGATGGGCGCGATCGCGGGGGCGGCCTACAGTGCTGCCAGTGCGGCGCTGCGGGTCGAGTTCGACTCGATGAGCGAGTACAAGCGCATGGTGGACGGCCTGTTGGACGACCTCACCGGCTCGGACGCGGACCACAAGAAGCTGGCGGACGACAAACTGCCGGCCAGCAAGCTCGGTAAGGGCTTCACAGAGGTCGACGCGCTGTTCAAGTCGTACGACACGGTCATCACGGAGCTGCAGAAGCTCTCGAAGGCGCTGGCGGGGACGATCGAGGCCCTGGGCATCGCGGTCCTGACGGCGGGCAAGGGCTACGACGGCGTGGACGAGGAGACCAAGCGGCGCATGGCGGTCATCGCCAAGGAGGCGAACGCGCAGTACGTGCCGGACCGTGACCCGTGGCTGGAGGAACAGCGCCGCCTCGCGGCAGCCCACCAGCCGACGACGCCTGCGAGTCCGACTCCGACTCCGTCGCCCAGCATGTCGGGAGGTACCTACTGATGACCGATTTCGAACCTTTCACGCACCAGCAGATGCGGGACATGATCGCTTCGCTGGACCCCACCTCGGTCCAGGCACGGGCCGACCAGCTGAAGAAGGCCGCCGAGGACATCAAGAAGATCGGCGAGGCGCTCAAGAACCACGTCGTGTCCGGCTGGGAGGGCGCAGGAGCCGACGCCTTCCAGGAGTGGGTGGGCCGCGCGGGCAACGCGACGCTGCGCCTGGGCGAGTACAGCGCCAAGGGCGGGACGGCGATGGGCTGGGTCGTCCAGACGATGACCGAGGCCACGAAGATGACCGCGGTCGACGCAACCGCGACCAAGGACCTCGCAGCGGCCATCCAGCACCACAACGACCCGGACTCGGCGAAGGCCCGCTCGGAAGCGCAGACGATTCTGGACGCGGACCACCGCGAGGCGGTCCGGCTGATGACCAACCTGGCGCAGTCGTACCAGCAGTCGTCCACGGAGATGGACAGGGCCCCGATCCCGACGCTCCCGCCGCCGCCGCCGAATTTCGTGCCGGACAAGTCCGACGGCTTCGAAGACATGGAGAGGTCAGGAGGGGGGTACGCCGGAGGAGGCAGCTCGGCCGGTTCCTCATCTACGACGTCGGGCTCGTCGAGCGGTGCGACCTCGTCGAGCGAATCTGGATGGGTGCCCGGGCGTCAGCCGCAGCCGGACAACACTCTGCCGACGACGACTCTGCCCGCGCCGGTGACTCCCGACCGTGACGTGGAGGTGGACCTCGACACCGTCGGCACTCTGCCTCCGAACCAGACACTGCCTCCGGTGACGACGACGCCCGGTGGCCCGCTGCCCACGAGCCCCGGCGGTCCGCCCCCCGGCCCCTTCGTGCCGCCCATGGCAGTCCCACCGATCAGCGGGGTGAAGGGGCCGGGTCTCCCCGGCGTCTTCGGCCCCGGCATCCCTGTCCCGGGCACGACCGGTCCCCTCGGCAAGGGCGGCGGCCTGCCCGGCATGCTCCCGCGTGACAGCGGCATCATGGGTGGCCGTCAGGTGTCCTCCACCGGCCCCGGCTCGGGTATCCCGCGTGGCACGGTCATCGGTGAAGGCGCCCAGGCAGGCCGTCCCATGGGGGGCGGAGGTATGGGCCACGGTGGCGGTGGCGCCCACGGCAGCAGTCAGGGAGGCTTCTCTGGCGGACGTCGACTGGCCTCGGAGCCGGGAGGCGTCGTCGGAGGGCGTCAGACAGGTGCGGTCGGTCGCCCGGGCGTGGGCGGCCAGCCGTTCACCCAGGGTGGTTCGGGTCTCGTCCGCAATGGCGCCGGCGGCGCGGGCATGGGTCCCATGGGCCACGCGGGCGCCGGCACGCAGACTCCGGGTAAGCGACGGAACGACCAGGGGGGCGAACGCCCCGATTACCTGGCCGAGGACGAAGAGACCTGGCAGGGCAGCCGTCGTGTTGTCCCGCCGGTGATCGACTGAGTAGAACGGACATGGCGCGGGATGCACATGCGTAAGGCGACCTCGGCCCTGGTGGGTCTGCTGTTGGCTGGGGTCGCCGCGACTCCGGCCCACGCGGAGACCATTCGATCGCAGCAATGGCATCTCGACGCCATGAAAGCCGACGAAATTTGGAAGATCAGCACGGGTAAGGGAATCACCGTTGCGGTGATCGATTCGGGAGTCAACCGCATCCCGGAACTCGAAGGGCAAGTCCTTCCCGGCGCGGTCTTCCCTGTCGGCGATGCTCCGGGCGACAAGGACAACGACTACGACGGTCACGGCACCGGCATCTCCGCGATGATCGCCGGTACCGGGAAGCATCCGAGTGGTGACGGTGCTTACGGGCTTGCACCCGGCTCCAAGATTCTCCCGATCCGTGTGCCCGACGTGCTGGAGGCAGCGAAGGCCCCATCGGTGGTTGCGGCCATTCGGTACGCGGCAGACTCGGACGCCAAGATCATCAATATCTCCAAGGGTATCGCCGGGAAGCCAGAGGACGATCGGGATCGGGCCGAAGCGGTGAAGTACGCGCTTTCCAAGGGGAAGCTGATCTTCGCTGCTGTCGGCAACTACGGGGATTCGACCAACGAGGTTCTCTACCCGGGCGCCACCCCCGGGGTGGTGGGCCTAGGAGCCGTCGACGTGAACGGCAAGCCGACCAAGGAGTCGCAGCACGGGCCCCAGGTGGACATGGCCGCACCCGGCATGGACATCGTCTCGGCTTGCATCCGTAAGTCGGGGCTGTGCAAAACCCACGGCACCAGTGATGCCTCCGCCCTCGCCTCCGCATCCGCCGCGCTCCTCTGGTCCGCTCATCCCGACTGGACCAACAACCAGGTGCTGCGGGTGCTCCTGAACACCGCCGGGAAGCCCACCGACGGCGTCGAGCGCAACGACTACGTCGGCTACGGCGTGGTCCGCCCCCGGATCGCGCTCCAGACGCCCGGCGACCCGGGCCCGGCGGACGTCTATCCGCTGCCCGACCTCGCGGCCGCGGACGCCGCCAAGAAGCCCTCCGCGGCCCCCGACGGCAAGGCTTCCGACGCGGCCGCGTCCAAGCCCGCCGCGCAGGCCGAGGAGAAGAAGAGCGGCAGCGCGCTTCCCTGGATCGGGCTCGGTCTGGCAGCCTGCGTGCTGATCGGTGGAGCCGTGACCGTGGTCGTCGTACGACGTAACCGCTGACCCGGGGCCGATCTGACCTGCACCCTGCCTTCGGGAGTTCACGCGATGTCGTTCGACGAGGAATGGTCGGCGGCTCGCGCCACGGCCACCGCTGATGTCACCATGCGCCTCAATCAGGCGCCCGCCGATCCCGGCGGTGGCGGTGGCGGTGGCGCGGACCTCGAGCTCAATCAGGACCACATCGGTGCGATCGGCTCCGAGGCGTACAAGCTGCACACGCGCCTGCAGACCGACGGCAAGCACGCCGCCACCGCCACCGCCGAAGCCGCCGGGGCCCTCACGAAGGAGGCCTTCGCCAGCGGGGCGGCGCTCCTCAAGGCCAACAGCGTCTGGGAGAGCCAGGTGAAGACCCTCGTGGCCGCCTGTGCCAACATCTCCAACGGCCTGAACTACTCGCTCGCCTCCCACGCCAAGGACGAGCAGCAGCTCCAGGCAGATTTCGCCGCGTCCGCGATCGACAGATACCTCAAGTAGGCGCCCCGCATGCTGACGTACGAGAACGTGATGAACGCGCCCCTGGACAAGCTCCAGACGGCCGTCACCGACTGGACGGCGATGGCCGGCAAGCTGGACGAGATGGCCGAGGCCGCCCGCAACGGCATGAAGGCGAAGTCCGACAAGGCCGAGTGGAGCGGGGTCACCGCAGGCGTGGCGCGGCCGTTCGTCGACAAGACGGCCAAGGAGTTCGAGGACGCGGCCAAGGCCGCCAAGGGCATGTACCAGGTCCTGGCCGACGCGCACGCGACGTTCAAGGACGCCCAGGACGAGCTGAAGAAGCTCGCCGCGGAGGCTCCGGCGGCCGGCTTCAAGGTCGATGCCGACGGGCGGGTCACGGCCATTCCGCTGCCCACCGAGGGAGAGCGGAACGCGGCCCGGCACGACCCCGACTACCAGCAGACCCTGAACACGAACCGCAACGCGTGGCAGTCCCGTATCAACCGGGCGGTCGAGGACGCGCAGGACGCCGACGACTCCCTGGTCCGGGTCCTCCAGGCGAACCTCGCGGACGAGCACGACTTCAGCGGGGCGAAGTTCACCACCCTCGATGCCGAACAGGCGGCCCGCGCCGCCGGCCTGATGAAGAAGGTCACCGGCGACGGCGGTACGGCGCGCAACGTCGAGGCGCTGCGCGAGCTGGAGGAACTGCTCGACGACAACCGTACGGACCCCGAGTTCTCCACGGGTTTCTACCGGACGATCGGCGCCGAGGGCACGCTGGAGATGTACTCCAAGATGTCCCTCGACGCGACGGGCCTGGGACCGGCGGGCAAGGACCGCGCGCTGATGGTCGCGAACATCCAGAGCGACATGGGCGCGATGCTCGGGCTCGCGACGCACAAGGACGTCCCCGACCACCTCGACGCGGCCTGGACGACCCAGCTGATGAAGGCGGGCCGCAAGGAGATGGCCGTCTACGGCGGCGTGCAGCAGATCTACGGCTACCAGGCCCTGGGCGCGCTGCTGCGCGAGGGGAAGTACGACACGGAGTTCCTCACCTCGGTCGGCCGCGATATGGTCGCCATGGACCGCAAGGACCCGAGGGCCTGGGAGTTCCACACCCCGAACGGTCTGGAGTCGGTCCTCAGCCAGGGCCAGGACGGCCGCGGCTTCTACCCGCTGACCGGCCTGATGGAGGCGCTGGGCAACAACCCGGACGCGGCGACGGCCTTCTTCAACGAGCCGGTCCGCGAGGACAGCAACAAGGACGGCATCGTCACGAAGGACGACAAGCCGGTCTCGGGGCAGCACGGCAAGGACCAGGGCATGGTCGACTACATGCTCGACAAGAAGCCGTACATGGACAGCTTCGACATGCCGCGGACCGGTGAGCTGCACCCGGCCCAGCAGGCGCTCGGTGACGCCCTGATGGCGGCGGTCTCCCACCGTGGCCCCGGCGACGAGGACGCCCCGCCGGTCCCGCACACCAAGGAGATGGCGGCCGTCATGGAACGGGTCGTCGAGAAGATCGGCGACAAGCCGGAGCTGATCGACGCGGACCCGAAGGAACCGGACGGCCCGCTGAACGGCCTCTCCGGGCACTTCGGCCAGATGGCGGCCGAGTACATGCCGGACATCCAGGCCGCTGCGGAGAACGGCAGCGGAATGATCAAGGCCAACGGTGAGATGGCCGAGTTCAACAAGGCCGACATGGCTCGGTTCATCGGTGCGGTGGGCCAGGATCCGGAGGCCTACGGTGCGATGACCACGGCCCAGCGGACCTTCACCACGGCACTGGTCAATGACGTCTTCACCCATCGGGGCGAGTACGACGACGTCGATGCGGCCGTCAAGGTCGCGGTGCACCCTGGCGGACAGATCGCCGGCATGCTGTCCGAGGCCCGGGCGGAGGGCACGTTCGGCGAGAACGCCCACAAGCAGGAGGAGTACGTCAAGGGCGTCGAGGACAACGCCAAGTGGGTCAACCGCGGTATCACCGCGGCGGGCGGCAAGTACCTCGAACTGGTGCCGTTGGCCGGCGACGTCGTCGAATGGCTTCAGGAGGACATCACGGAGAGCGTGGTCGAGGGGGCCGAGAAGGACGCTGCGAAGAAGGTCGAGGGCAGCAACCAGAAGGCAGGCGAGGAGTACGTGCGCGCGCAGACCGGCGCGTCCGACTCGGCCGCGGCATCGGTCCGCATCGCAGCCCGCGGATCCGGATTGTCCGAGCGAACCATCGACTCCTACGCGGGTGTCGCGTCCACGGAGACGGCGAACGCCTACTCGGTCGGCCGGGACCTGGTGGCCACCATGAACGGCGGATCATGATGGCCGGTCCTCGTACCCACCGTGCGGTGGTCGCGGTCGCCGTGGGAGCGGCACTGCTCGCCGGCTGCTCCGACGGCAAGGTGTCGGCTGTGCCTGAGCTTCCCGCGTCCACGTGCTTCGGGGCCTTCACCCCGACGGAACTCGCACCTTTCGTGGGTACGGGCGAGGAGGTGCGGGTGGCCGCGCCGGCCGATGTGCGTCTGACCGCCGGCCGGAAGAGCGCGATCTGCAACATCTATGTGGACGGGAAGACCCGGTTCTTCGCGTCGGCGGAGCGTTTGCCACAGGGACAGAATTTCTTCTGGGCTCCTGCGGTCGATGCGCAGAAGCCGGAGCCGCTTCCCTTCGCGGAGAACAGCAAGCTGTGGGACAGCGGTGTCGCGATCTTCCTCTCGTGCAACGGTCCCACCGAGGCCTTCGAGCTCAAGCTGTGGCTCGACGGCTCGACGGAGCAGATCAAGCAGGAGGAACGCCGCCCCTTGTTGGCGGGTCTCATGAAGAAGTACCTGGACTTCGCCAGGCAGCAGACCGGGTGCGGTGCCTGAGCCGGAAAAGGCGAAGGCCGCCCAGGGGTGCGCCTGCCCCTGGACGGCCCGCCGCGAAGCCGTGACCGGAATCGAACCGGCGTAACCCGCTTTGCAGGCGAGTCCCTCAACCACTCGGGCACACGGCTGTGTGGTGGTGACGTGCATGACGCTACGGGGGCCCGCAGGGCCGGGGAAGGGATGCGCGGCCCGTGCAATGCGACTGCCATGCCGCGTTCACAGTCCGTCGGACCTAGGTCCCCGGGACGAGAGCGGGATCCGTCGAATTGACAGGGTCACTCGGGGGCTACGCACCTTACTCTGGGGCGATGAGCGCCCTCGAACCCCGCGTGCCACAGAGAACCGCGCCGATCCCGCCCCCGCCCCGGGGCGGGATTCTCGGGCCCGCGTACCGGACGCTCAGCATCGGGATCATCTCCGTCGTCTTCCTCATCGCCTTCGAGGCCACCGCCGTCGGCACGGCCATGCCCGTCGCCGCCCGCGAGCTGGAGGGGATCGGGCTCTACGCCTTCGCCTTCTCCGCCTACTTCACCACCAGCCTCTTCGGCATGGTCCTGGCCGGCCAGTGGGCCGACCGGCAGGGGCCGCTGCGGCCGCTGACCGTCGGGATCTCCGCCTTCGCCTCCGGGCTCGTGATCTCCGGGACCGCCGGGGTCATGTGGGTGTTCGTCCTCGGCCGGGCCGTGCAGGGCTTCGGCGGCGGGCTGGTCATCGTCGCCCTGTACGTCGTCGTCAGCCGGGCCTACGAGGAGCGGCTGCGGCCCGCGATCATGGCCGCGTTCGCCGCCAGCTGGGTGGTCCCCTCGATCGTCGGGCCGCTGGCCTCCGGGACGGTCACCGAGCACCTCGGGTGGCGGTGGGTGTTCCTCGGGATACCGGCCCTCGTCGTCGTGCCGCTCGTGGTGGCGCTGCCCGCGATACGGCGGACCGCGTCCGGGCCCGTCGACCCCGACGCCCCGCCCGTGGCCTTCGACCGGCGGCGGATCCGGCTGGCCTTCGGCATCTCCGTGGGGGCGGGGCTGCTCCAGTACGCCGCCCAGGACCTGCGGTGGCTGTCGCTGGCGCCGGGCATCGCCGGCGCCGCCCTGCTCGTGCCCGCCGTGCTGGGGCTGCTGCCGCGCGGGACCTACCTGGCGCGGCGCGGGCTGCCGTCCGTGGTGCTGCTGCGCGGGGTCGCCGCCGGGTCGTTCATCGCGGCGGAGAGCTTCGTACCGCTGATGCTGGTCACCCAGCGGGGGCTGAGCCCGACGATGGCCGGGTTCTCGCTCGCGCTCGGCGGGGTGACCTGGGCGGCGGGCTCGTGGGTGCAGTCCAAGGGCCGGGTGGCGCCGTACCGGGAACGGCTGATGGTGGGCGGGATGGTGCTGGTGGCGCTGGCCATCGCCGCGGCGCCCGCCGTGCTGATCGAGTCCGTGCCGGTGTGGACGCTGGCGCTGGCCTGGGCGGTCGGCTGCCTGGGCATGGGCCTGGTGATCGGCTCCACGAGCGTCCTGCTGCTCCAGCTGTCGGCGCCGGAGGAGGCGGGGGCCAACTCCGCCTCGCTGCAGATCTCGGACGCGCTGGCGAACGTGGTGCTGCTGGCCGGCGGGGGCGCCGCGTTCGCCGCGCTGGGCGGTGGTGCGGTGGGGGCCGCGCACGGCGTGACCGCCGACGCGTCGGCCTCGCACCCGGCCGCCTTCGCCGTGGTGTTCCTGCCGATGGCCTGCGTGGCGCTGGTCGGGGCCTGGGTGGCGACCCGGCTGGAGCCCGTCCCCGCGCCCGCGGCAATGTAGTACCACAATGGCCCCACCGCGGTGGTACCGTTTTGGTATGGCGATGAACCTGCGTCTCCGGGACGACCAGCAAGAGGCCCTCAAGATCCGCGCTGAGGAAGAGGGCCGCAGCATGCACGCCATAGTGCTCCAGGCGATCGACCGCTACCTCGAACAGGAGGCGGACCGCGAGACGGTCCGGCGACTGGGCGAGAAGTACGCCAAGGGTCACGCCGACCTGCTCCGCCGCCTGGGGGAGTGAGTGAAGTACCTGACCGTCCAGGAAGCCCTGGACCTGGCTGAGCTCGCCATGGCGGGACAGCAGGTCGCGGTCCGCGACCTGGGCCTGCTCAGCTCCGCCGTGCACCGGCCGCAGTCCCAGATGTTCGGGGTCGAGGCGTACACGGACCTCTTCGAGAAGGCCGGCGCGCTGCTCCAGTCGCTCGCCGTCAACCACCCCTTGGTGGACGGCAACAAGCGCATGGCGTGGATGTGCACCGTCGTGTTCCTCGACTTCAACGGTACCGACATGATCGACGTCGATCAGGACGAGTCGTACAAGCTGGTGATCGAAGTGGCGACCGGCAGCCTCGAAGACGTGGCACAGATCGCGCGCCGGCTACGGGCACTGCACGAAGCGATGTGACGCTCGCCGCACCCGCCGAGGTCACGGGCCTGTCCCTCCGCGAGGGGCGGGCCCGGGCCGGTAGGGTGGCCCGGTTGTCCTACGTACGACTGCCTGCCACCCGTACCAGATACGCCGAGAGCACGAACCGGAGACCGTGACTACTACCGCCTCCCACCATCTCTCACCCGCCTTCCCCGGCCGTGCCCCCTGGGGCACCGCCAACAAGCTGCGTGCCTGGCAGCAGGGGGCGCTCGACCGCTACATCCAGAACCAGCCGCGGGACTTCCTCGCGGTCGCCACGCCCGGCGCCGGCAAGACCACCTTCGCGCTCACCCTCGCCTCCTGGCTGCTGCACCACCACGTCGTGCAGCAGGTGACCGTCGTCGCGCCGACCGAGCACCTGAAGAAGCAGTGGGCGGAGGCGGCGGCCCGGATAGGCATCCGGCTCGACCCCGAGTACTCCGCCGGACCGCTCAGCAAGGACTACCACGGGGTCGCGGTCACCTACGCCGGTGTCGGCGTGCGGCCGATGCTGCACCGCAACCGCTGCGAGCAGCGCAAGACCCTCGTCATCCTCGACGAGATCCACCACGCCGGTGACTCGAAGTCCTGGGGCGAGGCCTGCCTGGAGGCCTTCGACCCGGCGACCCGGCGCCTGGCCCTGACCGGAACGCCCTTCCGGTCCGACACGAACCCGATCCCCTTCGTCACGTACGAGGAGGGCAACGACGGGATCCGCCGGTCCTCCGCCGACTACACCTACGGCTACGGGAACGCGCTCGGCGACGGCGTCGTCCGGCCGGTCATCTTCCTCTCCTACAGCGGCAACATGCGCTGGCGGACCAAGGCCGGCGACGAGATCGCCGCCCGGCTCGGCGAGCCGATGACCAAGGACGCCATCTCCCAGGCCTGGCGCACGGCGCTGGACCCGCGCGGCGACTGGATGCCGAACGTGCTGCGCGCCGCCGACCAGCGGCTGACGGAGGTCAGGAAGGGCATCCCGGACGCCGGCGGCCTCGTCATCGCCTCCGATCAGGACTCGGCGCGCGCCTACGCCAAGCTGCTGAGGGAGATCACCGGCAGCAAGGCGACCGTGGTGCTCTCCGACGACACCGGCGCGTCGAAGCGGATCGACGAGTTCAGCGAGGACGGCAGCCGCTGGATGGTCGCGGTCCGGATGGTGTCCGAGGGCGTCGACGTACCGCGCCTCGCGGTGGGCGTCTACGCCACCACCATCTCGACGCCGCTGTTCTTCGCGCAGGCCGTCGGGCGTTTCGTGCGTTCGCGCAGGCGCGGCGAGACCGCGTCCGTGTTCCTGCCGACCATTCCCTATCTCCTCGGCTTCGCCAACGAGATGGAGGTCGAGCGCGACCACGTCCTCGACAAGCCGAAGAAGCAGGGCGAGGAGGATCCGTACGCCGAGTCCGAGAAGGAGATGGACGAGGCGAACAAGCAGGAGGACGAGGACACCGGCGAGGACGAGCAGATGTCCTTCGAGGCGCTGGAGTCCGACGCGGTCTTCGACCGGGTCCTCTATGACGGCGCCGAGTTCGGCATGCAGGCGCACCCGGGCAGCGAGGAGGAGCAGGACTACCTCGGCATCCCCGGGCTGCTGGAGCCGGACCAGGTGCAGATGCTGCTGCAGAAGCGGCAGTCGCGGCAGATCGCGCACAGCCGGCGCAAGCCGGACGCGGAGGCGGACCTGCTGGAGCTGCCGGCGGACCGGCGGCCCGTGGTCTCGCACAAGGAGCTGCTGGAGCTGCGCAAGTCGCTGAACACGATGGTGGGCGCCTACGTCCACCAGAGCGGGAAGCCGCACGGGGTGATCCACACGGAGCTGCGCCGGGTGTGCGGCGGGCCGCCGAGCGCGGAGGCGACCGCGGGGCAGCTGCGCGAGCGGATCAAGAAGGTGCAGGAGTGGGCCACCCGTATGCGGTGAGTTCCCACGAAGCTGGGGACGGGGTCCGTGCGGTGGTTCGCACGGACCCCGTCCGCCGTTACGCGGTCGGGCGGCGTCGGCGACCGGTGCCGGCGACCAGGGCCGCACCCATGGCGAGCGCCACGCCGGCGCCGCCGAGGGCCCAGCTGGTGGCCGCGTCGGAGCCGGTCTCGGCCAGCTGACCACCGGTGGTGGGCGACGTGCCGGTGCCGGTGCCCGTGCCCGTGCCGGTCCCGTTTCCGTTTCCGTTTCCGTCCACGATCGGCTTGGCGCCGCCGTCCGGCGTGGGCTGGTTGCCGGTGCTCGTCGCCGGGTTGATCGAGGTGAAGGCGAAGGCCACGTCGGAGATGATGTGGTCCACGCCGTGGTCGTCCGCGAGCACGACGGCGAAGATCTTGCCGACCGGGGCGTCCTTGCTGAACTTGGCCCGCAGCTGGATGTCGAACTTCGCGTCCTTGCCGACGGCGCGGTCGATGATCGTGCCGGCGAGCTGATCGGACGGATCCTTCTCGGCGGGGACCCAGCGCTCGCCGTCGAAGATCTCCAGGTCGAGGTGCTTCGCCTGGATGTTGTTGACGGCGTTGTCGAAGATGAGCGTGAAGCCGTACTCGTCGATCTTCTTCTTGCCGGAGTTGTCGACGCTCAGGAAGAACGGCTGCCAGGCGCCGCCGGCCGTGAAGCCGCCCTTGGGCAGGCCCTCCACCGAGACCTTCGGGCCGTTGTTCTCCTCCTGCCCGGGACCGGTGACCTTGGACTCGTACCGGACGCGGTCCCCGGTGCCGCCCTCGGCGGTCGTGGACAGGGAGAAGCGGGAGGGCGGGGTGTCCTTGCCGAACTTCATCCGAAGCGTGAGGTCGAAGACCTCGTTCTTCTCGACATCGACGTCGGCCAGGCTGAAGGAGTACACCTCCTCGGATCCGTACGCCTCGACCGCGTGCCAGCCCCAGGTGCCCTTGGAGTCGGGCGCGTAGATCTCGGTCTGGATGTCGCCCGCCTCCCAGCCGAAGGTGTCGAGCGTCCAGAGGACCAGTTCGAGCGAGTGGTCGTCGACCGCCGGGCGGCCCGAGTTGTCCACGTGCAGGGAGAACCCGCTCCAGCCGGCGCCCGCCGCGAAGCTGGTGGGGAGCCCGTCCAGGGTCAGCTTCGGACCCGCGGCGGCGACCTGCTCCGCGGCCTTCTTCTCGGCCTTGGCAGCCTCGGCCGGCTGCTGCTGCTGCTGCTGCTTCGGCTGCTCCTGCTCCTGCTTCGGCTGCTGGGTCTCCGGGGCCTGCGGCTGCTGGACGGAACCGGGCTTCTGCGCCTCGGGCGCCGAAGTCTCGGTGGTCTCCCCGGCCGTCGGCGCCGCGTCGTCCTTCGGGGCCGCGTCCGGGGTCGTGACCGCCGGGCTGCTGACCTCGTCGGCCATCGCGGGGGTGGCCATCAGGACCGTCGGACCCACCACCGCGGCGGCGGCGACCATGGCAATGCGCTTGAGCTTCATATGCGGTACTTCCCCCTCGTGACTCCAGGTGCGCGTGGGCGCATCCCCCCTGGAGGCGATCACAGTCGTTTTGAACATGCTCAGAGTAATGGGGCGGTAAAGGCGTCCTGTGGCAATCGAGGTCACGAATTGACACCGAGCCCGATCAGGAAACGGCATAAACAGGTAGCACGCGCCCGGATTCTGGACGAGCCCTTCCGCTGAGCGGACCCGCTCGCTACTGTCCCCGCATCAAACGCACCGTGGCAGCGCCGCCGCGGGAGCGCAGCCGGTGCAATGGCCGCTACCGGCGGCCTCTCCGTGCGCCGCCGCGGGACCGGCGGCGCGCCACCCCGAGAGTCACCGCCGCTCACCGAAAGAGGGAGAGGCGTCGTGACCGCGGAAACCTCCCAGACTCTCGACAGAGGGCTCAGAGTCCTCAAACTGCTCGCCGACACCGACCACGGTCTGACCGTCACCGAGCTCTCCAACCGCCTCGGTGTGAACCGCACCGTGGTCTACCGGCTCCTCGCCACCCTCGAACAGCACGCCCTGGTCCGCCGCGACCTCGGCGGCCGGGCCCGGGTCGGCCTCGGAGTGCTGCGGCTGGGCCGCCAGGTCCACCCGCTCGTACGCGAGGCCGCCCTGCCCGCGCTGCGGTCCCTCGCCGAGGACATAGGTGCCACCGCGCACCTGACCCTCGTCGACGGCACCGAGGCGCTCGCCGTCGCCGTCGTGGAGCCGACCTGGACGGACTACCACGTGGCCTACCGGGCCGGCTTCCGCCACCCGCTGGACCGCGGGGCCGCCGGGCGGGCCATCCTGGCAGCCCGTCAGGGCTCCTTGATCGAGCCGGGGTACACGCTGACCCACGGGGAGCTGGAAGCGGGCGCCAGTGGCGCCGCCGCGCCGCTCGTGGGCATCACCGGGCTGGAGGGCAGCGTCGGCGTCGTCATGCTGGCGGACGCGGTGCCGGAGCGGGTCGGGCCGCGGGTGGTCGACGCGGCGCGCGAGGTGGCCGACGCCCTTCGCTAGGCCGCGGGCTCGGCGGGTGCCCGTCGGTGCCGCTGCGTTGCCGGGTGCGGCGCCGTTGCCGGGGGCGCTGCCCCCGGACCCCCGCGCCTCAAACGCCGGCGGGGCTGCAGGGCCGGATAGATTGGGCGGGTGCTCTCACGCCTCACACGTCTGCCGCGTCCCGCCGCCCTGGCCGTCTGCGCCGTGCCCGTGCTCGGGCTCTTCGCCGCCGCGGCCTTCGCGCCACTGCCCTTCGTGGTCGCCATTCCCGGGCTCACGGCCGACGTTCTGGGCTCCGACCAGGGCAAGCCGGTCATCACCGTGACCGGCGCCCCGGTCCGGGACACCAAGGGCGAGCTGCGGATGACCACCATCCGGGCCACCGGCCCGTCCTCGACCATGAAGCTGCACGAGCTGATCGGCCACTGGTTCAAGACCGATCAGGCGGTCATGCCCCGGGGGGCCGTCTACTCCTCCGGCGGAAGCGACGAGGAGATCGAGAAGCACAACCTGGAGGAAATGTCCAAGTCGCAGTCGGCCGCCACCGACGCGGCCCTCGGCTTCCTCCACAAGGACCCCAAGGACGTGAAGGTCGAGCTCAACCTCGCCGACGTCGGCGGCCCGAGCGCCGGGCTCCTCTTCTCCCTCGGCATCGTCGACAAGCTCGACGGTGACGGCAGCGGCGGTGATCTCACCGGCGATCGCAGCATCGCCGGTACGGGCACCATCACCGCCGACGGTGAGGTCGGCGCGGTCGGCGGGGTGGCCCTGAAGACCCAGGCCGCGCGGCGCGACGGGGCGAGCGTGTTCCTCGTACCGAAGGCCGAGTGCGCGGACGCCCTGTCGGAACTCCCCGAGGGGCTGCGGCTGGTCCCCGTCACCTCGCTGACGGATGCGGTGAACTCTCTTCGCGCGCTGAACCGGGGAGAGCCGGCTCCGTCCTGCTGACGGCCGGCGCCCCGTCCAGTCCGCGCCAGGCCGGGAAGACCATCGGGGCGAGCGTCGTCAGCAGGTACGTGCCGCCGAACAGCAGCAGCGCGGTGGTGACCCCGAACCCGTCGACCAGCAGGCCCGCGGCGAGTCCGCCCATCGGCATGGTCAGCTCGCAGCCCGCCGTGGCCACGCCCGAGACGCGGCTGCGCAGCGCTTCCGGCACCTGCTCGTACATGACCGTGGTCAGGATCGGGTTGAGCATGCCCACGCCCAGGCCGGCCAGGGCCATCGTCACCGCGAGCGGCAGGGTCGTGTCGGTGAGGGCGGCCACCACGTACCGGGTCGCCCCGGAGAGCAGGAAGGCCGCCGTGAACACCGCGCGGCGCGGGAAGCGCTCGCCCCACATCCCGTAGAGCAGGGCGCCCAGCAGGGCGAAGCCTCCGAAGAGGGAGATCATCAGGCCGATCGCGGTGGCGCCGCCGAGGGCGTCCCGGCCGTGCACCGGCAGCAGGACCGAGGACCAGCCCTGGTCCAGCCCGTTGGTCATCATGACCATCACCGTGACGCCCAGCAGCAGCCGGGTACGGGTCATGAAGGCCCAGCCCTCGGCGAGTTCGGCGCGGTACGCCTTGAGGGACACCTTCCCGTCGGTGCGCTGCGGTTCGGCGGCCGGCACCCCGCGCAGGAAGACGGCGACCAGCAGCGCCGACGCCCCGAAGGTCGCCGCGTCCAGCAGCAGTACGGTCTCGGCGCCGAACGCCGCGATGAGCAGGCCGGCCACCGCGGCCCCGGTCATCCGGGCGCCGCGCGAGACCGCGTCGTAGAGGCCGGCGGCCCGGGTGATGGTGGTGCCGGCGTGCTCGGCGAGATTCGGCAGGAGCACGGCGCGGGCGGTCAGGCCCGGGGTGTGCACCAGGCCGCCCACGGCCATCAGCGCGCACAGCATCCAGAACTCCAGCACGCCCGTGTAGTGCAGCAGCGGGATCGTGCCGACCGACAGGCCGCTGATCAGGTCGGAGGCGACGGAGACCCGGCGGCGGCCGATCCGGTCGATGACCGGTCCGCCGATCAGGGCGGCCACGATGACGGGCAGGGTGGCGCAGAAGGCGACGACCCCGGCCCGGCCGGCGCTGCCCGTGGTCTGGAGCACGAACCACGGGACGCCGATGAGGGTGAGTGAACTCCCGGATATGGAGATGGTGTTGGCGGCCAGTACGCCGACCAGGGGGCGCTTGTCCGTACGGCGCTCCGTGCGGGTCGGATCGGCGGGCGGTAAGGCGTGCACGGTGGACTCCTCGGATGTGATGTTCGGCGGTGTTCGGCTCGCGCCGTCTGCCGGGCGCTGTCCGGACCCTGCGGGCGGCTCGGCGGTGTTCGGCTCGCGCCGTCTGCCGGGCTCCGCCCGGACCCGCGCCTCAAACGCCGGCGGGGCTGGTAATACGGGCCCGTGCCTCGGTGGGCGGCGGGGCTGGAGGTGGCGGGCCTGTTGGCAGGGGTCGGGGTGGGGTGCCGGGGCGGGGTGTCTCCTCGGCTCGGCGCGTGCGGGCATGTCTCGGCTGTGGGCGGTGGTCGCGCGCTCGTCCTGCGGGGACACCCCGCCCCGTCCCCCCACCCCTCGGGCTGTCGGAGCCCTGCCGTGGGGCGGGGACACGCAGGAGGGTCCCCGCAGGACGAGCGCGCAACCCAGGCCGTCTGGCAGAACCACGGCCGCCTGGCGCGAGCCGAGGAGACCCTCGTGCGGGGCACCGACCCACACCAGGACACGGCCAGCCGTACACCGCCGAGCAACCCCGCAGGGGCCTGGCCGAGGAGACCCTCGTGCGGGGCACCGCCCCACACCACCCAGCCCCGCCGGCGATTGAGGCGCGGGTCCGGGCGGCGCCCGGCGTGGATCCGGACCGCAGAGGATCCGCCGGGCACCCTGCAAGGGTCAGGCTTCGCGAGGGAAGGCGTGCGTGTGGAAGCGGACCGCCTTCGTGTCCTGCGAGGCCGGCAGGTCGCGATAGCTGTTGATCAGGTCGTGCATTTTGTGGATCAGCTCGTGGCTCTGCGCGGGGGTCAGGTGCAGGGTGAAGTCGCTCATGTCCGCACCGCGCCGCCACTCCGTGGGCCAGCTGTGGGCGTTGCCGAGCCAGGTGCTCAGCTCCTGCGTGTGGATCGTCGCGATCTCGTGCAGGAAGAGGTCCGCCGCACCGCGCACGGCCGGGTCCTCGTCGAGCGTCAGCGAATCGTCGAACGCCGTGCCGTCGTACACGGCCCGCCACCAGCGTTCGCGGCCCTTGCCGTGCTCGGGAGCGTCCTCGACGAACCCGTGCGCCGCGAGCTGGCGCAGGTGGTAGCTGGTGGCCCCGCTCGACTCCCCGAACCGGTCCGCCAGCTGGGAGGCGGTAGCGGGGCCGTTGTGGCGCAGCGCGCCCAGCAGGCGGATGCGCAGGGGGTGGGCGAGGCCGCGCAGTGAACGGGCGTCGAGGGTGCGGACGTTGGGCTCTGCAGGCCCCGCAGGTTCTACCGGCTTTTCGGGCATGGCTCGACGATAAGCTTGCAAAGATTTCTGTGCAAGGGTTTCTTTGCAACTCCTTGCGTCAGATCCGGGTGTCGTCCTCCGCCGCCTGCTCCACCAGCGGGATGATCCGCAGGGGCACGGGGTTCTCCATCACGATCGCCGTCGAGGCCCGCACGATCCCCTCGAAGCCGACGACGCGGTCGATCACCCGCTGGAGGTCGGCGTTGGAGCGGGCCACCAGCCGGCACAGCATGTCCCCGTGCCCGGTGGTGGTGTGCAGCTCCAGCACCTCCGGCACCCCGTTGAGGTGCGCCCGTACGTCGGCCCCCTGCCCCTGCTTGATCTCCAGCGTCGCGAACGCGGTCACCGGATACCCGAGGGCCGTCGGGTCGACCTGCGGGCCGAACCCGCGGATGACCCCGTTCGACTGGAGCCGGTCCAGGCGTGCCTGCACGGTCCCGCGGGCCACGCCGAGCCGCCGCGAGGCCTCCAGGACCCCGATCCGCGGCTCACGGGCGAGCAGGACGATGAGCCGGCCGTCGAGTTCGTCGATGCCCATGGATGCCTCCGGCTGCCCACGCGTGCTCGCGGGTGGTCATAGTGCACAGATGTTTCACACAGCCTGCGGTCATCCTGGGCAGTTTGTACAGCCAAACAGGAAACTATTGCGCAGCTTGTGGATCGGCGGGACTCTCGGCTCATGACTGAGACCCTCGACACCACCCCGCACACCGCGCGTGAGGCCGACCCCTTCCCGGTGAAGGGCATGGACGCGGTCGTCTTCGCCGTCGGCAACGCCAAGCAGGCCGCGCACTACTACTCGACCGCCTTCGGCATGAAGCTCGTGGCCTACTCCGGACCGGAGACCGGCTCCCGCGAGACGGCCAGCTACGTCCTGACCAACGGCTCCGCGCGCTTCGTGCTGACCTCGGTCATCAAGGCGACGACCGACCGCGGCCGCTTCCTCGCCGAGCACGTCACCGAGCACGGTGACGGCGTCATCGACCTCGCCATCGAGGTCCCGGACGTCCGCGCGGCGTACGCGTACGCCGTCGAGCAGGGCGCCCGCGGGCTGGACGAGCCGTACGAGGTCAAGGACGAGAACGGCACGGTCGTGCTGGCCGCCATCGCGACCTACGGCCAGACCCGCCACACGCTGGTCGAGCGCGGCGACTACACCGGCCCGTACCTGCCCGGCTACGAGGCCGTCGACCCGATGGTCGAGCCCCCGGCCAAGCGCACCTTCCAGGCCATCGACCACTGCGTCGGCAACGTCGAGCTCGGCCGGATGAACGAGTGGGTCGCGTTCTACAACAAGGTCATGGGCTTCACGAACATGAAGGAGTTCGTGGGCGACGACATCGCGACCGAGTACTCGGCGCTGATGTCCAAGGTGGTCGCGGACGGCACCAAGAAGGTCAAGTTCCCGATCAACGAGCCGGCGATCGCGAAGAAGAAGTCGCAGATCGACGAGTACCTGGAGTTCTACAACGGCCCCGGTGTCCAGCACATCGCGCTGGCCTCGAACGACATCGTCTCGACGGTCCGCTCGATGCGCGCGGCGGGCGTCCAGTTCCTGTCCGTCCCGGACACGTACTACGACACCCTCGGCGAGTGGGTCGGCGACACCCGCGTGCCGATCGACGAGCTGCGCGAGCTGAAGATCCTGGCCGACCGCGACGAGGACGGCTACCTGCTGCAGATCTTCACCAAGCCGGTGCAGGACCGTCCGACGGTCTTCTTCGAGATCATCGAGCGGCACGGCTCGATGGGCTTCGGCAAGGGCAACTTCAAGGCCCTCTTCGAGGCGATCGAGCGCGAGCAGGACAAGCGCGGCAACCTCTAGCCTCCGGCTCGGCCCGCAGATTTCGACGCGCTGCACGCACCGCTCCGGTGCACCGCGAAGCGGGTCTTCACGACACGGCCCGAGGGGGGCCTGGGGGGGGGGGGGGGGGGGGGGGGGGGGGGGGGGGGGGGGGGGGGGGGGGGGGGGGGGCGCCCCCCCCCCCCCCACCAAACCCAGAAAGAGTAGTGGAAGGGGGGCCGGGA
>NZ_JBVIAH010000002.1:92328-152120 GCF_055574035.1 Streptomyces sp. NPDC030021
CCGCTCCGGTGCACCGCGAAGCGGGTCTTCACGACACGGCCCGGGGGGGGCCTGGCGCCGCACCCGTTCCCGGGTGCGGCGCCGTCGTGCTTTCGGGGCCCCGCCCCCGCACCCCCCCCGCGCCTCAAACGCCGGCGGGGCTGGAATTCAGTGCCCCGTCGGCTTCGGGGACGGCTTCGGCTTCGCCGCCTTCGGGAGCTCCGGCTCCACCCACGGAGCGGTCGGCCGGATGTTCTCCGGGCCCCCCGGCGGCTGCTGCGCGATCGACTCCAGGGCCTCCTTCGCCACCGGACCGCGCAGCGGCGAGAAGTGCGGATTCGTCCGCATCGCCTCCTGGAAGTGGCGGCGGGCCGCCTCCTCGTCACCGAGGCCGCGTTCGATCATCGCCCGGTGGAAGGCGAAATCGGCGCTGCGCAGCCCCGGTTCCGTGGCCTTCTTCGCGTACTCCAGTGCCGCCGCGTCCTCGCCGGTCTGGTGCAGCGCCCACCCCAGCGCGTCCGCGACCTGCACGCTCTTGTGCCGCGACCACTCCTCCGACAGGCGCCGCACGGCCGACGTCGCATCGCCGTGGTCCGCCTCGTACAGGCCGAGGAGCACCGCGTCGTCGACCCCGTTCCTGCTGTCCCGGGCCACCATCGTCGTCAGCGCCTCGTACTGGGTGCGCGCCTCCGGCCCCCGGCCCAGCGAGTCCAGCAGTTCACCGAGCTCCCGCGCCAGCTGCGGCACCGCCGACCGGCCCAGCGCCAGCCGGTAGTCCCGTACCGCCTCCCCGCCGCGCCCCAGAGCGGCCAGCGCGCGGGCCCGGCCGCCGAGGGCCTCCGCCTGCGCCGGATCCGTCCGCAGCGCGCCCTCGTACTGCCGCAGCGCCTCGGCCGCGTCGCCCCGCTCCCAGGACAGCTCCCCGAGGCGGAACAGCGCGTACGCCTTCTCCGCCGGGGCCTTCGCCGCGCCCGTCGCGTGCTCCATCGCCACCACCGCGTCCTCGCGCCAGCCGCGGTCCCGGTAGACCTGCGAGGCCCTGACGTACGCGGCCAGGCCCGGCCGGATGTCCAGCAGCAGCTCCATCGCCTTCTGCGCGCCCTTGTAGTCGCCGAGCCCGGTGTACGCGTCCACCAGCACCGGGTACGCCGTCCACCGCTTGGGCGCCTGCGCCCGTACGAGCTCGCCCCACTTGCGGGCCGTCCCGAAGTCCCGCCGGGCATTGGCCAGCGCGCCCATGCCCGTCATCGCGTCGAAGTTGCCCTTCTCGGCCGGGCGGACCTCCAGCGAGCGTTTCAGGGCCTTCTCCGCCTTCGGGAACCAGCCGGAATCGGCCGTCCGCCGCGCCTGTTCGAGGTACGCGGAGCCGAGCACGGCCCAGGAGGCCTCGTCGTCCGGATGCGCC
Source organism: Streptomyces sp. NPDC030021 (assembly GCF_055574035.1). NCBI lineage: Bacteria > Bacillati > Actinomycetota > Actinomycetes > Kitasatosporales > Streptomycetaceae > Streptomyces > Streptomyces sp. NPDC030021. Next base: position 93,713 of record NZ_JBVIAH010000002.1, read on the forward strand.
GCGAGCCACTTCTCCCGGTCCGCCACCAGCGCCGTCAGGTCCACCACCGCGGCGGGCGCGCCCATGCCCACCGCCGACGCGGCGCGCTCGCCCGGCTCCGGCGGACGGGCGTCGTCACCGGTCCTGGCAGGCCGGATCAGCAGGGCCCCGGCGATCAGGACCACGGCGACCGCGGCCGCCACGAGCGTCTTGCGGCCGGTGAAGGTCACGGGCGGCGCCGGCGTCTGCGATTCCTCGTCGATACGGTCCATGGGGTCACTGTGCGTCAATATGAAGAGCTCGCCGAGGTGTCCGAAGGGGAGCGCGGTCGTGTTCACACCGATGGCCCCGGCTGCCACGCTGGTCCCATGGATGACGATCTCTTCGCACGTCTGCGGGCCGGCCTGCTCGAAGGGCTCCCCGCCGAGGCCCTGCTCACCGATCCCCAGGTGACCACCTCCTACGCCACCGACATGGCCAGCTTCTGCGCCGCCGGCACGCCGGCCGCAGTCGTCCTGCCCCGCACCGTGGAACAGGTCCAGCACGTCCTGCGCACCGCCACGGCCCTGCGGATCCCCGTGGTCCCGCAGGGTGCCCGGACGGGCCTGTCGGGCGGAGCCAACGCCTCCGACGGCTGCATCGTGCTCTCGCTCGTCAAGATGGACCGGATCCTGGAGATCAGCGCCGTCGACCGGATCGCCGTGGTCGAGCCGGGCGTGGTCAACGCCGTGCTCTCACGGGCCGTCGCCGAACAGGGCCTGTACTACCCGCCCGACCCCTCCAGCTGGGAGCAGTGCACCATCGGCGGCAACATCGGCACCGCCTCGGGCGGTCTGTGCTGCGTCAAGTACGGGGTCACCGCCGAGTACGTGCTCGGCCTCGACGTGGTCCTGGCCGACGGGCGGCTGCTGCGCACGGGCCGGCGTACCGCCAAGGGCGTGGCGGGCTACGACCTCACCCGGCTCTTCGTGGGCTCCGAGGGCAGCCTGGGCGTGGTCGTCCAGGCCGTCCTCGCCCTGCGCCCGGCGCCGCCCCGGCAGCTGGCGCTGGCCGCCGAGTTCCCCTCCGTCGCGGCCGCCTGCGAGGCCGTCTGCGCCGTCATGGAGGCGGGTCTGACCCCCTCGCTGCTGGAGCTGATGGACCGGACGACCGTCCGGGCCGTCAACGCCCTCGGGAAGATGGGCCTGCCCGAAGCCACGGAGGCCCTGCTGCTGGCCGCCTTCGACACCCCGCACGCCCCCGAGGACCTCGCGGCCGTGGGGGAGCTGTGCACGGCCGCCGGAGCCACCGCCGTCGTCCCCGCCGAGGACGAGGCGGAGTCCGAACTGCTGCTCCAGGCCCGCCGGATGTCCTTCCCCGCGCTGGAGGCGCTGCGGCCGGCGACGATGATCGACGACGTGTGCGTACCGCGCTCGCGGCTCGGCGAGATGCTGGACGGTACGGCCGCCATCGCCCGCGCCCAGGACCTGCTCATCGGGGTCTGCGCGCACGCCGGGGACGGCAACACCCACCCGATCGTCTGCTTCGACCCCGCGGACGAGGACGAGACGCGGCGGGCCCGCGAGTCCTTCGGCGAGATCATGGCGCTCGGCCTCTCCCTGGGCGGGACCATCACCGGCGAGCACGGGGTCGGTGTACTGAAGAAGGAGTGGCTGGCCCGCGAACTCGGCCCGGTGGGGCTGGAGATGCAGCGGGCCGTCAAGCAGGCCTTCGACCCGCTCGGGCTGCTCAATCCCGGCAAGCTCTTCTGACGCCTCCCGCCGGGTGCGGCCGGGGCGGCCGGGGCGGCCGGGCCTGCCGGGGCCGGCGGGCGTGCGGTCGCCCGGCATCACAGGTCCCCGTCCGCCGACTCGTCCGACGGCCACGGGTCGCGCAGCCACAGGTCGTCGGCCGGGGTCGGGGCGAGCAGCTCGGCCAGCGCGTCGTCCAGGCCGAGACGCTCGGTCTCGGTGCCGGGCGGGACGACGCGCAGCGTGCGCTCCAGCCAGGCCGACACGGAGGACGCCGGGGCCTCCAGGAGGGCGTCGCCGTCGGGGGAGGTGAGCGACATGCAGAGCACGGCCTTGTTGTCGACCTTCGTGGGCCAGATCCGGACGTCGCCGTGGCCGCAGGGGCGGAACACCCCCTCGACGAGGAGCTCGCGGGCGAACGTCCAGTTGACGGGGGTGTTCGAGCTGGTGTGGAAGCTGATGTGGACGGCGTACGGGTCGTGCGTGAGGTAGAGGAGCCGCGCGGGGACGGGGATGCTGCGCTCGGGTGACAGGACCAGCTTCAGTTCCAGCTCGCGCTCGATGACGGGGTGGTGCATGACGGCCTCACTTCGGTTCGGTGTGCGGGGCCGGACGGGGCCCCACACCCGGGAGAGAGCGGCAGTGTGCCCGGGTATGACGCGACTTCGGGCAGCGAACCGGAGATTGGCCGATTTCTTTCGGCTGACCGAAAACCGTCGTGCAGGGTGACGTTCGCTCGTTTGCTTGGATTCTCCCGTTACCGGACCTGCCGGGGGGCGGTTCTTGGCTATGGTCCTCCCTTGCACAAGCCTCAAGCCACGATCGGAGTTGGGGACATGACGGCCTCCCCTGGTGACGGCGAGCACGCGGCCCGCGAGGGCTACTACCCGGATCCGTCCATCCCGGGGTACATCCGCTACTGGAACGGAGCGGCCTGGGTACCGGGTACGAGCCGCCCTGCCCCGCAGCCGGCACCTGCCGCGCAGGCCGCGCCCGCCGCCGCGCCCGCGCCCGCCGCCGCACCCCTCGCGCCCGCCGTCCGCAGCGGACACGCCCTGCGCACGGACGAGACGGGGCCGGTGTTCCTCGACGAGACCTCCATGACCGAGGCGCTGCCGGAGCCCACCCCCGCCCTCACCCCCGCCCCTGTCGCCGAGGCGTTCGCCGAGCCCGTGGTGTGGCAGGCCGATCCCGTGCACCAGGCCGGCTTCGGCGGGCCCCGCGACCACCGGGTGTCGTGGGGCAGCGCGCCGGATCCGGAACCCGCCGCGCAGTCCGAATCGGAACCCGAACCGGAACCCGAACCGGAACCGTCCCCGCGGTCGGCGGGCATCTCCCTGGCCCGTACGGCGGCCGCCGCGGCGGCGCCCGCGGCGGCCCCCGCGAGACTCCCCGAGCAGGCCTCCGCCGGGATCCTGTCGGTGCGGTCCCCGGCCGCCCAGACCCCGGCCCCTGCTCCGGCCCCGGCCCCTGCCCCGGCTCCGGCCCCGGAGTGGCCCGACGCCCCCGGGGCCGGCGGGTCCGGGCTCACCTCCTCCTGGCCCGAGGCCGCCGCCGCCGCACCCGCGCCCACCCCGGCTTCGGCACCCGTGCCCACCCCGGCTCCGGCACCCGCCCCGTCCCGGTACCGCCCCGCCGCCCCGGCCGCCGACCGGCCCGAGGTGTGGGCGCCGCGCCCCGCCGGAGCGCGTCCGAGGATCGCGGCGCGGCCCGAGGAGCCCGCCCCGGCGGAGCCCCAGGCCCAGTCGCAGCCGCAGCCCCGGAGCTGGGAGCCGCGCGGGTCCGAGGAGGCCCGCCCGGGCGGCTCCGGCTCCCGCCCCGCGGGGGCCCGTACGCCCCGGGAGGTGTTCGAGCGGATGGCCGAGCGGGCCGTGCGTCCCGCCGGGCTGCCGCGCCGGGCCGTGGCCCGCGCCCTTGACTCCCTCGTCTACGCCGCCGTCGCGGTGGCCGTGGCCCGGCCCCTCCTCCCCGAGGCCGCCGCCCACGTCGAGGCCAAGGTGGACGCCGCCCGGGCGAGCGGCCGCACCACCACCGTCTGGCTGCTCGACGGGACCATCGCCGGCCTCCTGGGCCTGGTCCTCGGCGCCGTCCTCCTCTTCGGGATCCTCTACGAGGTGCTGCCCACCGCCCGTTGGGGCCGCACCCCGGGCAAGAAGCTGCTGGGCGTCCGGGTCCTGGCCACCGCCACCCTGTGCCCGCCCACCTTCGGCGGGGCCCTGCGCCGCTGGCTGGTGTACGCCTTCCTCGGCCTCCCGGGCAGCCTCTGGTGCCTCGTGGACCGCCCGCGCCGCCAGGCCTGGCACGACAAGGCGGCCAGGACGTACGTGGCCCGCTGAGCGCGCCGGGACGGCCCGGTCCCGCGGCCGGGGCCGCCCCTCCCCCCGAATGGACGCGGTCCCGTTGCGGGGGTGTCGGAGCCGGGTTCGACTCGGGCCATGAGTACCGACCAGCCGCCGGGCCAGCCGCCCGAGGACGACCCGTTCCTCAAGAAGCCCCAGGAACCGACGCCTCCGTCGGGCGGTTCGCCGTACGGCTCGCCGCCCCCCGGCAGCGGTGGTCCGCCGCCCCCGCCCGGAGGTCCGCCCGGAGGTCCTGGCGGCGGCGGGGGATACCCGCCCCCGCCGCCCCCGTACGGAGGCGGCGGCGGAGACCCGTACGGCGGGAGCGGCGGCTACGGCATGCCCGACCCCCTCGCCGGGATGCCCCCGCTCGCCGACTTCGGCAAGCGGCTCCTCGCGCGCATCATGGACGTCGTGATCGTCGCCATCCCGCTGGCCCTCATCCAGCTGGCCTTCGGCACGAACCGCTACCGGTTCGAATCCGACCAGGGCGAGGACATCAGCGACGTCGTCGGCAAGTCCTACAGCGGCAGCGGCCTGATCATGACCCTGATCTCGATCGTCGCGTACGTCGGCTACGACTGGTGGTTCACCAAGAAGAACGGCCGGACGGTCGGCAAGAAGGCGATGGGCCTGCGCGTCGCGATGCTCAACGACGGCAGCGTGCCGAACTCCAACGCCTCCCTGTCGCGCGCCGCCGTGCTCTGGCTGCCGACCCTGATCTGCTGCGCCTGCCTATGGCCGATCGCGCTGGTCGTCTCGATCCTGGTCGACAAGCCGTACAAGCAGGGCCTGCACGACAAGGTCGCCAAGACCGTGGTGGTCCAGGCCACCAGCTAGTCGCCAGACATGACGCATCGCCACGCGGGCGGCCGTCCCTCCGGGGAGGCCGCCCGCGCCGCGTTCTGGCGTCAACCGTCAGTGATGTACGGGGTGTTCGGCCGGCGCCGTCCGGGGCTCGGGCACCCGGGCGGCCCCTGTCGCGCCCTCCTGGGCCGCGGAGGCCCCGGCGGCCGCGGAGGACCCCGTACGCGCCGCATGGCGGCCACGGCGCCGCGGGATGGGCACGGTGAGCGCGACGAGCAGACCCAGGGCGAGCGCGGCGGCGGAGATGACCGCGACGCCGAGCCCGGTGCTCGTCTGCGAGAGCAACAGCATGGCGATCGTCGACACGACGACCGTGGCGGACCCGTACGCGAGCTGTGCGGCAGTCGGACGCGGCATGGCGATATCCGTCCTCGGTGAGGGGAGGGGGAGTCGGCTCAACCAGTTCGCGCGTCAAGTGACTCTATGACGGGAGATGCCCAGTCGGACCGCCGGTAAGCGTGACCTAACACACGGTGCCGGAGCACAGGGGGCGCACAGGATCATTTTCCGGGCGACGGCAGGGGGAGAAAGAGGGACGGGACGGACCTCTCGCGGGGTCGGGAAGGGCCCTTCGCCCCGTATGGCTGTGGAACGTCCGGATAGCGGAACTCCCTGACCGCATAGTGCAGTTGTAAGGGTCAAGTCAAGGTCTGTCTTTTCTTGCTTCCCTCCGGTCAAATGTCGTCACTTGAGACGCGCGCCGCGCGGAACCCCCCGCTCCTATGGAGAAGTTCCGACCAACGTTGCGGCCGCGGGAGGGGAACGACATCAAGTGACCAGCAATTCCGCCAGACGGCGTGCGATACGCGCTGCCGCCGTCACCGTGACCATGGCCGCTTGTGCGACGAGCGCCACTTTCTTCAGTGTTGCCGCGGCCCAGGCCGACACCAAGGGCCCGGGCGCCCCGGCGGCCGACCGGCAGGACCCGACCGCGCCTTCCAAGGTCGTCGAGCACGACCTCAAGGGCCCGTTCAGCGACCAGCAGGCCAAGCAGCGCGCTGCCGCCCTGGACCAGGTCCTGACCGGCAAGAAGGGCGTCGAGCAGCGCGGCGCCTCCAAGGTCGTCAAGCTCGACGACAAGAAGTACGTCGAGCTCGGCCGCGAGAAGACCGACAAGATCTTCACGATCCTCGTCGAGTTCGGCGACCAGGTCGACAACACGACCATGTTCGACCCGGACGGCCCGGGCCCCAAGCCCGAGGCCCCCAAGTACGGCGGTACCCCCGGTCCGCTGCACAACACGATCGCCCAGCCGGACCGCGCCAAGGACAACAGCACCGCCTGGCGCAAGGACTTCAGCCGTGAGTACTTCCAGGACCTGTACTTCGCCACGGGTCAGGGCAAGGACTCGCTGAAGACCTACTACGAGAAGACCTCCTCGGGCCGTTACTCGGTCGAGGGCGAGGTCGCCGACTGGGTCAAGGTCCCGTACAACGAGGGCCGTTACGGCTCCAACTACTGCGGCCAGACCAACTGCTCCAACGTGTGGGACACCGTCAAGGACGGCGTCACCGCATGGTCGGAGGCCCAGAAGAAGGCCGGCAAGACCGACGCGCAGATCAAGGCGCAGCTGTCCCAGTACGACCAGTGGGACCGCTACGACTTCGACAACGACGGCAACTTCAACGAGCCCGACGGCTACATCGACCACTTCCAGATCGTCCACGCGGGCGAGGACGAGTCGGCCGGTGGCGGCGTGCAGGGCACGACCGCGCTGTGGGCGCACCGCTGGTACGCCTACGGCACCGCGGCGGGCAAGACCGGCCCGGACAACAACAAGGCCGGCGGTACCCAGATCGGCAGCACGGGCATCTGGGTCGGCGACTACACGATGCAGCCCGAGAACGGCGGCCTCGGCGTCTTCGCGCACGAGTACGGCCACGACCTCGGCCTGCCGGACCTCTACGACACCACCGGTGGCGGCGAGAACAGCGTCGGCTTCTGGTCCCTCATGTCGGCCGGTTCCTGGCTCGGCAAGGGCAAGGACTCCATCGGCGACCTCCCGGGCGACATGAACGCCTGGGACAAGCTCCAGCTGGGCTGGCTGAACTACGACACGGCCAAGGCCGCGACGAAGTCCACCCACAAGCTGGGCGTGGCGGAGTTCAACACCAAGGACAAGCAGGCGCTCGTCGTTGAGCTGCCGAAGAAGCAGGTCAAGACCGAGGTCGTCAAGCCGGCCGAGGGCTCCACCCAGTGGTGGAGCAACATGGGTGACGACCTCAAGAACACCCTGACCCGCTCGGTCGACCTGACGGGCAAGAAGTCCGCCGCCCTGTCCCTCAAGGGCTGGTGGGACATCGAGGCCGACTACGACTACCTCTACACCGAGGTGTCCACGGACGGCGGCGCCACCTGGACCGCCCTCGCCGGCACCGCCGACGGCACGGCCATCCCGGCCGACGCCTCCGGCAGCCCGTCGCTCACCGGTGTCTCGGGTGCCTGGAAGAACCTGAACTTCCCGCTCGACGCCTACGCGGGCAAGAAGGTCGACCTCCGCTTCCGCTACCAGACGGACGGCGGCGCGGGCGGCAAGGGCTTCACGGCCGATGCCGTCTCCCTGACCGCCGACGGCTCCGCGCTGTTCACCGACGGCGCCGAGAACGGCGACAACGGCTGGACCGGCAAGGGCTTCTCGCGCATCGGCGCCGACTTCTCCAAGGAGTACGCGCAGCGCTACATCGCCGAGAACCGCCGCTACGTCTCGTACGACTCCACCCTCAAGGTGGGCCCGTACAACTTCGGCTTCGGCAACACCAAGCCGGACTGGGTCGAGCACTACCCGTACCAGGACGGTCTGCTCATCTGGCAGTGGGACACCAGCCAGAAGGACAACAACACCAGCGTCCACCCGGGCCAGGGTCTGATCCTGCCGATCGACGCCAACGCCAAGCCCATGAAGTGGGCGGACGGCACCCTGCTGCGCAACAAGGTCCAGCCGTACGACGCCACCTTCAGCGCGTACTCGACGGATGCGTTCACGCTGCACAAGAACGGCGAGTCGCTGTTCCTGAAGCCGAAGCCCGCGAACCTGGTCTTCGACGACCACAAGGGCAAGTACTACTACGACGAGAACCCGACCGGATCGGTGAAGGTCACTGACACCAACACCAAGATCAAGATCCTGAAGGAGACCTACGACGGTGAGGTCATGACCATCGAGGTCGGCCCCTCCGCGAAGTAACTCGTTAAACCTGCAGGTCAAAGCGTGATCGGCCGTCGCCCTCTAGCGGGCGGCGGCCGTTCGCGTTTAGATGCCCGGTACGAGTTTCTTATTGACGGGGGAGATGACAGCGATGCCAGGCGGCGGTTTCGTGAGATTGCCGGGCGGCAGTGTGGTGGTTGCGCTCACACTGCCGAAGCCGACCGGAGAAGGCGGAAATGTCCGGGTGCTGGTGCACGCCGCGAACCGGGCCCGCGCCCTGACCAGGCTGCGGAACCTCGGCATGCGGGCCGTGTACCTGCGGGGCAACGCGCACCCGCCGACCCCGGACGAGGTCACGGCCGTCCTGCACCATCCGGACGGCCTGCTGTGGCGCGGGGCCCCGGACCGGGCGCAGGAGCTCTGGCACCCGATCCGGGCCCTGCTGGGCCAGTAGCCCTGCCGGGCCGCCGGGCCGCCGGCCGCCACTGGGGCCTGGACGGCCGCGCGGCTGCCGGGGCCGTCAGGGGCTCTGGCGTGGGATCTCGCCGACGATCCGGACCCCGGCCGACCGGAGCTCCTCCACCGCCCGGGCGGCGGTGTGGGGGGCCACGGCGACCGACAGGTCCAGCAGCACGCGGGTGGAGAAGCCGGCGCGGATGGCGTCGAGGGCCGTGGCCCGCACGCAGTAGTCGGTGGCGATCCCGACGACGTCCACCTCGCTCACGCGCTGATCTCGCAGCCACTGGGTGAGCGGGGTGCCGTTCTCGTTGGCCCCCTCGAACCCGCTGTACGCGGCCTCGTAGGCCCCCTTGTCGAAGACGGCGGTAACGGCTCCGGAGGCGACGGCGGGAGCGAAGTTCGGATGGAACCCGACGCCCTCGGTGCCGGCGACGCAGTGCACGGGCCAGGAGGTCGTGTAGTCCGGCTTCGCCGGGGGGCGGGCGAAGTGCGACCCGGGGTCGATGTGGCGGTCGCGGCTGGCGACGACGTGCCGGTAGCCGGCCGTGGCCTGGCCGATCAGCTCGGTGATCGCGGCGGCGACGTCGGCCCCGCCGGTGACCGCGAGGCTGCCGCCTTCGCAGAAGTCGTTCTGTACGTCGACGACGATCAGTGCGCGGTGCATTTCGCGTGCCCTTCGGCTTGATGGTGTGCTGCGGCGGGCCCTGCGGGAGGCTCTTCCCCCACCCCGCCCCTTCCCGAAACTGGGGCTCCGCCCCGGTCTTCCAGCCCCGCCGGCGATCGAGGCGCGGGGTCCGGGGCAGGGCCCCGGCAGCGGACCCGCAGGGTCAGACGTACTCCGTCGGGATCACGGCCTCGCCCCGCGACAGCTGCATCGCGGACAGCGGCAGGCTCGCGCGCGCAGCGCGGTGGCGGTCCCGCGCGGCCTCCAGCGGCTCGCGGGCGACCACCTCGCCGGCCTTGACCAGCTGGGTCAGGAGCTGGTGGTCGGCCAGGGCGGCGGGGACGGGTCCCACGCCGATCACCTCCGCCTCCGCGACGCCGTCGGCGTCCTGGCGGCGGGCCGCCCACTTGCGGCCGCCGATGGAGGTCTTGCCCCCCAAGGACTTCTTGGCCACCGGGGCCAGCGCCGCCTTCGGGTCCGCCGAGGTGGCCCGCGCCACCAGCTTGTAGACCATCGAGCACGTCGGGTGCCCGCTGCCGGTCACCAGCTGGGTGCCCACGCCGTACGCGTCCACCGGAGCCGCCGCCAGCGAGGCGATGGCGTACTCGTCGAGGTCCGAGGTGACCACGATCTTCGTCGAGGTCGCGCCCAGCTCGTCGAGCTGCTGCCGCACGCGGTGTGCCACCAGCAGCAGGTCTCCGGAGTCGATCCGGACCGCGCCCAGGTCGGTGCCCGCCACCTCGACGGCGGTACGGACGGCCTCGGCCACGTCGTACGTGTCCACCAGCAGGGTGGTGCCCCGCCCCAGCGAGTCCACCTGCGCCGTGAAGGCGTCCCGCTCGCTGTCGTGGACCAGGGTGAAGGCGTGCGCGCTCGTGCCGACCGTCGGGATGCCGTACCGGAATCCGGCCGCCAGGTCCGAGGTCGAGGTGAAGCCGCCCACGTACGCGGCACGCGACGCGGCGACGGCCGCCAGCTCGTGCGTGCGCCGGGCGCCCATCTCGATCAGCGGGCGTCCGCCCGCCGCCGAGGACATCCGGGAGGCGGCCGCGGCGATCGCCGAGTCGTGGTTCAGGATCGACAGGATCACGGTCTCCAGCAGCACGCACTCGGCGAAGCTGCCCTCCACCCGCAGGACGGGGGAGCCGGGGAAGTAGACCTCCCCCTCCTGGTAGCCCCAGATGTCGCCGGAGAAGCGGTACGAGGCCAGCCAGTCCAGCGTCCGCATGTCGACGACGGCCCGCTCGCGCAGGAATTCCAGCACCGCGCCGTCGAAGCGGAAGTTCTCCACCGCGTCGAGCACCCGCCCGGTTCCGGCGATCACCCCGTAGCGGCGCCCCTCGGGCAGCCGCCGGGTGAACACCTCGAAGACCGAGCGCCGGTCGGCGGTGCCGTTGGCCAGGGCGGCCTGCAGCATCGTGAGCTCGTAATGGTCCGTGAAGAGCGCTGTCGACGGCACGTCCACCGGCAGGCCCAGGTCCGCAGGGTTCATGGCTGGGATGCTAGCGCACATTTCGTCAAAGTGACGAGATGTAGGCGGGGATTGCCGGACCGGGCCGTGCGGCCCCCGTTTGGGCGTGGGTGCGGTCGAGGTGGCAGCATGGGACGAGTGAGTGTTGCTCCCGTTGAGATCGAACGCACCGAATCCGCCGAAGAGACCTTCGCGGTCCCCGAACCCGACGTCCCCTGGGTGACCCTGGTGCACAACGACCCGGTCAACCTCATGAGCTACGTGGCGTACGTGTTCCAGGCGTACTTCGGCTACTCGAAGGACGTGGCGCACAAGCTGATGCTCGACGTCCATCACAAGGGGCGGGCGGTCGTCTCGAGCGGCACCCGCGAGGAAATGGAGCGCGACGTGCAGGCCATGCACGGCTACGGCCTGTGGGCGACCCTTTCGCAGGACCGCAACTGATGGGCGGCACCTTCGAGTCCCTGAAGGGCGGCGGCGCCGCCATCGCGCTCGACGAGATCGAGATCTCGATCCTGCGCTCCCTGGCCGTCCAGCTGCTGGAGCTGATCGGCCCCGGCGAGCCGGAGCCCGCCGAGGACGCCGACCCGCTCGCCGCGCTGTTCGCCGAGGGCCCCTCCGAGCCCCCGTCCGACCCGGCGCTGGCCCGGCTCTTCCCCGACGCGTACGGGGCCCCCGACGGGGCCGGCGACAAGGGCGTGGCCCCCGAGGAGCTCGCGGCCCGCTCCGCGGAGTTCCGCCGCTTCACCGAGAACGACCTGCGCGCCCGCAAGCGCGAGGACGCGCTGGCCGTCGTACGCAGCCTGGACGGGCTCACCCCGTCCGGTGACGGTGCGGCCGTGCTGGAGCTGTCCGGCGAGCTGCCGCTGCGCTGGCTCGGCGCGCTCAACGACCTGCGCCTGACCATCGCGGCCCGCCTCGACATCACCGAGGACGACGAGAGCGCGGTGCTGTTCCGGCTGCCGGACGAGGACCCGCGCAAGCCCATGGTGATGGCCTACCTCTGGCTCGGCGGTCTCCAGGAAACCTTGATCGAAACCCTCTGAGAATCCTCAAGCCGGAACACCGTTCGCTCAGCGGACGCTCAAATCCGGATAACGATCAGATCACCGCCATGCGGTGATCTGATCCATTTCTCTGCCTTTGGGGTGATTTTTTGATGCCCTGCGCCACATTTCTCCCCCTCGGGCGGCCGTAAGCACGTGATAAATCTTCACGATCGCCGACGGGACGCCACCCATGTCTCCCGGCTCGCTTGGACCGGCTGACCGCCGGCGTGCAACTCCATCCGTATCCGGGGGGATCGAGGACCCGATCCGCAGCCAACGACGGCGCGGGTCGGCGTGGAGAAAGGCGCACCAGACATGACCTCTGTGCAGGTCGAGCAGCACGACAAGACGCCCGGCGAGGGCGGACAGGGCGAGGGCGGCGAGGGTTACCACCGCACGCTCGGCGCCCGTCAGATCCAGATGATCGCGATCGGCGGGGCCATCGGCACCGGCCTGTTCCTGGGCGCGGGCAAGGCGATCTCCAAGGCGGGCCCGAGCCTGATCCTGGCGTACGCCATCGCCGGCCTGGTCATCTTCTTCATCATGCGGGCCCTGGGCGAGCTGCTCATGTACCGGCCCGTCTCCGGCTCCTTCTCGGACTACGCCCGCGAGTTTCTGGGCCCGTTCTGGGGCTACGTCACCGGCTGGACGTACTGGCTGTTCTGGGTGGTCACCGGCATCACCGAGGTCACCGCGGCCGCGCAGTACATGTCGTACTGGACCCACGACAGCTTCCCGCAGTGGGCCTACGCGCTGATCTTCACGGTCATCCTCTACACCGCCAACCTGATCTCCGTGAAGCTCTTCGGTGAGCTGGAGTTCTGGTTCTCCATGGTCAAGGTCACCGCCATCGTCGGCATGATCCTGATCTGCGCCGGCATCCTCACCATCGGCTTCTCCGACGCGGCCGACACCGCCACCGTCTCCAACCTGTGGAACGACGGCGGCTTCTTCCCCAAGGGCATCGGCGGCACGCTGATGACCCTGCAGATCGTGATGTTCGCCTTCCTCGCGGTCGAGCTCGTCGGCGTCACCGCCGGCGAGTCCAAGGACCCCGAGAAGACCCTGCCCAAGGCCATCAACACCGTGCCGTGGCGCATCGCCGTCTTCTACGTCGGCGCGCTGATCATGATCCTGTCGGTCGTCCCGTGGACGCACTTCCAGCCGGGCGTCTCGCCCTTCGTCGCCGCCTTCGAGCGCATGGGCCTGGGCATCGGCGCCGCGATCGTCAACTTCGTCGTGCTGACCGCCGCCCTGTCCTCCTGCAACTCGGGCATGTACTCCACCGGCCGCATGCTGCGCGACCTCGCGATCAACGGCCAGGGCCCGAAGGTCTTCACCAAGCTCACCAAGAGCGGCACCCCGCTGGTGGGCACCACCTTCTCCGCCGCGCTGATGCTGGTGGGCGTCTGGATCAACTACGTCGCCCCGGGCAAGGCCTTCGACTACGTCGTCTCCTTCGCCACCATCTCCGGCATGTGGGCCTGGATCATGATCCTGGTCTGCCAGATCCGCTACCGGGCCAAGTCCGACCGCGGTGAGCTGCCGCAGTCCGCGTTCCGCGCCCCCGGCGCCCCGTACACGAGCTGGTTCGCGCTGCTCTTCATCGGCATGGTCATCGTGATGATGGGCGCCGACAAGGACTCCCGCGTGTCGCTGTACTGCGCCCCGCTGTGGGGCCTGATCCTGGGCGTCTCCTACCTGGTCATGAAGTCCCGCGACCCGCGCGGCGCGGCCTTCACCAAGGCCTCGTAGCACCCGGAGACCGTGCGTCCCGGCCGCCTGCCACGGCCGGGAACCGCGCTCCCACAACGTTGCCCCCAGGGCGGCGTGTCCATCATGCGGGCCCTTCCGTACCACTCCTCGGTACGGGAGGGCCCGTCTGTTTATCCTGTCGCTCATGCTGACCCTCACCCAGGCCCTGTACGACCGGATCGTCGAGCACGCCCGCAAGGACCACCCCGACGAGGCGTGCGGTGTCGTGGCCGGCCCGGCGGGCACCGACCGCCCCGAGCGGTTCGTCCCGATGCTCAACGCGGCCCGCTCGCCCACGTTCTACGAGTTCGACTCGAAGGATCTGCTGAAGCTCTACCGCGATCTGGACGACCGCGACGAGGAGCCGGTGATCGTCTACCACTCGCACACCGCGACCGAGGCGTACCCCTCGCGCACCGACGTCACGTACGCGAACGAGCCCGGCGCGCACTACGTGCTCGTCTCGACGGCGGACGAGGACGGCCTCGGGGAGTTCCAGTTCCGCTCGTACCGGATCGTCGACGGAGTGATCACCGAGGAAGAAGTGCAGGTCGTCGACACCTACTGACCAGTATATGAGCGGTGGGCGTCCATGATGCGGGATCACACTCCAAACGGGGGACCGGGAATCGTTAACATGACCGCATGGTTTCCCACGACGTGAGCATCGAGACGCCCGGCAGGCTGCTGCTCGTGGCGCGGCTGCACGTCGACCTGTGCCGCCTCGCCAGCGCCATCTGTCCTGCGCTCTGAGCACCAGAGCCCTTCCGCGCGGGGGGCCGACGAACCGCGCGCCGCACCTTCCCACGCTTCTCACGCACTCCCAGACGACTGGAGACAGCCATGGCCATCGAGGTCCGCATCCCCACCATCCTCCGCACCTACACCGAAGGCGAGAAGGCAGTCTCCGGTGAGGGCGCGACCCTCGCCGACCTCTTCGCGGACCTGGAGACCCGTCACAAGGGCATCGAGGAGCGCATTGTCGACGGCGGCCAGCTCCGCCGCTTCGTCAACGTCTACCTCAACGACGAGGACGTCCGCTTCCTCGACGGCATCTCCACCGCCCTCAAGGACGGCGACAGCGTCACCATCCTCCCGGCCGTGGCCGGCGGATCGAAGTAATGCGCTACGACTCCCCGCTGGCCGCGGTCGGCAACACGCCGCTGGTCCGGCTGCCCCGGCTGTCGCCCTCGGACGAGGTCCGCATCTGGGCGAAGCTGGAGGACCGCAACCCGACCGGCTCGATCAAGGACCGCCCCGCGCTCCACATGGTCGAGCAGGCCGAGAAGGACGGCCGGCTCTACCCCGGCTGCACCATCCTGGAGCCCACCTCGGGCAACACCGGCATCTCGCTGGCGATGGCGGCCAAGCTCAAGGGCTACCGCATCGTGTGCGTGATGCCGGAGAACACCAGCCAGGAGCGGCGTGACCTGCTGGCCATGTGGGGAGCCGAGATCATCTCGTCGCCGGCCGCCGGCGGCTCGAACACGGCCGTCCGGGTGGCCAAGGAACTGGCCGCCGAGCACCCCGACTGGGTGATGCTCTACCAGTACGGCAACCCGGACAACGCGGGCGCCCACTACGCCACCACGGGCCCGGAGATCCTCGCGGACCTCCCCTCCATCACCCACTTCGTGGCGGGCCTGGGCACCACCGGCACCCTCATGGGAGTGGGCCGC
This sequence comes from Streptomyces sp. NPDC030021, assembly GCF_055574035.1. Taxonomy (NCBI): domain Bacteria; kingdom Bacillati; phylum Actinomycetota; class Actinomycetes; order Kitasatosporales; family Streptomycetaceae; genus Streptomyces; species Streptomyces sp. NPDC030021. The sequence continues at coordinate 108,850 of NZ_JBVIAH010000002.1, forward strand.
TACCTGCGCGAACACGTGGCGGGCATCAAGATCGTCGCGGCCGAGCCGCGCTACGACGACCTGGTCTACGGGCTGCGCAACCTGGACGAGGGCTTCGTCCCGGAGCTCTACGACGCCTCCGTGCTCACCACCCGCTTCTCGGTGGGCTCCGCGGACGCGGTGACCCGTACCCGGGAGCTCCTCCAGCAGGAGGGGATCTTCGCCGGCGTCTCCACGGGAGCCGCCCTGCACGCGGCGATCGGCGTCGGCCGCAAGGCGGTGGCCGCGGGCGAATCGGCGGACATCGTCTTCGTCGTGGCCGACGGCGGCTGGAAGTACCTGTCGACGGGCGTCTACACGGCCGCGACCACGGAGGAAGCGATCGAGGTCCTCCAGGGCCAACTCTGGGCGTAGCCCCTGAGGCGCCGTTGCGGGGGCGCCGCCCCCGAACCCCCGCGCCTCAAACGCCGGCGGGGCTGATTTTCAGCCTCGCCGGCTGCACTCCAGCCTCGCCGGCGTTTGAGGCGCGGGTCCGGGCAGAGCCCGGTCAGTCGGACAGCAGCTCCGCGAGCACGGCCGCGTGGCTGGAGGCCGGGTCCTTGACCGCGGTCAGGAGGGTGAGCGGGCCCGCCTCGGCCAGCGACCGGAGCCGCGCCAGCTCCGCCACCGCCCCCGGCTCCGCCAGCTCCGCCTCGTACCGCTGCCGGAACTCCCGCGCCGAACCCCCGTCGTGGAACCACTTCCGCAGCTCCGCCGACGGCGTCACCGCCTTCGGCCACTCCTCCACCCCGGCCACCGCCTTCGCCAGGCCCCGCGGCCAGAGCCGGTCCACCAGGACCCTGACCCCGTCCGCCGCCGGGTCCGGCGGGTCGTACACCCGCCGCAGGCGGATCACCGGTTCCCGCGTCACCGCGCGCCTCCCAGTCCCTTGATCTCGTCCCACACCGCAGGGTCCAGCATCCCCATCCGGGTGCGGAACTCCCACAGCGACACCTCCGCCGGCCGGTCCGCCTCCAGGAAGCTCGCCCGGCCCTGCGCCCCGACCGTCCCCGGGGGCAGCGGGATCACCCCGGCCCGCCGGTCGTCGTACTTCCCGGTGATCCACGCGACCCGCGCCCGGTGGCCCCGTACCGATCCCACCGCGAGGACCAGGCACGTACGGCCGTCGGCCAGGCTCCACAGCTCGCCCGCCCGCGGCTGTGGCGGCGGACCCGTCCCGTGCGCCGACGGGGTCCGGCGGGGCAGCCCGAAACGGCCCCCGGCGACCAGCACCAGCAGCGCCACGGCCACCACCGCGGCCACCGCGGGCCACCAGGACGTGTCCATGCTTCGACCGTAGCCGCGCGGGAACGCCCCGGCATGGCAACGCCCGTGCCCACCGTCGCTCCCCCGGGTGACAGCGCAGGTGATTCCCCCCACAACGGCCTGCCGCGGAGGAGCGACCGGACGTTTCGCGCCTTACGCTCGACCCACGCACGGCCCGCATTCCGTCCACGGACCGTCCTCGGAGGTTCACGCTCCATGAAGCTCACCGTCGTCGGCTGTTCGGGGTCGTTCCCGTCCGCGGAATCGGCCTGTTCGAGCTACCTCGTCGAGGCCGACGGCTTCCACCTGCTCCTCGACATGGGCAACGGCGCCCTCGGCGACCTCCAGCGCCACATCGGTCTCTACGACCTCGACGCGATCTTCCTGAGCCACCTGCACGCCGACCACTGCATCGACATGTGCGCGTACTTCGTCGCCCGCTACTACCGGCACGAGGGCGGCCGCTGCGGCACCATCCCCGTCTACGGGCCCGAGGGCACCGAACGCCGCCTGACCACCGCCTACGACGACGTCCCCGACGAGCGCTCGATGAGCGAGGTCTTCGACTTCCGCACGCTGAAGTCCGGGACCTTCGAGATCGGCCCGTTCCAGGTCCGCACCGAGCGGGTCTCCCACCCGGTCGAGGCGTACGGCATCCGCATCGAGCACCGCGGCCGCTCGCTCACGTACTCCGGGGACACCGGCACCTGCCCCGAGCTGGGCCTGCTCGCCGACGGCACCGACCTCTTCCTGTGCGAGTCCTCCTTCACGCACGGCAAGGAGGACATCCCGGGCCTCCACCTGAACGGCCGCGAGGCGGGCGAGTACGCGCACGGCGGCCGTGTGGGCCGGCTCGTCCTCACCCACATCCCGCCGTGGACCGACCCCGCGCAGAACATCGCCGACGCCCGCGCGGTCTACGACGGCCCGGTCGAACTGGCGCGCTCGGGCGCGGTCTACGAGGTCTGAATCCCGTCGGCGCCCCCGGGCCGCGCCCCCGCCCGCGACCCCGCCGGGGAAGCGCCGCACCCCTCCGCGACAGCGAGAAGCCCCCGCCCTCCCTTCCGGGAGAGCGGGGGCTTCTTCGGTCCTGCGGGGCCTACTTGGCCTCCGCCTTGGCCATCTCGGCCAGCTCCTCGTCGGACTCGCGGCCCGGCGTCGGGAGGTTGAACTTGGTGATCGCGAAGCGGAATCCGAAGTAGTAGACCGCTCCGAAGACCAGGCCCACCGGAATGATCATCCATGGGTTGGTCGCCTTGCTCCAGCCGAGACCGAGGTCGATCAGACCCGCGGAGAAGGTGAAGCCCGCGTGGACCCCGAGCGCCCAGGTGATCGCCATGGAGAGCGCGGTCAGGACGGCGTGGATCGCGTACAGCACCGGCGCGATGAACATGAACGAGAACTCGATGGGCTCGGTGACACCCGTGACGAACGAGGTGAGGGCGAGCGAGACCATCATGCCGGTGACGGCCTTGCGGCGCTCCGGGCGGGCGGTGTGGGCGATGGCCAGGGCGGCGGCCGGGAGGCCGAACATCATGATCGGGAAGAAGCCCGTCATGAACAGACCGGCGTCCGGGTCACCGGCGAAGAAGCGGTTCAGGTCACCGTGGACGACCTCGCCGGCGGCGTTGGTGAAGTCACCGATCTGGAACCAGGCGACGGTGTTGACGAACTGGTGCATGCCGATCGGGATCAGCGCGCGGTTGATGACACCGAAGATGCCGGCGCCCGCGGCGCCCAGCCCGGTCATCCACTCACCGAAGTTGGAGATGACCTCGCCGATCGGCTGCCACACCAGGCCGAAGAACACACCGGCGATGACACCGACGAAGGCCATGATGATCGGGACGAGCCGGCGGCCGTTGAAGAAGCCGAGCCAGTCCACCAGCTTGGTGCGGTGGTAGCGCTGCCACAGGACCGCGGCGAGCAGACCCATGATGATGCCGCCGAGGACGCCGGGGTTGTTGTACACCGCCGGAATGTCGACACCGTTGTTCTCGGTGGTGTTGATGATGGCCTCGTGCACCGGGAACGCGGTGAGCACGTTCTTGTAGACGAGGAAGCCGACGAGGGCCGCGAGGGCGGTGGAACCGTCGGCCTTCTTGGCGAAGCCGATGGCGACACCGATGCAGAACAGCAGCGGCAGGTTGCTGAAGACGGCATCACCGGCGGTGGCGAACACCGTGGCGACCTTGCCCCAGCCGAGACCGTCCGCGCCGAAGACGTCGGGCTGACCGAGACGCAGCAGGATGCCCGCGGCGGGCAGGACGGCGATGGGCAGCTGGAGGCTGCGGCCGACCTTCTGCAGGCCCTGGATCAGGCCGGATCCCCGCTTCTTGGCGGGCGGCGCAGCGGCGTCAGTAGCCGTACTCATAACTTCCTCCGGGGGGAGCAAGGCGCCGCCAAGGGGGTGGAACCAAGAGGGACGGCGACGTCTCAGAAAGGGGGACACGCCGCCGGGGGAAGCGGTCGTGGTCTACACCAATTCATGGTGTAGACCAGTTGTAACACGGTGAGGGTTAGATAAGGAACCTTCGATTTCCTGTGGCCTGGATCACATCTCCTGGGGGATGCCGAAGGGCCCCCGGATCGTGATCCGGAGGCCCTTGACGGACCGTGCGGTAACCCTGCGGGGGCCGGGTCGGGCCGGGTCGGGCCGGGTCGGGCCGGGTCGGGCCGGGCCGGACGGGCTGGGCCGGACGGGCTGGGGGCCGGCCGGGCCGACCGGGCTCAGGCCTTGGTGGTCTCCGACTCCATCGCCGCGATCTCCTCGTCCGACTCCCGGCCGGGCGTCGCCAGGTCGAACTTCGTGATCGCGAAACGGAAGACCGCGTAGTAGACGACCGCGAAACCCAGCCCGATCGGGATGATCAGCCAGGGTTTCGTGGCCAGCCCCCAGTTGATGATGTAGTCGATCAGGCCCGCCGAGAAGGTGAAGCCGTCGTGGACGCCCAGAGCCCACGTCACGGCCATCGACACGCCCGTCAGCAGCGCGTGGATCACGTACAGCAGGGGCGCCACGAAGAGGAAGGAATACTCCAGCGGCTCGGTGATGCCCGTGACGAACGAGGTCAGGGCCACCGACACCATCAGGCCCCCGACCTCCTTGCGCCGCTGCGGCTTCGCGCAGTGCGTGATCGCCAGCGCCGCTGCCGGCAGGGCGAACATCATGATCGGGAAGAAGCCGGACAGGAACTGCCCCGCCTCCGGGTCGCCGTTCAGGAACATGGTGATGTCGCCGTGCACGACCTGCCCGCCCGGCGTGGTGTAGCTGCCGAACTGGAACCACACCGGCACGTTCAGGAACTGGTGGAGGCCGATCACCAGCAGTGCGCGGTTCGCGACGCCGAAGACGCCCGAACCCCAGGGACCCAGGCCCACCAGCCAGTCGGAGAAACTCTCCAGCGCGTCACCGATCGGCGGCCAGATCCACAGACAGATCACGGCGAAGGCGATGCCGACGAAGGCCATGATGATCGGAACGAGCCGGCGGCCGTTGAAGAAGCCGAGCCAGTCGACCAGCTTCACGCGGTGGTAGCGCTGCCAGAACCAGGCAGTCAGCAGTCCCATGACGATGCCGCCGAAGACCCCGGGATTCTGGAAGGTGTACTCGGCGAAGGAGTCGTCCTGCCCCAGGCATCCACCCCCGACGTCCTTGGTTCCCTCGGGGCAGGGTGAAGGGAATGCCTCCAGGACGCCGTGGTAGACGAGGAACCCGGCCACCGCCGCCAGCGCCGTCGAGCCATCGGCCTTCTTGGCCATGCCGATCGCGACACCGACGCAGAAGAGGAGCGGCAGACCGAGGCTGGAGCCGAGCAGGGCGCCGCCCGCCGCGGCCATGACCTTGGCGACGTCGGACCAGAACCCGTCACCCCCGGCGTCGATCACGCCCAGCCGCAACAGGATGCCGGCCGCGGGGAGGACGGCGATGGGCAGCTGAAGGCTGCGCCCCATCTTCTGCAGCCCCTGGAACAGGTTGTTCCGCCAATTCGGCGGTGGCGCTGCTTTGGAGATGCTCACGCTCATCGGCGTCCTCCCTGACCGGCCCGTTTTGGCTGCCGCAACACTTACGGCACACTGGTGTAGACCAGTTGTGGGCGGGTTGCTGCTGATCGTCATCATTCGGCAGAGGCCCGTCATGTGCCTGCGTAGATGGGCCAACCGTGCGTTACCGTGACGAAGCGGACCGTGCAGGTGGGTAGCCATGTACCGGCCGCCGAGACCCGTTCTTCGAAACACTCAGGGAGAAACACATGGCCACCAAGGCTGAGAAGATCGTCGCCGGGCTCGGCGGCATCGAGAACATCGAAGAGGTCGAGGGCTGCATCACCCGCCTGCGCACCGAGGTCATCAACCCCGACCTGGTCGACGAAGCCGCACTCAAGGCCGCCGGCGCCCACGGCGTCGTCAAGATGGGCACCGCGATCCAGGTCGTCATCGGCACCGACGCCGACCCCATCGCCGCCGACATCGAAGACATGATGTGATCCGGACCCCCTGACCAGGTCCCAGCGGACCCCGTCCCGGAAAGCCCCGGACGGGGTCTTCGCGTACCCGGGCAGGGACTAGGCTCGGAGCCATGTCTCGCATCGACGGCCGTACGCCCGAACAGCTCCGCCCGGTCACCATCGAACGCGGATGGAGCAAGCACGCCGAGGGCTCCGTCCTCGTCTCCTTCGGAGACACCAAGGTCTTCTGCACCGCCTCCTTCACCGAAGGCGTCCCGCGCTGGCGCAAGGGCAGCGGCGAAGGCTGGGTCACCTCCGAATACTCGATGCTGCCCCGCTCCACCAACACCCGCGGCGACCGCGAATCCGTCCGCGGCAAGATCGGCGGCCGCACCCACGAGATCTCCCGCCTGATCGGCCGCTCCCTGCGCGCAGTCATCGACTACAAGGCCCTCGGCGAGAACACCATCGTCCTGGACTGCGACGTCCTCCAGGCCGACGGCGGCACCCGCACCGCCGCCATCACCGGCGCCTACGTCGCCCTCGCCGACGCCGTCGCCTGGGGCCAGAAGAAGAAGTTCATCAAGGCCGGCCGCAAGCCGCTCACCGGCACCGTCGCCGCCGTCAGCGTCGGCATCGTCGACGGCGTCCCGCTCCTCGACCTCTGCTACGAGGAGGACGTGCGCGCCGAGACCGACATGAACGTGGTCTGCACCGGCGACGGCCGCTTCGTCGAGGTCCAGGGCACCGCCGAGGGCGAGCCCTTCGACCGCAAGGAACTGAACGCCCTCCTCGACCTCGCCGCCGGCGGCTGCGCGGACCTCGAAGCCATCCAGCTGGGCGCGCTCGAACTGTAAACGGCAACCGCCGGGCCCGGCCCGGCGTCCAGGAAGATACGGGCGCACGGTCTCGAAGCCGTGCGCCCGTCCTCGTAGCGTCCAAGCCCTCAGGGGGAGAACCGCATGAAGCTCCGCATAGCGGCCGTAGCCGTGGCCGCCGTACTCACCGTCCCGGCCCTGTCCGCCTGCGACGCGATCTCCACGGCGATGGACTGCGCGAACACGGCCGTGGCCATCACGGACGGCGCGAACGACCTCCAGCAGGCCGTCTCCCAGGCGGGCAACAGCCCCCAGGACGCCCAGAACGCGCTCAACCAGATCGAGTCGAACCTGAAGAAGATCGGCGACCAGACGGACAACGCCGACCTGGGCAAGGCCATCGACTCGATGAACACCGCCGTCAAGAACGTCCGCGCCTCGATCGAGAGCGGCAACAGCGTCCCGGACATCCAGCCGGTGGCGGACGCGGCAGGCGAGATCTCCAAGGTCTGCACCCCGGGATGACCCGGATAATGGGGGCATGACCTCGACGCCCAGCCGCCTCATCCTGGCCACCCGCAACGCGGGCAAAGTCTCCGAACTCCGCGCGATTCTGTCCGACGCCGGCCTGCCGCACGAGCTGGTCGGCGCGGACGCGTACCCCGAGATCCCGGACGTCAAGGAAACCGGCGTCACCTTCGCCGAGAACGCCCTCCTCAAAGCCCACGCCCTGGCCCGCGCCACCGGCCTTCCGGCGGTCGCCGACGACTCCGGCCTCTGCGTGGACGTCCTGCACGGCGCCCCCGGTATCTTCTCGGCCCGCTGGGCCGGCGCCCACGGCGACGACAAGGCCAACCTGGACCTGCTGCTGGCCCAGCTCGGCGACATCGCCGACGAGAACCGCGGGGCCCACTTCGCGTGCGCGGCGGCCCTGGCCCTCCCGAACGGCACCGAACGCGTCGTCGAGGGCCGCCTCCTCGGCACCCTCCGCCACACCCCGTCCGGCATCGGCGGCTTCGGCTACGACCCGATCCTCCAGCCGCAGGGCGACACCCGCACGTGCGCGGAACTGACCCCGGCGGAAAAGAACGCCATCTCCCACCGCGGCCAGGCCTTCCGCGCCCTGGTCCCCTTCGTCCGCGCCCTCCTGGGCTGACGCGGCGAGGCCTGGTTCCCTCCGGGTGGGGGAACCAGGCCTCGTCTTCGGTACGCCCGGTCGGATTCGAACCGACATACGTGGCCACCTAAAGACCACCGCTAACCAGGTCGCGTACGGGCGCGAGCCATGGACACTCTACTGCGCACCGTGCCGTTCAGGGGAAGCGGCATCATCGATCGCGTCGTCCTCCGCGGCACCACGTGGTGGTGACCGCATGGCAGTTGGGGCAGAGCAGCCGCAGGTTCTCGGGCAGATTGTTCCGCCAGTCGCCGTCCATGTGGTCCACCTCCAGCGGCAGCGGATAGCCCTGCCAGGTCGGAGGTGTGCCGCACATCCGGCACACCTCGGGCACGCCCAGTGCGGCGAGTGCCCGCTTCAGGTGCGCGCTCTGCGCACGCCGGGCGTGCGGGTCGTCCCGCCTGACCAGGAGGCTCTCCGGGGCACGCCGGGTCTTCGGCCGCCTGGCGGGCGAGGGCCGTTCGAAGTGGGAGGTGTCTATGCCGAACGCCTTGACGCGCCTGCTGATGTGCGTGTGGTGGCCACCCACGACTTCAAGGCCGAGGTGTCGCAGAACTTGGCACATGTTCGTCGAATCGGCGACAGCCGCGGCCAGGATCTCCCTCGTCCACTTGACGGCTTCCGCTCGCTCGAAGTGGGACGTGTCCACGCCCAGCTTCCGCATGCGGTCGTGCAGATAGCGCCGCGAGCCGCTCTTCGGGTCGACCCCCAGCTTCTCCAGCGCCTCCGACAGCGTGCGCGACGTGCGCGCCGCCTCCGCGAGGCGTTCCTTCGTGTACTGACTGATCGGCACCCCGGCCCCCTCCGTTCCGGCCACGCGTTCGTGGCCTCGCACGGATCAACGAACCGATATGCGGGTAGTTACGTCCGATAAGCGGAGCGGCCCGCACCGGTGGGGTGCGGGCCGCTTGCGGTGGGGAGGGCGGGGTCAGAGGCCCAGGTCTTTGATGATCTTGGCTACGTGGCCCGTGGCCTTGACGTTGTAGAAGGCGTGCTCGACCTTGCCCTCCTCGTCGACGACCACCGTGGAGCGGATGACCCCGGTGACCGTCTTGCCGTACAGCTTCTTCTCGCCGTACGCGCCGTACGCCGTCAGCGTCTCCTTCTCCGGGTCGCTGACCAGGGTGACCTTCAGGTCCTCCTTCTCGCGGAACTTCGCCAGCTTCTCCGGCTTGTCCGGGGACACGCCGATGACGTCGTAGCCGTGTCCCGTCAGGAAGGACAGGTTGTCCGTGAAGTCGCAGGCCTGCTTCGTGCAGCCCGGGGTCAGCGCGGACGGGTAGAAATAGACGATCACCTTGCGGCCCTTGTGGTCGGCGAGCGAGACCTCGTTGCCGTCCGCATCGGGCAGGGTGAAGGCGGGGGCGGTGTCGCCCGGCTGGAGTCGCTCGCTCATCGTGACACTCTCCTCGGGAGGGGATCGGTATGCCCATGAGACTAAGCTGACAGACTGTTCATGGTGGACTACGCCCCACACGACCACGACGACGACGGAGGCAGCGCGGTGCCGGAAGCCAGGACCCCCGCACAGATCGAGGCGGACATCGTCCGCCGCCGTGAGCAGCTCGCCGAGACGCTCGACGAGATCGGCGTGCGCATGCACCCGAAGACGATCATCGGGGACGCGAAGGCACGGGTCGCCTCGACCGTCGACCAGACCGCCGGGCGGGCCTTCGCCACGGTGAACCGGATGGTGACGGATCTGCGGGACGGTCTGCGCCATGACGACGGGGCTCCGCGCGTGGGCCGGATCGTGCCCGTCGCGCTGGTCGCGGTGAGCCTGGTCGGGCTGCTCGTGGTGTCGGCGCGCCGCAAGCGCGGATGACCCTGAGCGGTACGGGACGGGCGCGGGCAGGTAGGTTCGGGGCGTGAGCGAGAACACCACCCACGACAAGCTGCCCATTCGCATGCTGCATGACCGCGTGCTCGTGAAGTCCGATCTGCCGGAGGGCGAGCGGCGCTCGGGCGGCGGCATCCTGATTCCCGCGACGGCCGCGGTGGGCAAGCGGCTGGCCTGGGCCGAGGTGGTCGCGGTCGGGCAGAACGTCCGGACGGTCGAGCCCGGTGACCGGGTGCTGTACGACCCGGAGGACCGTGCCGAGGTCGAGGTGCGGGGTGCGACGTACGTGCTGATGCGCGAGCGGGACCTGCACGCCGTGGCCGCGGAGCGGCTGGAGGGGTCGGAGGACTCCACCGGGCTGTACCTGTAGGTCTGAGAAGGGGCTGGTGGCGCAGGTCACCGGCCCTTTTCGCTGCCCTTTGCTACGGTGGAGGAGAACCCGACGAGACGCGCCGTACCGGGTACGACAAGACGACGCACCCCGTATCGCTCGATGTCTCGGAGGTGCCGTCATGGCATGGGTTCTTCTTCTCGTCGCCGGTCTGCTCGAAGTCGGCTGGTCGATCGGCATGAAGTTCACCGAAGGTTTCACCCGGCTGTGGCCCAGTGTGTTCACGGGTGCCGGGATCGTCGCGAGCATGGTGCTGCTGTCGTACGCCGCGAAGACGCTGCCCATCGGTACGGCGTACGGGGTGTGGGTGGGCATCGGCGCGGCCGGCGCGGCCGTGCTCGGTATGGCGGTGCTGGGTGAGCCCGTCACCGCCGCCCGGATCTTCTTCATCTGTCTGCTGCTGGTCGCCGTGGTGGGGCTGAAGGCGACCTCCGGTCACTGACCGGAGGTCTGTCCCGGTTACTCCAGGAACGCCGACGGCGGGCGGAGGCCGTCCGCCGGGCCTCCGTCGCCGCCTTGTGCGCTGCCCTGGGTGCCGCCTTGCGTGTTGCCTTGTGTGCCCTGGGTGGTGCCGCCCTGGTCGCCGCCCTGGGTGGTGCCGCCGTTGTCCTGGCCGCCGTTGTCCTGGCCTCCGTTCACCGGGCCGCCGTTGTCCTGTCCGCCCTGGTTCTGGCCGCCGTTGTTCTGTCCGCCCTGGTTGCGGCCGCCCGTGGAGTTCGACGGGGAGGGCCGGGTGGGGCGTTCGGGGGCGCTGGGCGAGGGTTCTCCGGGGGTTTCCTGCGGTGGGTTGGATTCCGGGCTGGGCGGCGGCGGGGGCTGGGCTGCGCCGGGCTGGAGTTCCAGGTCGAAGTCGACGGGGTCGGTGCCTTCCAGGGCGGTCTTGGTGTAGGCGGCCCAGATCCGGGCGGGGTAGCCGCCGCCGCCGATGCGGGCCTCGCCGAGGGCGTCGTAGAGGGATTCCAGGGTTCCGGTGTCCGGGTCCTGGCCCATCATCGAGATCACGGTGACCAGGTCCGGGGTGTAGGCCGCGAACCAGGCCGAGCGGTCGAGTTCGCCGGTGCCGGTCTTGCCCGCGGCGGGGTGGCCGGCGGCGAGGGCGGCCGTACCGGTGCCGTTGTCCACGACGCTGACCAGCATGGACGTGGTGGTGTCGGCGGCTTCGCGGCTGATGGCCTGGGTGGGGGTGCGCTGGGGGAGGCTGATGGTGTCGCCGCCCTTGGTGATCTTCTCCAGGAAGGTGTAGGGGGTGCGGCGGCCGTGGTCGGCGAGGGTGGCGTAGGCCTGGGTCATGTCCAGGACGCTGGCCTGCAGGGTGCCGAGGGCCATGGCCGGGCCGGGTACGAAGTTGGGGGTGTTCTCGGGGATGCCGAGGTCGATGGCGGTCTTCTTGACCTTGGCGGTGCCGACGTCGACCGCCATCTGCGCGTAGACGGCGTTGACGGAGAGGTCGGTGGCGGTGTTGACGGTGATGTTCCCGTAGGAGACCTGGCCTTCGTTCTCGGGGGCGAAGCGGATGCGGCCGCCGGCGACGGGGCGTTTGTTGTCGCCGTTGTAGATCGTGTTCGGGGTGATCCGGCGGCCGTCCTGGGTGCGGGAGTCGTTCTCGACGGCGGCGGCGAAGACGAAGGGCTTGAAGGTGGAGGCGACCTGGTAGTCGTGGCGGGTCGCGTTGTTCACGTACTGCTTGGTGTAGTCGATGCCGCCGTACATGGCGAGGACCTTGCCGGTGGCCGGGTCGATGGAGACGCCGCCGGCCCGGACCAGCCGGTCGGCCTTGCGCTTGTCGGGTTGGAGCTTGTTGACCATCTGGTCGTTGACGGCGTCGACGAGGGCGTTCTGGCGGCGTTTGTCGATGGTGGTGGTGATGCGGTAGCCGCCTTCGGCGAGGGTTTTGTCGTCGAGGATCTTGTTGTCGACGATGTAGTCCTTGATCGCTTCGACGAGGTAGCCGCGCTGGCCGGACAGGCCGGCGGCGGCGCGGACCTTGCCCGGTTCGGGGAACTGCGTCGTCGCGCGTTCGGCGGCGGGCAGCCATTCCTTCTTGACCATGCCGTCGAGTACGTAGTTCCAGCGGGCGAGGGCGCGGGGGCGGCTCTGGGGGTGGGCGACGACGTCGAAGGCGCTGGGGGAGTTGAGGAGGGTGGCGAGGTAGGCGCCTTCGGCGGTGGTGAGTTTGCCTACGTCCTTGCCGTAGTAGGCCTGGGCGGCGGCCTGGATGCCGTAGGCGTTGCGGCCGAAGTAGCTGGTGTTCAGGTAGCCCTCAAGGATGTAGTTCTTCGACTTCTCGCGACCCAGTTTGATCGCGATGAAGAACTCTTTGACCTTTCGTTTGATCGTCTGTTCCTGGCCCAAGTAGTAGTTCTTGACGTACTGCTGGGTGATGGTCGAACCGGACTGGGTCCCCTTGCCGGTCGCGGTGTTCCAGGCGGCGCGGAGCATCGCCTTGGGGTCGACGGCCCGTTCGGAGTAGAAGTCCCGGTCCTCGGCGGCCAGTACGGCCTCCTGGACGGTCCGGGGGATCTGCGACAGCGGCACGTTGACGCGGTTGACCTCGCCGTCGCGGGCGATCTGGGAGCCGTCGGAGTAGAGGTAGACGTTGGACTGCGCGGTGGCGGCGGCGTTGGCCGGCGGGATGTCGACCAGCAGGTAGCCGGCCACGAGCGCGCCGCCGATCAGCAGGGCGATGAGCAGGATGCCGCCCAGGACCATGCGCCAGGTGGGCAGGAAGCGGCGCCGGCCGGTTCTCCCGCGCCGGGCGTTCTTCCCCGGTCCGCCCTGGTCCATCTGCTGCGCTTGCCCTGCCTGCCCTGCCTGCCCTGCCTGCTCTGCCTGCTCCGGCGGTGACGGTTCTGCCCGCGGCTGCGGTACGTCGGGCGGGGTGTCGGGGTCGCGAGGGGTCCAGCCCGGGGGTGGTGACTGGTCGCTCATCTCCAGGACTCCTCGACGCCGTTCAAAATATCCACTTCTGTACCTCATGGTGTCTACCCGATGGCCGCTGATTCCGCTCCGGACGGGCATAAATCGGTCGCGTGGCTCGCCCCTCCGCACTAAGCTCGCGCGCTTTGGCCGACGTAGGAACGACGTGGGAAACGGAGGGATACGGTGCGCCGGAGAGTGCGTCGCGAAGTGCGTGGCGGAGCGGGTGACGGTGCGAGCGGCGGTGCGAGTGGCGGTGCGAGTGGCGGAGTGCGTCGCGGAGTGCCTCAGGGAGTGCGTCGGGCGGTGGGTCTCCACCTGGCGGTCGCGGCAGGCGGATTCAGGCGCTACGCGACCTACGGGACGGCGACCGCGGCCGGGGTGTTCACCAACACCGTGTTCGGGTTCATCGTCGCGTACACGTACATCGCGCTGTGGGACGAGCGGCCCGGACTCGGCGGCTACGACCAGTCGCAGGCGCTGACCTTCGTCTGGGTGAGCCAGTCGCTGCTGGCCGCCGCCGCCCTGATCGGCGGCGGCTTCCAGGAGGAGCTCCAAGAGCGGATCCGGACGGGTGACATCGCGGTCGACCTCTACCGGCCCGCGGACCTCCAGATGTGGTGGCTCGCGGCCGATCTGGGCCGGGCGGGCTTCCAGTTGCTGGGCCGCGGGGTGGTGCCGCTGGTGGCGGGGGCGCTGGCGTTCCCGCTGGCGCTGCCCGTCGATCCGCTGCGCTGGCTGCTGTTCCTGGTGTCCGTCCTGCTGGCGCTGGTGGTGAGCTTCGCGCTGCGCTACATGGTGGGGCTGGTGGCCTTCTGGCTGATGGACGGGGCGGGGATCAACATCATGGCCACCGTCGCCTCGATCTTCTTCTCCGGGATGCTGCTGCCGCTGACCGTCTTCCCGGGCGGCTTCGGCGAGTTCGTCCGGACCCTGCCGTGGGCGGCGATGCTGCAGGTGCCGATGGACGTCCTGCTGGGCAAGCACGCGGGGGCCGGGGGTGCGGCCGAGGCGCTGGGCTTCCAGGCCGGGTGGGCGCTCGTACTGCTGGGAACGGGACGGCTGTTGCAGTCGGCCGCGACGCGGAAGGTGGTGGTCCAGGGTGGCTGAGGCCGAGGCTGGGGCAGGTGTGGAGGCGGCGGTACCAGCGCGGGCGCGGGCGCGGGCCGGGGAGCGGGATGCCGCGGTGGGCGGGGCGCCGCGGCGCGGTCCGGTTCTGGAGGGGCTGCGCGGCTACCGGCTGATCGTGGGCATGTGGATCCGCTCCACGATGACGTACCGGATGTCCTTCGTCCTGACGACCGTCGGGCAGGCGGCGATCACCCTCCTGGACTTCGTCGCGATCGCCATCATGTTCTCCCACGTGGACGCCCTCGGCGGCTTCACGCTGCCCGAGATCGCGCTGCTGTACGGGTCCTGCTCGGCCTCCCTGGGCCTGGCGGACCTGCTGCTGGGGAACACCGACCGGATCGGCGCCCGGATCCGCGACGGGTCGCTCGACACGATGCTGGTGCGGCCGGTCCCGGTGCTCGCGCAGGTCGCGGCGGACCGGTTCGCGCTGCGCCGGCTGGGCCGGATCGCGCAGGGGGTCGGGGTGATGGGCTGGGCGGTCTGGACCCTGGACGTGGACTGGACGGCCGGGAAGGTGCTGCTGGTGCCCGTGATGGTGCTCGCCGGCGCGGCCATCTTCGCGGCCGTGATGGTGACCGGGGCGGCCTTCCAGTTCGTGACCGGGGACGCGGCCGAGGTGCAGAACTCCTTCACCTACGGCGGCTGCACGATGCTGCAGTACCCGCCGACGGTCTTCGCGAAGGACCTGCTGCGGGGGGTGACCTTCATCGTCCCGCTGGCATTCGTCAACTGGCTTCCGGCGCTGCACGTGTTGGGGCGGCCCGATCCGCTGGGACTGCCCGGGTGGGTCGCGTACCTGAGCCCGCTGGTGGCCTTCGTGGTGTTCCTGCCCGCGTCGCTGGCCTGGCGCGCGGGAGTCCGTTCGTACCGAAGCACGGGGAGCTAGAGCTGTGGCGGATGCGCTGATCTCGTTGGACGGGGTCGAGAAGGTTTTTGACGTACGGCGCCGGGTGAGCCTGATGCGCCGGGAGAAACGCCAGGTCAGGGCGGTGGACGGGATCAGCTTCGAGGTCGCCCGGGGCGAGATGGTCGGCTACATCGGGCCCAACGGTGCCGGGAAGTCGACCACGATCAAGATGCTGACCGGCATCCTGACGCCGAGCGGCGGCCGGCTGCGGGTCGCGGGCATCGACCCGGCGCGGGAGCGGATGCGGCTCGCGCACCGGATCGGGGTGGTGTTCGGGCAGCGCACGACGCTGTGGTGGGACCTGCCGCTGAAGGACTCGTACGGGCTGATGCGGCGGCTGTACCGGGTGCCGCGGGCGCGGTTCGAGGAGAACCTGGAGCGGTGCGTGGAGCGGCTCGACCTGGCCGAGCTGCTGGACGTACCGGTACGGCAGTTGTCGCTCGGGCAGCGGATGCGCGGGGACATCGCGGCGGCGCTGCTGCACGATCCGGAGGTGCTGTACCTGGACGAGCCGACGATCGGGCTCGACGTGGTGAGCAAGGCGAAGGTGCGGGGCTTCCTGCGGCAGCTGAACGAGGAACTCGGTACGACCGTGCTGCTCACCACGCACGACCTCCAGGACATCGAGCAGTTGTGCGAGCGGGTGATGGTGATCGACCACGGGCGGCTGATGTACGACGGGCCGTTGGGCGGGCTGCACGCGGCGGGGGCGGTGGGGGAGAGCGAGCGGACGCTGGTGGTGGACCTGGAGCGGGAGCTCGCGCCGATCAGTGTGGCGGGGGCGCGGGTGGTGAAGGTGGAGGGTCCGCGGCAGTGGCTGGCGTTCCCGGCGGGGGCGTCGGCGGCGCCGCTGGTGGCGGCGGTGGCGGCGGACTATCCGCTGGTGGACCTGTCGGTGCGGGAGCCGGACATCGAGGACGTGATCGCGCGGATGTACGCGGGCCGCGGCTGACGATTCCCCGCATCGCCTGAATCAGGGGAAATCCGGGGACGATCCGGGGGCGATCTCAGGGGTCGAGTCGTACAACTCGCCGACAACCCTGCATAGTCTGGTCCGCATGAGTGACGAGCGGCCGGAGAAGCCGTTGCCGGAGCTGAGGGCGTCGGACGCCGACCGGGACCGGGTGGTGGAGCGTCTGCGGGACGCCGTCGCCGAGGGCCGGCTCGACATGGAGGAGTTCGAGGAGCGGCTCGACGCGGCGTGCAAGTCGCGGACGTACGCGGAACTGGAACCGCTGACGCGGGACCTGCCGGCGCCGTCGGGCGGGCCGGTGGCCCGGCCGACGGCGGCCGCCGAGCCCTGGCCGGGCCGGATCGGCGGGGCGGGCAGCTCGGCGACGGCCGTCGCGGTGATGTCGGGCTTCCAGCGCAAGGGCCGGTGGACGGTGCCGGCGCGGTTCGACGCGGTGGCGTTCTGGGGCGGCGGGGAGCTGGACCTGCGCGAGGCGGACTTCGCGCAGCGCGAAGTGGTGATCAACTGCGTCGCGGTCATGGGCGGCATCCAGATCACGGTGCCGCCGGGGGTGGAACTGGACGTCCGTGGCTTCGGCTTCATGGGCGCGTTCGACCAGCGCGACAGCCCGGGCCCGTCCGAGCCGGGTGCGCCGCGGGTGGTGGTGACGGGCTTCGCCTTCTGGGGCGGCGTGGAGATCAAGGTCAAGAAGCGCAAGCGGCCCGTGGACGGCCCCTCTCTCCGCAAGGAGCTGTAGCGCCTCGGCTCCGGCCGGTCGGTGGTGCCGGGGTTCTGCGGTTCGGCTCCGGCCGGTCGGTGGTGCGGGGGTTCTGCCCCGGGCCCCGCGCCTCAATCGCCGGCGGGGCTGGGTGGTGTGGGGCGGTGCCCCGCCGGAGTGTCTCCTCGGCTCGCGCGGTGCGGCATGTCGCGGTGGTGCCCGGTGGTGCGCGCTCGTCCTGCGGGGACACTCCGCCGTGTCCCCGCCCCACGGCGAGGCTCCGACAGCGCTACCTGGACCCACGGACCGCCAGGGTCGTTCCCGGATCCGCCCGCGCGTGGGGAGCGGGGACGGGGAGGGGTGTCCCCGCAGGACGAGCGCGCGACCGCCGGGTACAGCCGAGATGGCTCGCACGCGCCGAGCCGAGGAGACACCCCTCCCCGGCCCCGCGCACCCGGCCCGCACCGCGCCCGGATCCCGGCCCGCAGACCGATGCGGCCCGACCGGCCCGGACCCGCCCTGCGGGATCGGCTCGGCAGAGTGCCGGGGAGCCCGGGCGCAGCCCGGGTGCATTGGGACCGTCACCCCCGCGGGAGCGGACTGGCGTGGCGGGAACTCCGCGCCCCGCTCAGGAGTCGGATGCTGTGCATACAAAACCGGCGCCCCCGGGGGAAGGCAGGAGCACGTGGAGAACCGCAGCACCACCGGAGGTCCCGGCACCACCGGAGGTCCCGGCACCACCGGAGGTCCCGGCACCACCGGAGGTACCAGGACCGGACCGCCACCGCCACCCACCCGCGGCGCGTTCGTGTTCAGCGCCGCCGACGAGGAGCGCCGCCGCGGGGTCCGCCGGATGAAGGCCACCGCGACCGGTCTGCTGATCCTGGTCGCGCTGGTCTACGTACTCGCCAAGTACGCCCAGCACGCCTGGGGCGCGGGCGGCTGGGCCGCGTACGTCGCCGCCGCGGCCGAGGCCGGCATGGTCGGCGCGCTCGCGGACTGGTTCGCCGTGACCGCCCTCTTCCGGCGTCCGCTCGGCCTGCCCATCCCGCACACCGCGATCATCCCGACCAAGAAGGACCAGCTCGGTGTCTCCCTGGGCGAGTTCGTCGGGGAGAACTTCCTCTCCTCCGACGTGGTCCGGGCCCGGCTCCACGCCCTCGGCATCGGCGGCCGCCTCGGCTCCTGGCTCGCCGAGCCCGAACACGCCGACCGGGTCACGGCCGAGCTGGCCGCCGCCCTGCGCGGCGCGCTCACCGTGCTGCGCGACTCCGACGTGCAGGCCGTCGTGGGCGAGGCCATCACCCGGCGCGCCGAGACCGCCGAGATCGCGCCGGGCATCGGCAAGACCCTGGAGCGGGTCGTCGAGGACGGCGGCCACCGCCGGGCCGTCGACCTCATCTGCGCCAAGGCCCACGACTGGCTCGTCACGCACGGGGCCTCGATCACGGACGCGGTCCAGGGCGGCGCCCCCGGCTGGACCCCGCGGTTCGTGGACCGCAAGGTGGGCGAGCGCGTCTACAAGGAGCTGCTCCGCTTCGTCACGGAGATGCGGGACATGCCCGAGCATCCGGCGCGCGGGGCGGTGGACCGTTTCCTGGCGGACTTCGCGGCCGACCTCCAGTCGGACACGGAGACCCGTGCGAAGGTGGAGCGGCTCAAGTCCGAGATCCTGGCGCGCGACGAGGTCCAGGACGTCATCGCCTCCGCGTGGTCGGCGATCCGGTCGATGATCATCTCGGCGGCGGAGGACGAGCAGAGCGAGCTGCGCCTGCGGGTCCGCGCCTCGCTGATCTCCTTCGGTGCGCGCCTGGCCACCGACGGCCGTCTGCAGGCGAAGGTGGAGGGCTGGATCGAGGGCGCGGTCGTCTACGTCGTCACCACCTACCGGACCGAGATCACCTCGCTGATCACGGACACGGTGGCGGGCTGGGACGCCGAGCACACCTCCCGCAAGATCGAGGCCCACATCGGCCGTGACCTGCAGTTCATCCGTATCAACGGCACGGTGGTCGGCGCCCTGGCCGGCCTGCTGATCTACACGGTGTCCCGCGCCTTCGGGGCGTAGCCCCCGCAGGCGGATCTCGGGAGCGGCAGTTCCAGCTGGGCGTGCCCGCGGGTGGTGACCTCCGGGGGCGCGGGGCGGGCGGCGCCCAGGACCAGGAGCGCGCGCAGGGCGGCGATCACGTCCGCCGGTCTGTGGCGCAGGAGCCCGGGGGTCGTACTGGCCACGAGGACGCGCAGGGATTCCAGGCGCAGCCGCCGGTGCAGGGTGGCCTGCCAGGCGTCGCGCGTGTAGTGGTACTCCGCGGAGTCGATCTCCAGTGCCACGCCCTCCTCGGGCCAGTACGCGTCCGGGCTGGCGAGGAAGGCCCCGTCCGGGCCGTGGAGGCGGGCGTTCCAGAGCGGGGCGGGGAGGTCGGTCGCCGCCAGGGTGTCGCGTGCGCGGCCCTCGGCGATCGAGCGGACCCCGGCGACCAGCTCCGCGGCCGCGGCCCCTACGGCGGGGCGGCCGCGGACGCGGCCCGCGCGCAGTTCGGCGTGCAGGTCGTGCGGGTGGCACCAGCCGCCCTGGACGACGTTGGCCAGTACGGAGCGCACCAGGTCGGCATCGTCCGTACGGGCCGCGAAGTCGGCGGCGGCCCGGATTGGGCGGGCGCTGGGGACGCCGGAGATGTGGATGGTGGCGGGCCAGCGCGAGGTCGGGCAGGGCCGGACCCGGCCTGCGGCGGCCGGGGAGCGCGGGGCGCGGACCAGGACGTCCAGCGGTTCGGGCGGGGCGTCGCGGATGCCCAGGAGCGCGAGCGCGGCGCCGCCGGTGAGCGCGGCGGTGGCCCCGGAGAGCGGATCGGCCGCGGGGTGGGCGGCGTACAGGACGGCGGACAGCGCCTGCTGCCTGGCGGCCGGCGGGCCGGTCTGCAGGAGGTACACCCGTGGCAGGAGCCGCTGCCAGGGCCCTTCGCGGCGGCTGCGGCCGCTGATGGTGGCGGCCGGGATCCCGGCCTGCTTGAGCTGGTGGTAGGTGGCCATGTTCAGCTGTCGCTGGGCGGTACGGGCGAGTGCGGTGATCATGCCCCGGGTATGCCGGGTGGGGCGTGCGCGATGCTCAGGCCGAGGGGTGGTCCGGGGCGAGGAAGACGACGACGCCGTTCTGCGTGCCGGGCAGCGGGGTGACCTCGTGCCAGCCGAGGCGCCGGTAGGTGGCGACGGTGTCGGTGGCCACCCGGGCGGTCAGCAGCCAGGCGCGGCCGTCGGGGGCGTCGGCGGTGATCTCGGCGAGGAGGGTGCGCCCGGTGCCGGTCCCGCGCGCGTGCGGGCGTACGGCGAGCTCGTCGATCTCCAGGGCGCCGATGAGGAGTTCCCGTACGCGCTGCCGGCCGAGCTGCGCGGAGACCTGCCCGTAACCGCGGTCGCGGGGGAAGGACTTGGGGGTCAGCCAGGCGGTGGCGAAGCCGTCGATGCCCGCGGGCGACTGCGCGAAGGCGGTGCGGAAACCGGCGCGGCGGCTGTCGGCCTGGAGCCGGAGGGAGAACTGGCGAATGGTTTCTTCGTCCTCGTTCCACGGTGGCGCGGAGAACACCTCGCTGTAGGCGTCGGCCAGTTCGTCCGACAGGTCCAGCACGGCCGGTCCATAGCAGATCACGTTTGCAGCTCCTTGGGCCGGCTTGGGCGGCTTCGGTCGTATCGCCCGTGTAGGAGAGTGAATCTACGCCGGGGAGGTTCCACGGAGGGCACCTGCGCGGATCCGGAGGGTGTGCGACAAATCCGACTTCCGTACGGTGTTCCGGCCCGCCCGTATCGCCGTCCCCCGGCCCGGCGTTGAACCCGTGTGTCCAGTTCTCTCCTGCGCAAAGCCCTGGTCGGCCTCGCCGCGTGCGCGGTGGCGTTCTTCATCACCCTGGGCGTCATCGCCGTCCTGCCCCGCACCGTCCAGGACACCGTCCCGCCCGGCGTCCTCGGCGGAGCCGTCGTGGTCCTGGGCGTGACGGCCGCGCGCCGCTTCACGCGGCGGGCGCGTTAGCCTCGTCCGGAGACGTTCGAACGGCTGGAGGACCCCACGATGGCGCAGATTCCCACCTCGGCAGTAGCAGCGGCCGGCCTGGTCGGCGGCTACGCCACGGCCCGCTGGACCGGCGTACGCCCGCTCGGCGGCGTGGTCCTCGCGGCCGCGGGCACCCTCGCGGCCCGCGAATGGCACCGCCGCACGACCCCGGCGACGACGGCCCTCCTGGGCGCGGCCTACGTCGCCGCGTTTGCGGGGTCGCACCCCCTGGCGAAGAAGATCGGCGCCTGGCCGGCGGTCTTCACGGCGGCGGCCGCGGTAGCCACGGCCGCCTACGCGGCGGCCGACAGGTAGCCCGCTAGGCCTTCAGCAGGCCCTCGAGCTTGTCGAAGCCCTGGGTCCAGCCCTCGTCGTGCAGGGCGAGACGTCCCTCGGTGGCGAAGCCGAGCTGCACGAAGACGAGCCGGGTCGAGCCCGTGCCGTCGCCGTGCAGCTCCAGGACCACGATCGTCTCCCGGTCCTCGGGGTCGGGTTCTTCCCAGCGGAACGTGTACGACAGCAGGGCGGGAGGTTCCACTTCGAGGAATTCGCCGGTGAGGAAGAAGGAACCCCCTTCCGGCGGTTGCATCTCGATCCGATAGGACCCGCCGGGCCGCAGGTCGCTCTCCACCCGGGGAATGCTGAACCCGTCCGGCCCCCACCACTTCGCCAGCTCCACGGGATCGGTCAAGGCCTGGAACACCACCCCGGGCGCTACGGGGAACGCGCGCTCCATGCGGAGCCTGAGCAAGCCGTCCTGAGTCATCACGCCCCCTGGGGATGCGGCGGAAAAGCAACTCATTCCATCGTAGGAGGCGGGAACCGCGCTGTCGCAGGGACGCCGCAGCTATGGGACGCGCCATCGCAATTGCGTCGCCCGGGCGCATCAGCATCAGCAGTCTTTGGTTCAGCCCCTCACAATCGATCTCCGGCCACGTCCGGCGCTGCCGCTGTGATTCCGTTGCGGGGCTCTTACTGCATCCGTATCCTTTCGGGCAACGCGTCGACGGAGACGAGTAGCCACGGATCACGCGAGCAGAGAGAGCCGCCGGTAGCTGTGAAGGCGGACTCGTGCCCCGTGGTGAAGACCCTCCCGAGCGCGGGGAGGAAAGGCCCACGGGCCCAATGCCCCGCCGGTTTGCCCCCGTCATCGGGCTGAATGAGGCCGCCGCTGTCTGGCGGTGGCAAAGGCGTGGTGGCACCGCGAGTACCCTTCTCGCCCACGCTTCCAAGGGATCATGACGACGCCCCTGGAGGGCTGCGATGATCCACACGACTAGCCGCGTACTGGTTTCTGACCTACGCGCACACCTCGACCAGACCGTCACCGTCTCGGGCTGGGTGAACGCGCTCCGGCTGCAGCGCAAGATGCAGTTCGTCATCCTGCGGGACCACTCCGGCATGGTCCAGGTGACCCACAAGCGCGACGGCGGCCCGCTTGAAGCCATCATCGAATCGGTTACCCCTGAGTCCGCCGTCCGGATCACCGGCCGGCTCGTAGAGGCGGCCCAGGTCAACCTGGGTGGCTTGGAGATCGTCCCCGAGACGATCGAGGTGCTGAACCGGGCGGAGACGCCGCTGCCGATTGACGAGCACACCGGCCCCGAGCACCGGCTCGACTGGCGGTTCCTGGACGTACGCAAGCGTGCCACGGCGCAGATGGTGTTCGCCGCGCAGACGACCCTGGAGCAGGGGCTGCGCGAGTACGCCACGGAGAACGGCTGTACGGAGATGCACACGCCGAAGCTGATGGGCACCGCGTCGGAGTCTGGCGCGGAGGTGTTCAAGCTCGGGTACTTCGACCGCTCGGCCTACCTCGCGCAGTCGCCGCAGTTCTACAAGCAGATGGCCGTGGCCGCGGGCATCGACCGGGTCTTCGAGGTCGGGCCTGTCTTCCGGGCCGAGCCGTCGTACACATCTCGGCACGCGACCGAGTTCACCGGCGTGGACGTTGAGCTGTCGTGGATCGACGACGTCGAGGACGTGATGGCGTTCGAGGAGCGGATGCTCGCTCATGCCATCGCGAAGGTTGCCGAGGTCCACGGTGAGGCGATCCAGGAGGTCTTCGGCATCGAGGTCGTTGTGCCGGAGGCTCCGTTCCCCAGGATCACGATGGCCGAGGCGCAGGAGATCCTGCGG
Source organism: Streptomyces sp. NPDC030021 (assembly GCF_055574035.1). Taxonomy (NCBI): domain Bacteria; kingdom Bacillati; phylum Actinomycetota; class Actinomycetes; order Kitasatosporales; family Streptomycetaceae; genus Streptomyces; species Streptomyces sp. NPDC030021. The sequence continues at coordinate 131,613 of NZ_JBVIAH010000002.1, forward strand.
GCCGGCGGCTGGGACCCCGAAGGCGTCAAGGAGGACCTGGACCCGGAGGGTGAGCGCACCATCGCCGCCCATATGAAGGAGCTCACGGGTCACGAGTTCGTGTTCATTACGCACTACCCGGCCGGCATCCGGCCCTTCTACCACATGCGTCCGGTGGACCGGCCGGACCTGACGCTCAGCTTCGACCTGCTCTGGAAGGGCCTGGAGATCACCACCGGGGCCCAGCGTGAGCACCGCTCCGATGTGCTGCTCAAGCAGGCGGAGGAGAAGAGCATGGACACAGAGCCGATGCAGGACTACATGAACATCTTCCGGTTCGGGTGCCCGCCACACGGCGGCCTCGGCGCCGGCCTGGGCCGGATCTTGATGGTCATGCTCGGCCTGGACTCGATCCGCGAAGCTGCGTTCCTGTTCCGGGGGCCGAACCGCCTCACCCCCTGAGCCAGGGGTAGACGCACCGCTGTCCCACCGCCTGTCTGGCGGTGGGGCAGCGGGGGCTCGCTCAGTACCGGGTGTGGCCGAGGTCGAGGGTCCACGCCTCGGCGGGGTTCTTATCCCAGTGGGCGCGCAGGGCCAGCTCGCGGTCGGCGTACCGGCCGCGGCGGGAGAGGCCGCCGTGGGAGAGCGTGACGCTGAGCGCGAGTGGTGATTCGGTGGTGACCCAGTGCGGGGTCAGGGCGTGGCTCCACAGCTGGTCGCCTGGCTGCATCGTCACCGACTGCCGCTGAGCCTCGTCGTGCGGTGGGGGGTCTTCGGCGGTGGTCTCACCGAGGACCGCGGCTTCGGGGGACAGGTGCTTGTCGGGGTTGTGGTAGCTGTGGAAGGTCTTGATCCCTTGGACCTGCCACACCAGACCGTGCGAGTTGTCGTTGTGGTAGGTCGAGGCCGCCCCCTCGGTGGACAGGAACAGGATGGGCGCGCACCGCTGCCACGTGAATCCCTGCGACGACAGATAGGTGCGCCAGGGCACCATGACCTCGTTCTGGAAGCCGGCCAGGATCTCGCCGTAGAACCGGGCGAGGTTGAAGTGCACCAGGCGGAACGGCCATGTGGCGATCTCCTCGACCGGGGCCGTACGGAACGCGGCGGTGCGGTCCATGCGCACCTTCCAGTCGTCCTCGCCGAGGATCGTGAACCGCACCTCCTCGTCCCGGCGGACATGGTCGAGGATGTCGACTGCCGGCAGGAACAGGTAGTCGAACGGGACCTGCATGCGGAAGTTCGGCGGCTTCCTCCAGTGGGTGTTGAAGTCGTCGGGATCGGTGACGGAGACCGACGGTTGCACGTAGACCTCCAAGGTCAGGCCACCGCGCAGTCGCGGGACGCCGGGCGGCAGATGGCGGCGCAGTCGGGTACGACGCGGTCCGTGGCCGGCGCGTCGAGGAAGGCTCGGATATCGGTACGTGGGGCGTGGACACTGACCTCGGATGCTCCATAGGGGCAGTGCCGCACGTCGCCGTCAGCTGACATGTAGAGCGTTGCCGACCGACAGGGGTGGCTCTCCTCCTTGGACAGCTGTAGCTGCCGCAGGTCGTCGAGGTAGGAGCGGTATCCGTTGGACAGGCGGAAGTACTGGTCGAGTGCCGCCGTGTCGCGTGCCCTCTGCATCAGGGAGTCCTGGAGTGATCGGCTGTCCCGGCGCAGGGCGGTTTCGGAGAGGAGGACGGGACTCAGCTGGACGTCGATTCCCGTTCCCGCTACGAGGTCGATGAGCTGCGCGGCTTCGTCGGCGTCCACACCCCAGTAGGTGAGGTGAAGGACTTTCGAGGGGGTGTCGACGGCGTCCAGCGTCGCGACGGCCGAGGCCGCCGTCCGTGTGGTGCGGCCGAGCGTCATTGCGCCCTGCGAGTCCGCGGAGACGGTCACGTTGGTCAGAAGGTGACCGACCTCCGCGAGGGCAGCGACCTCAGCCTCCGAGCGGGCCGAGGTCACCATGGACACCGTCATGCCGAACTGGAGAGCCAGGCGGACGAGCTGCCGGAGGTCTGGGTGATGGGTCGGCTCACCACCCGTGAGGCACACGCCCTCCACCCCGGTCTCCTTCAGCCGCGACAGGGCACGGGTGTACGTCGCGGTGGTGAGGAAGCCGCGGGCGCGGTCAGCCCGGAAGCAGAAACTGCACGCGACCTCGCAGTGCCCCGCCGTCGAGATCAGCGCCGTACGGACCGGGGTGCTCATTGCACCCCCGTGTTGTCCCATACCGCGATGGCCACGGTGCTGGTGTAGAAAGCGCACATCTGCGGGTCGGGCGTGCTGCCGCCGATGAGGGCTTGTTCGTTGCGGGACGGGCCGCCGCATATGGCCAGCGCCGGGCAGTCGCCGCACGCGGGGATCGGCGCGACCTTCTTCGTCGCCCTTGTGAGGCGGCTGGGGTCTGACCGTAGCTCGTCGAGTGTGTGGAGGAACTCGGGTTCGGTGAAGTTGATGTCGCAGACGCTGACCTGGTTGCCGGGCAGGAGGGCGGCGTTGAGGCTGCGGTCGCCCTGCATGTGGTCAAAGAGCATCGGCCGGCGGGTATCGAGGGCCTGGAAGGCGCGGTCGAGGACGGAGAAGAGCATCCCGCCCTTCCCGAGTGCGGTCAGGCGGGCTTCGTAGAGCTCCCGGGCCAGGTCCGTGCCGTTCACCCGCCACTCGCCCTCGGTGGGGATGGGCGTGTTGACGTAGATGAACTTGAGGCCGAGGTCGTCGATGATCCACTGCACGCTCTCGGCCAGGCGCCCGATGTTCGACGCCGTCGGGGTGAGGTTGCAGCCAACGTGCAGGCCCTTCGCCTCGACCAGGCGCCGGACGTTGCGGCGGATGCGGTCGTCCGCGGGCTGTCCGCCGAGGAGGAGCCGGTTCGCCGAGTTGATGCCCGGCGGGCCGTCGATGGAGATGCCCACCCCGTACTCGCGCTGTACGAAGTGGTCGAGGGCCTCGTCCGTCAGGCGAGCGCCGTTGGTGACGACCGTGCGCCGGACCCGCTGTACGCCGTGCCGGGCCGCGAGGGTGTCGGCGAGTTCGTCGCCGTACTTCATGAGGTCGAAGCGGATCGTCGGCTCGCCGCCGAACCACTGGATCGAGACCTCTTCCTGCCCAGCGTTCTGCTCGAACAGGAACTCAAGGCCGGCGGCGAGCTCCTGCTCCGTCATGTCCGGCTTGCCGCTGTTCGTGTCGACGAAGCAGTACGTGCAGGCCATGTTGCAGCGGTCGGTGAGCACTACCCGCAGGCCGCTGATCCGACGCGGCGTCGGGTCGATGCCCAGGGTGTAAAGGCGGTGGTGGAGTGCTTCACGGCGGTCGGCCGCAGGGCCGTCCTTGGTGAAGCCGAGCCCGGCGAGGGCTAAGTGCGTCGCGGCCGGGGTCGAGAAGCACACTCTCCAGCGTGACCGGGTCGAGGAGGACAGCCTCCCCGTCCCGGTCGTACTGGAAGTATTTCCCCCACAGAAGCTGGGGAGTGGCCACTGGGTCAGGCCGCCGTTTCCTCTTCGGCGATACCCAGCTCGGCCATGACGGCGCGGACCTTGTCCTCGGCGTCGGCCTGGAGCCGGGCGGAGGCCGCGGGGGAACCGCCGTCGGAGAGGACGATCACACCGGGGAGAGTCGGGTTCGGCGCGATGACCGTGAGACCGGCCGGTTCGGTGCTGATGACCATGACGGCGCCCTCCAGGCTGACCCAGTCGGTGCGGTCCTTCAGGGCCTCCAGGATGCGGCCCTGCTTGTCGCGGAAGGAGGCGCGCTCTCCCATCCACACGCCCGCCTTGGACTTGGAGTCCACGACGTCCGCGTAGATGAGGTGGTTCTGCTTCTCTTTCCTGGGCTTCGGCATAGCTGATCTCCTTGGTGGAAGGGTGACCGCCCGGGACGGGCAGCTTGGATCCGCTCTGGTGCCGCCGGTCTGGTGCCGTATGGCACCTCGCCGGTTTCGTGCGCGGCGCTCTGGCGCCGTTCCCCGTCGGTGCCGTCCGCTTGGTCGGCACCGACGGGAAGCCTGTTCAGCCCCTTGTCTCGCTGGGCTGGGCCGGGTGGGCGATCGGCCGTAGGAGATGGAGAGTGTTCGGATCGGCAGTCCATTCCCGACCCGAGTGGTCCATCGGGCGCATGTGCGCCACCTTCCTGACCGGCCTATCGGTGAGTTTCGATACGTAGACCAGGACGGCGCCCACGGTTCCGCGACGTCCGCTGGCGGGGTGTGCGACGTCCTGGCCGAGGAACCGGTGCCCGGTGTCCTCCGTGACCCAGACGTTCGTCCCCGTGGTCTCGCTCATTGGGCTCCTCCGAGGCCGAGGAAGGCGTCGAACTGGGCGGAGCTCCAGGTGGAGGGGTCGCTGTTCCGGCTACGGAACGCCTCGGCGGCCCGGGGCAGGCCGCGGCGCTCCGACGGGGTGCCGGCTGACGTCTCCACGTACGGGGCCACGACGGCCTCGTAGTGCGTGCTGATCGCGCCAGGGGTTCTTCGGGGAAGCCGGGGGCCGCTCACGTTCCACTCCCTTTCGCCGGGGTCTTCGAGGTGGCGTAAGGGTCCCCCTGGTGCGGGTGTCACGGCCACGACGCGGTTGGTGTCCTCAGGTGCTCGCCAGGGTGACCGGGGTGTCATGGAGGTGGCACCGCGATGTCATCTGCACGGATTCCATTGCGCAGCAGGGATGTTGAGCAGTAGGCACGAAGTGGAGCGGGCGCGACGTGGCCCGTCTCCTGACCTTGAGGGAGCGACCGATGGACGATCCGGCGACGCTGCTGCGCGTGTTAGTCCAGCAACGGCATTGGCGTTACAGGGACTTCGTCACGGCATTCGAGCGCGCGGCCGTACAGGCCGGAGTGCAGGGCATGTCGGTGTCGGAGGCACAGTTCCGGCGGTGGACGTCGGGCCGGATCAAGACCATGGCGGGACCGGACACGTGCCGGGCACTGGAGCAACTCTTCGGCGTGGACGCCGCGGCGCTGTTCGGGCCACCGCCCGCGCTGTCGCCCTCGGCATCGGTGACTCCCACTGCGTACGACCTCGAAAGTGAAATCGCCATGACCGCACGTGACGCCGCTGATGAGGCGGGGGCTGCCGCCGCGCAGTCCGTATCCGACACGACCATCGACCAGCTCCGTGACGACGCCCTGTCCCTCGCCCGCTCGTACGGCGCCGCAAGCGCCTTCGAGGTGTTCCGGCGGGCCAGGCTTCTCCGCTCGGAGGCCGAGCACCAACGTGGACTCACCAAGGTGCCTGCGCAGCAACAGGAGCTGCTGATCGTGGCGGGACAGGCATGCGCGCTGCTGTCGACCGCCGCGTTCGACCTCGGCGCCCTGGACGACTCGGCACGCCTCGCCCGGTCGGCGGCCCTGTACGGGGAGATGGCCCGCTTCGATCCACTACGGGCCTACGCCACCGGATCCCTGGCAATCTGCGCGTACTTCACGGGCCGCCCCTCGGAGGCCGTACGCCACGCGCGGACCGCAATGGCCTACGCCGGTCTGGGCGACACGGCCCGGCGGCGACTGCTGTCCATCGAAGCCCGCGCCCACGGACACCTCGGGGACCGGGAACGGGCCACCCGCGCGCTCGTCGCGTCCACGCGGCAGGACAGCGGCGATCGGGACGCCCTGCACGACGACGTCGGAGGCGAGTTCGCCTTCAACGAGGAACGGCTGCTGATGTCCAACGGCACCACCGCCCTGCTCGTCGGCGACGGGGCAGGGGCCGAGGTGACTGCGCAGCGGGCGCTGGACCTGGTCGCGTCCCGGCCGCCGGCCCGGCAGTCGGTAGCGGTCCGGGGCAAGGCCGCGGCCGACCTCGCTGCGGCGCAGGTGCTCCGGGGCGACCTGGACGCGGCGGCGGCGACGCTGGAGACGGTGTGGGTGATCCCAGCAGAACAGCGTGTGGCGGGACTCTTGGAGCGCACTGGCGGCTTGCGTCGTGCGCTGACGGCCCCTGCGTTCAGAGGGACGCAGGTGGCCGTCACGCTCGGCGAGCAGATCGAAGAGTTCGGGCGTCTCTCGGCGCCGAGGCAGTTGGGTACGGGGAGCGGGCTCCTTACCATCGAGCCCTGATCCAGCCCCTGCGCCTACGAGTAGCCGAGGGCGGCAAGGATCTGGGCTTCCTTGGCGGGGTCCATGCCGTGCTCGGCCCACCTCGGATGTTCGACCGGCCGACCATCTGCCTGCATCCACGCCCAGGTGTCGGCAATGGTGTCGGCAAGCGGACGGCAGCGGAGCCCGGCAGCCACGGCACGGGAAGCGTCGACGGACCACACCCCGGAGTGGGTGCGCCACAGTGGAAGCTCCGTCCACTGCTTGACACCGTGCGCAGTGAGTGCCGCCGCATCGGCCCACACCGGGCTGCCGGTGCTATCGGTAACGGCCAGGCACGTGGCGATGAAGTCGGCCCAGCTGACGCCCCCGGGGTGGGCGATGTTGAACGCCCGGCCGGTGCCACCGGTGCCGGCCTGATCGACGGCGAAGGCGGCGACGTCCCGCACGTCCACAGGCTGGATCCTCTGGGCGGCCGGCGCCGGGACGACGATCGGGCCGCCGCGCTGGGCTCGGGTGAGCCACCAGGGGAGGCGGCCGACGTACTCGCCAGGCCCCAAGATCACCCCGGGCCGCAGGAACACCACGTCGTCCCCGAAGGCGGCGCGTACAGCAGCCTCTCCGCCCGCCTTCTGGAACCCGTACTTCGTCGGACTGCCGTCGGCGCTGGTGTGCCCGAACAACTCGTCGGCATCCGGTGGGCACTCCAGCAGAAGGGAGTCCTCGGTGAGCGCTTGGTGGGGCCAGCCCTGATAGACGGACACCGTGGACACGTGCACCCACCGGGCGGCGACCGGGCGCAGGGCCTCGGCGGCGAGGAGCACATCACGGGGAGGGAACTCGCTGCTGGAGGTGTCGATGACAGCATCCCACGGCCCATGTGCGGCGAGCCGCTTCATGTCCTCGGGGCTGGTCCGGTCGCCCCGGACAGTGTCGGCGCCCTCGACCGCACCGGAGCGGCCACGGTTGAACGCCGTCACCTCCCACCCGCGTCGAAGTGCTTCGTCAACGATCGCTCGGCCGAGGAACCATGTGCCACCCATCACGAGAATCCGCATGAGGTCGACCCTGCCATGCAGCGCCATGCGACACCATCCCGCCCGTCATGGCCAGCGGCTGAGCCCACGAAAGGCCGGTTGAATCTGGTGGTTGGTAGCGGTGGGGCTGGATGCCCCGTTCAGTGGATGTGACCGGTGCCGCGGCTGGCCGGTACCTGGTGCGGTTGTCACGGCCGCTCTGGCTTCTTGTGGTGCCGAGAACCACCGCTACGGCTGTGCGTTCCGAAGCCCTTCGATGAAGACGCGCCAAGCCACATCCCCGAACGAAACCGTTTCTCCCATCGGTCGCTTGGAGTCACGCAGAGCGATCGAGTAGGTGACGAATGCTGCCTCGACACACTCGCTGTGCTCGGCCCCGCTGTAGGAGGACTTGACCCAGACGGTGGTGCCTATGGCCGGTGAGATGAGGTTCATTACAACTCCTCGTGGACACGCTTGATTAGTGCTGATGATGCAGCCATGTCCAACGCTTGTGCGCGGAGGTACTCGAAGGCAAGCCGGTAGCGGTCCAGCTCTTTGTCCTGCTCCATGAACAGCGAACCTACGTGAGTGTCCACGTACACGACATCCAAGGATGGCTCGGGCCCGCCGATGATCACGAAACTGCCCATGGCGGCGGAGTGCGCACCCTTGGAGAAGGGCAGCACCTGCAAGGTGATGTGCTGAGACTCGTTGGCCTCAAGGAGGCGCTCGAGCTGAGCTTTCATCACCTGCCGCGAGCCCACAACACGTCGGATCACCGACTCGTCGAGGATGGCCCAGAGGTGTGGTGGCTTGGGGCGGTCGAGGATCTCCTGCCGTTTCATCCGGATATCGACGAGCGGCTCGATCTCCTTGGGTGGCAGCCTCATCTCTGAGGCGTACTGGACGGCTTCTGTGTAGGCGCGTGTCTGGAGAAGCCCAGGTACGTAGAGGCAGTTGAAGTGGTCCTCCCTCACAGCCTCGTCCTCCAGGGTGAGCAACAGATTCATGCTCTCCGGAATCGAGTCGGCGATGGAGTTCCACCATCCCTGCCGCTTCGCGCCCTTCGCTAGCTCTACGACTGCAGTCCGCTCAGCATCGGTGGCCCCGTATTCGCGGCACAACGCCTCCACGATGGGCCACTTCACCGGCCCCGCCTGGGTCTCGTACCGGCTGACGGTGGCCTTGGATACGCCGACGACGTGGCCGGCCTCCTCCAGAGTCATGCCCGCGCGGGCGCGCAGCTTGCGCATGGTCGCCCCGAGCTGTCGGCGTCGGGTGGTTGCTCTGGCTGACATGCGTGCCGTCTCCCGAGGTGCTGTTCTGCTGCCGGAGTGGAGGCAACAAGGCTATGTGCGACGGACGTTGCGCCGTCGGAATTCACCCGGACGATTCTCGTGAGAAGTTACATGGTGAGACTTCTCAATGCGATACTCCACTCGTGACGCTACGCAGCGCAGTCGTACGGATACGACTGGTGCAGGTGCTGTCGTGGCATGGGAGGGAGCTCCATGAGTGGATATCCGTCTGTCGACCGCCGGTCTCGCTGTGTTCTGCCGTTCACGGCGGAGGCTGCGGAACTGTGTCTCCTGCGACGCATCGTCAGAGATCAACTTGTTGCCTGGGGTCTCCCGGCCCTCGCTGAAGATGCGCAGCTGGCCGTCACAGAACTCACGGCCAATGTGATCAAGCATGTGGGTGCGGGCACGTCCGCGACGCTGGTCATGGAGTCAGAGCCTGCTGAGGCACGTCTTCGAGTAGAGATCCACGACAAGAGCCACACCACCCCTGTGATGGAGCGGCCGTCCCGTGAAGAAGAGTCCGGCAGGGGCCTGCACCTGCTGGCTGCGCTGGCGGTTGACTGGGGCACGGTTCTGACGGCAACCGGCAAGGCGGTCTGGTGCGAACTCGCACTCCAGTCGGACCGGCAGTACCGTCGGGTGCAACGCGGAGCGGCCGTCCTGGCGGCCTACCGCGGTCTTTCCGATAGCCCGCACCCTCCCGCCGCCTGGCGCCCGCAGGCCGTGGAGCAGTCGGTGGCTGATCTCATCGCCGACGTCCTCCACTGGCTAGCGGCACAGGGTTGCGACCCGGACGACATCCTGGACCGTGCCCAGACCCACTACGAGGCCGAGACGGGCGCGGCATAGGGAGCGCCGGAGCCGGGGCGATCGCGTAGGAAGTCCCTAGACTTCCTACGCGATGGACAAGAAAGAACCCTCCGAGCCCGTTCCGTGGAGCCCGCCCCCCGGCTCCTGGGCATCGTCGGCGGCTAACCGCCGCAGCATGCTGGGCAACCGAAGCCGCGACACTTCACCGGAACGGGCACTGCGGTCTCTGCTGCACGCCAGCGGGCTGCGCTACCGCGTGGCGGCCAAACCGCTTCCGGACATGCGTCGTACCGCTGACTTGGTGTTCCGCCCTGTACGCGTTGCCGTCTTCGTCGACGGCTGTTTCTGGCACGGCTGCCCTGATCACTTCGTAGCGCCGAAGACAAACCCTGAGTACTGGCGGGAGAAGATCGGCAGGAACATGCAGCGGGATCGGGAGACGGACCAGAAGCTCGCCGAGGCGGGTTGGCTTGTCTTGCGCTTCTGGGAGCATCAGGCTCCCGAGGAGTGCGCGGATGCAGTTCGGGGTGCGATCGCTGCCCGGAGGAACGCACCCGAGTGAGGATCTCGAAGGGTGAAGCCTCGAAGCTCCCTCTCGGGATTCCGCTCCTCCTCAGCCAGCATCTGTTGCTGCGAGTAGCACAGATGCTGTGGGTGTTAGCAGAGGGGCGAGTGCCGGTATGCCTGATTCGAGAACATCGGATGGGATGTTGAGACGGCACGCTTCCCAGCGCCCGAGGACGCCAGGGTCGGTCGGAACGTGCGACGCGATCCAGTCGCTCGGTACGGTCCATACGGCGATCGGCTCGCCATTCGGTCGGAGCTGGACAGCGACCATGCGCCAGTGGGGGTCGCGGAGCATCGTCTCGTACTCATTGCGCGATATGTAGACCGCCAACCGGCCACGTCGCATAGTTGATTTGACTTCGAGATGGACCGAACAGACCTGTCCCTGAACTGCGATGTCGTAACCGTGAGCGTCGGACCACGCTGCAATGTGCTCGACTGCTGCCGCAGTCGAGGCATGCAGAAGGTTGAGTAGGGCCTCCTCGCCCATGGCCCCGATTCGGGCGCGTCCAGCTGCGTCTACCTTTCCCCAGGCGGCGCCGATGCGCGCGTACGCGTCGTCGGCTTTGAGCCCTAGCGCCTCGGCAGCACGAAGTGCGTCCTCAGGGATTTCGTCGGGGCTCTGGACGAGTACGTCGGCATCAGACAGCCAGGAGGCGCCGCTGTCCACGATCGCAGCGTCGTAGATTCTCACTTCTGGAGGTACGCCGACGTCCTTCGCATCGAGCATCCCCGTCTTGCGAATCCATGCGTATGCGGCGTCGTACTGGGTGGGCGTGATGTCGCTGAACTCGGCGTGCGTCGTGAAGAGCGCACGGCAGCGCGCGGCGCCCGATGCCGGGAGGCGGTGGAGCCAGCGCGCGGCCGCGCGTAGGACCGGATCAGGAGGTACGGGCATGGAGGTAGCCCATCATCGCTTGCAGGTCCTTTAGATCCAAGCCACCGCCAACGGCTGGCTCCTCATCGAGGTCGGCCAGTTCCTGAACCGCAGGATCGTCGAGGATGCGTCCCATGAACTGCAGTTTGTCGGCGAGCCGCTGGGCGACTACTTCGTCGATGGTGCCTTCGGAAGCGAGTACGGTGATGCGGGTCTCGGCCTCTGGAGCGAGCCCTAGACGGTGGATCCTGTCGAGGCTCTGGAGGAAGCGCCCTGCCGCGAAGTCCCGATCGACGTAGACAGCATCGTGGCAGTCGTGGTGAAGGCTGATGCCTTCGCCGAGCGTCGCTGGGTTGGATAGGAGCACCATGCAGTCAGGATCCCTGCGGAACCGGTTGATCTGGTCATCACGATCCTCAGTGCCGCCATGAACGACAGCCGGGGAGAATGCCCCGAGGATCCGCTTGAGCGTGTTCAAGCTGCGAACGAACGTGGACCAGATGAGCGTCTTGCGACCCAGGGCTGCATTGGCTGAGACGATGGCCAACACCTCCTGGTACTTGGGTGACATCTCATAGCTGGGCAGGTCTTGCATCAACTCGTAGAGCGGCGTGTTCTCCGGCACGGTGAGCGGGGGTACTTGGTACGCCAGAGGCTCGTGACGCGTTGTGCCCACTGCTAGGAGCGCAGGGCTGGTCGCCGCCATCAGCATGTAGACGATGACCTTGCCGAGTTGCTGAAAATCGGCCTCCGCACCCGCAACGCGTGCTGAGAACCGGCCGATGAGCGCGTCGTGGATCTCGCGGTGCAGAGGAGGAAGGGGCACAGGACGCAGGCTGGTAGTCACGGGCGGCAGCCCAAGCTCGCCCTTCGTTGTTCGGGCGAAGAGGGGGCGGAGCGCCTGGCTCGCCTTGACCAGATCGCCGCCGGCCACGGCTTGAGTGACCTTCCTGCGGCCATGGCCTGGCCAGACGAATCCAAACAGATTTTCCAAATCTCTGACACCGTTGGGGGCCGGGGTGCCTGTGAGGATGAGTCGGCGGCGGGCCCTGGGGCCGAGGGCGAGGCAGGCAGAGCCGTAGGTGCCGTCAGCTCCGAGCTTCATGCGGTGAGCCTCATCGAGCAGCAACAACGATGGCCGGGCTGTCAACCAAGCGCTCAGCTCATTGACAGCGCCACTGAGGCGCTCGTAGTTCACGATGACGGCTTCAGCCGTCGGATCCACCCTTCCGGAGAAGACTTCCATGTTGAGAGGCTTCTCCAGGCACTGGGAATTCTCGTTATGCCATGCCTCGTAGCAGGACTTCGGCCCTACGACGAGAAGTCGCTCAACTCCTTCTGCTCGCCGCATGGCTTGGAAGACAGCGAGGCCGACCCGGGTCTTGCCGGCGCCGGGCACAGAGAAGTTGGCGCCGTGCCGAAGCGAGATCAGCTTGGCAATATCCCGCCGTTGGAATCCGGTCAGATCGGCAGTCCATCCAGGGCCGAGGAGTCCGTCGATCTCGGTTGGGTTCACAGCGCCTACGGCAGCGGCTTCCGGATCGAGGCGCCTCTCTACAGCTTGAGCGTCGGCTGCTGAGTCTGTGGCGAGGGCAGCCAGCTGAGGATCCCATTCTACCGAGCTGGGTTGTGGCCAGGAAGCGACTGCCACAAGGTTAGTGAGAAGGTCGTCGATTTCGATGTCAACAGAACCGTGTGAGCGCTGCGTGCTGCTGTTGAAGCGCAGCGCGAGCCGGCGCAGGTCGGCCTCGAAGCCGAATGCTGCTCGAAGGCGGGCCTTGGTCGCGGCATCGCCGAACTCGATCTTCAGGCTCGGTCCGACCGATTGCATGATCACGCCTCCGCGCGCGTGGCTTCGAGCAGCCATGCCACGCCGTCGCCAGGAGTGGTGAACGTTCGCCCGGCCTGCTTCGCCAGTCGAACAAGGCTTGCCCGGAGAGTAAGTAGTGCGTCGTCGAATGATTCTTCATCAAGGACGCGCTTTGCTTTGGCGTCGGCGAACTCGGAAGCGCACTGATTCACGTGATCTGCAGCATCCGTGAGGCGCTCTGGCACGGCGATCTTACGCTTCTGCAGTTGGGCATTCAGGCCGGCCAGCTTAACTGCGGCGGTAAAGACATCGCTTGCAGCAGTCATAAGCTGACCTGCTCTGGCCACCTCTGCGGGGTCCAGCTTGTCGGCGTTTTGTACTGCGGCTTTTGCTCGCAGGAGGGTATCGGTCAGGGCACGAGTTGTCTTGACCGTCGGGGCTGCGTCTTGGACAGCTACGCCTGGAAGGCCGGGAATGCCCACGGAAGCGGACTGCTGTTCTGCAGGCTTCAATTCCATGGGCAGGCGCTCGTCAAGGTACCGGGTGTGGAAGTCGGCCTCCGCCAGTCGAATTGACGTCTTGGCGAAGTCCAGCACGACCATGGCCAGGCGCGACTCCTTCAGCTGATCTGCTGCATCGGGGTCGGTTTGCTTCAGTTTGGTGTAGTCGCGGTGCAATTCTCGGAGCTGTTCCTGGTCTTCTTCGAAGTCCACCAGGCGCAGGGTTGCTCCGCTATCTGTCCGACTGCGTTCGATCGCATCGAGAATGAGCTGGTATACCCACCTGTCCTTGTGGAGGGTATTCGTCTTAATGTTGAAAGCGCGGGCGATGTCGTCTTCGCGCCTACCTGCGGCCAGCTGCTCTTCGACTGCGATGAGCCGGTTCACGTATGTGTAGTCGCGCCGCTTGTCGCGACGGAGCTGGAGAGAGAGTTCAACGTCGCTGATATCGCTGCGCGAGGTGTCCGGCGGGAGGACGGCAACACGGATGTCCTTGACTCCGAGCTGTCGTAGAGCGGCGCATCGGGTGTTGCCGTCAACGAGGATTCCCTCGGGCGTGATGATCCCGGGATCCTTCTGGCCGGACTCGCGGAGCTCATCGACGAGGGCGGTGAAGTCGGGGTCGGTCTGATTCGGGTTCGAGGGCTTGCAGCCGAGCAGGTGGCGCAGATAGTCCTGGGCGGGCTCGCTCCAAGGTTCCTCGTCCAAAACACGGTTCCGCTCCAGGTCGAGGGAGCGCTGTGCCCGGATGCGGTGCGTATCAGGGTTGAAGTACAGCATCTGGACAGGCATCGAGATGACGTCTAGGTGCTTTTGCTGCCCCCTCCAGTCGACCGTGACCTTGGCGCCGGCCTCCGTCCTTGCCTGGACGAGGCGCTCCTCGACGAGCATGCGGTTCGTCTCTGCCTCAGGCGGAACGTCGAACTTCCCTGCCATGCCTGATCCTCCAAGGGCGCCGTGGCCATCCGTGATGTCATGCATCATTGCAGCAGCCACTGACGACTTGAGTCGGATGATCATAATCAGTCACCCAGTCAGCGTGTGAACGGAGTTGCGGTGTCTCTGCCTGCATGGAACGACCCGGAGGTCAACGGTGGCACCATGGTCCGCGGGGCGTTGTGGCTCCTCCAGGAGATTGGTGAAGGCGGCACCTTCACCAAGGAGCAGATCCGTGAAGCCTTCCCTGGAATCGCTCAAGCCGACCGGCGGATCCGGGGCCTCCGTATCTTCGACTGGGTCATGCATACCAACACTGAGGACGCTTCGCTAGCTTCCGATCAGCAACGGTTCGTCAAGGCGGGCGTACCGGTGTGGGATCCGGTCGCGCGTCGTGCCGCAACGCCGAAGAAGGTGTCTGCGAAGGAAGTGCGGGCCGCTTTGGAGCGGGACGACTACATGTGCACCGTGTGCGGCATCACCGGTGCCGAACCGTACGCCGACGACATCAATCAGACCGCCGTGCTTTCCGTCTCGCGCCGCGACGTGGTGCTCCCCAGCGGAGAGCGGGAAATTCTGCCAGTGACGGAATGTAAGCGTTGTCGTGCGGGTGGTGATGACAGGCCCGTGGACGCGGCTCGTCTGGTCGAGGACATCGAGTGCCTCGATCCGGCGGACCGGGAACGCCTCGCTCGCTGGGCGGAGAGGGGGCGGCGAGACGCTGTCCCTGTGGAGCGCGCGTGGAGCGCCTACCGCCGCCTTCCCGCTCAGGCGCGCGCTGAAGTACACCGAGCACTGAAGGGCTAGTTCAACCGAGTTCCAGCAGGGGCCGGGGCGCCGGCCCCTGCCGCGGTAAACCGGGCATTTGTGACATGTCCGTGGTAGCGCATAGACTTCCGCGTCCTCACCAGAGCCCGCATCGACCATTCCGCAGGTAGCGAACCTGCAGGCTGGGATGCTGGCATCCCGTGCGGAGCTGGAAATCCAATTTCATCATCTTGCGGCCACTGGGGTACCCGCTGACTGCTCGTGCGCTGGCTAGGCCAGCGCATCTGGAGGGAGATCGCATGTCTTCGGCGAAGAGCAACGAGGATCTCGAGGTGGTCGAGATCTGCGCCGGTGCAGGCGGTCAGTCTCTGGGGCTTGACCGTGCGGGTTTCCGGCACCGGCTCGCGGTCGAACTCGACCCGCATGCCGTGGCTACTCTGCAGCTAAATCGGCCGAAATGGGATGTGCGGCAGGGGGATGTCGCCGATATCGAAGTTTGGGACCCGGAGAAGTTCAAGGGCGTCGACCTCTTCGCTGGCGGCGTGCCATGCCCGCCGTTCAGCATCGCAGGCAAGCAGATGGGCGCTACCGACGAGCGAGACCTCTTCGCTTGGGCTATCGAGGCCTGCGGGCGTATGCAGCCCAGGGCCCTACTCCTGGAGAACGTCCGAGGGCTCAGCGCCAACCGCTTCTCTGCCTATCGTCAGCATGTCCTCGACCAGCTTCATGACTACGGGTACGTGGGCGAGTGGAAGCTCCTCCACGCGTCCGACTTCGGAGTTCCTCAGCTTCGGCCGCGTTTCGTGCTTGTCGCCATGCCCAAGGAGTACGCCGAATACTTCACGTGGCCTGAGACTCTCGACGCCCCCAAGCCGACAGTCGGCGAGACCCTGCTTGACTTGATGAAGGCAGGCGGCTGGGAGGGTGCCGAAGATTGGGCGAAGAAGGCTGACTCCATTGCACCGACCATCGTCGGAGGTTCGAAGAGGCACGGGGGAGCGGACCTGGGGCCGACGCGGGCGAAGCGTGCCTGGGCCGAGCTCGGTGTAGATGGCCTTGGCGTTGCAGATGCCCCGCCTGCTCCCGGATGGGAGCCCAAGCCTGGAGTCCCAGGGCCCAAGCTCACCACAGAGATGGTCGCTCGTATCCAGGGCTGGAGGCATGGATTTGACGAGTGGAAGTTCGAGGGCCGCAAGACTGCGGTGTACCGCCAGATCGGAAACGCATTTCCCCCTCCAGTAGCCGAGGCTGTCGGTCGGTCGATCGCGAGAGCCCTCCGTAAAGAAGGCCCGCGCCATGAGCTGATCGAGTCCACTAGCACTGTCCAGGACCCCGTCTACAAGCTGCTTCGTGGTGCGACCCGTCCCATGGCGTCGGACCAGATCATTGCGAGGCTTGCCAAGGCCGGTATCTCCATGGACATCCCTGAGATCGAACGGCACCTGAGCCATCTGAGCCGTGACTTTGAAGTGCAGACCATCCAGCGCTCGTCAGGCGCGTATGCCTACTCCCTTGGCGCGTTCAAGGCGTTCACTGGACAAGAAGACCACCAGCGTCACGACTTCTTCGTCCATCAGCGCGCGAAGATCAGCTAAAGCGCGCGGTTAGGAGGTGCCGTGGCACTCCGCGTACGGCTTGCCCGATGTGCACCAGCAGGTGGCGGTGGGGGTCGGGGGCCAGGGGGTGGCCTTGCCGCGGGCTGCCAGGGTCGTGGCGTATTCGGCCAGGAGGGACGGGGAGGCCGGGGAGGTCTTCTCCGATGCCGCGAAGGCCTCGTACGAAGGGACGCTCGCCGTGACGATGCCCAGGTTCGTGGTGCCCGAGGCGGCCAGGGCGCGGAGGGAGGTTTCGATCTCCCTCAGGTGCGCCTCGTGCGAGGGGTACTCGGAGGCGAGGGTCGGGTAGCTGGTCAGCAGCTCCGACAGTTCGCGCTGCGGCCAGTGCAGGATCGCCACCGGGAAGGGGCGGGAGAGGGCCGCGCGGCGGTCGCCCAGTTCGGCGCGCAGGCGGGCGATCTCGGCGCGCAGTTCGGCGGGGTCGTCGGAGCCCAGGGCCCAGATGCGCTTCGGGTCGTGGAGCTCGTCGAGGGGGATCGGGCCGATGTGGCGGGTGTCCGCGACCATGTCCCAGTCGTCGTGCGGGCGCCCGAGGAGGCGGCGTACGCGGTGGCGGCCCGTGAGGAGGGCGGTGGTGGCCGGGGTCAGCGGGTCGTCCTCCGCGATGAGGAGGGTGGCCGCCTCGGTGAAGCAGTCGTGCGAGGCCTCCAACTCGTCGTGGGCCTCCAGGGCTTCCGCGATGACCTCCCACGGCGCCGGGTCCTTGGGCGAGGCGGCGCGGATGCCGGTGATCAGGGCGCGTGCCTCCGCCTCGTGGCCGTACTCCCAGAGGTTCGCCGCCTGCAGGGCCTTGATCAGGTGGGGGTCGGCCGGTGAGGAGGAGAGGAGCTGGTCGTACAGGGCACTCGCCCGGTCGCGTGCGTCGGCCAGTTCGAGGTGGGCCGCGGCCTGGAGGAGCAAGGGCTCCTGGTCCTCGGGGTAGCGGGTCGCCGTGCGGATGAGGCGCTCGGCTTCGGCGATGTGCTCGGCAGGCGTGTCGGGGCGCATGGTTCACACCGTACTGCCGCTGGTCAGTTGGCGGGGGAGGACTTAGGGTGCCGCCCGTGCGAGATCGCGTACCTGTGGTGGTGCAGGGGAGCGGCCGGCGGGGGCGCCGGGTCGGTCTCGCGGGGGTGTTGTGGGCGGGCGCCGAGCTGATCGTCACCGTGGGGGTGGTGGTCCTGTTGCTGGTGGTGCACCAGGTGTGGTGGACCAATCGGCAGGCCGCGGCTGCCGCGCAGGAGCAGGTCCAGGCGCTGGAGCGGGCGTGGGGTGAGGGCTCCGAGAGTGGCTCCGGGGCCGGTTCCGGGGCCAGCGCCGGTGGCGATTCGGCGGTGGGGCCGGAGCCGAGCGGGCCGGCGGATTCCGGGGCGGCGCCCGCGGCGACCCGGGCCGCCAGGCCCGCTGCCAGGCCCGCCGCCGGGCCTTCCGAGCGGGACCGGGCGTACGCCGTGCTGCGCGTCCCGCGCCTCGGGCTCGTCGTGCCCGTCGCACAGGGTGTCGACAAGCGGGCCGTCCTGGACAAGGGCTACGCCGGGCAGTACCCGGGGACCGCCGGGCCCGGGGCGCAGGGGAACTTCGCGCTGGCCGGGCACCGGAACACGCACGGCGAGCCGTTCCGGTACATCAACCGGCTGCGGGCGGGCGACGAGCTGATCGTCGACATGCGCGGGCGCCGGTACACGTACGTGGTCGGGAAGATCCTCGGCGAGACCACCGAGCGGGACACCGGGGTGATCGCGCCGGTGCCGCGCAGCGTGGTGAAGCCGGACCAGGGGTACAGCGAGCCCGGGGCGTACATCACGCTCACCACCTGCACGCCCGAGTACACCTCGAAGTACCGGCTGGTGGTCTGGGGGACCCTACTCAAGTCTTCTTGACCTCGATACTTGCGGCCGATGGATCGGTCGGTGGGGCCGGTTACCATCGATGTCGTACGGGAGTTCGTGCGCGGGAGTGGAGAGGGGGAGGTCCGTATGGCTCGGCAACGACGCGAAGGCGGCCTGCTGTCCTTCGCCCTGTACGCGCGGACCTCGCGGGTCCTTGCCCTGCTGCTCCCGTTCGTGCTGCTCGGGGGAATCCTCGGGCTGTTCGCTGGGGAGGGCGGGCTGGGCGCCGTGGTGGTCGCCTTCGCGGCCACCGTCGCCGTGGGCACCGCGGCTCTCGCCGCCGCCGCGCGGCTCGTGCGGCCCGTGCCGCCGCACCGAATACGCACCGCGATCCGTGATCGCGAGCAGCGCACGGCTTTCCTGCCGCAGCGTGATCCCGATGCCTCGGGCCGGTCGAGGCCCAGGGCGCCCGGCCGTCTCGTCCCGACGGCCGCGTAGGGGCGCGCAGTACTTCCCGCCTTCTGCTGACTGATCACTGTTGTCGCCCCTCGCGGGTCGTCACGCCGAAATGCATCTCTTTCGACGTTCGACGAGACCCCTCGGAGGGCCCGCGTGTCCGTTTTCACCCACCTTGTTGCTGAGCTGGGCCGGCTTCTGGAGCCGGTGCTGGCGCAGTCCGCGACCGCTGCCGCGATCGTGCTGTTCACCGTGCTCGTACGGCTCGCGCTGCACCCGCTGAGCCGGGCCGCCTTCCGGGGAGCGACTCCTGCGGCGGGGTGCCTGCCGATCCTGTTGCAGCTGCCCGTGTTCTTCGTGATGTACCAGGCGTTCTCCTCCGCCGAGGTGGGCGGGAAGGCGAACGAGCTGCTCGGGCACCGGCTCTTCGCCGCGCCGCTGGGGGCCCGGTGGACCGAGGCGCTGGGCGAGGGCGGTCTGTTCGGGGCGCAGGGGCTGGTGTTTCTCGGGCTGTTCGGGGCGATCGCGGTGGTGGCCGCGTGGAGCGCGGTGCGGGGGCGCCGGACGGCTGCCTCGGTCGCGGCGGCCGCCGCTGCCGCCGCAGCCACTGCCCCGAAGAAGACCGCTGCCTCCAAGAGGCCCGGGGCCGGCGGCGGGGCCAAGGCCGGGGTCGGGGTCATGGCCGAGGTGAGTGCCGAGCAGCAGGAGGTCATGCGCAAGCTGGGCGGCGTACTGCCCCTGCTGTCGTTCGGGACGCTGATCACGGCCGCCGTGGTGCCGCTGGCCGCCGGGCTGTACCTGCTGACCACCACCGCGTGGTCGGTGGCGGAGCGGGCCTGGCTCCAGTACCGCAAGGAGCGGGCGGAGCAGCTGATGGGTGGAGGCGCGCGTTCCAGTCTGTGAACAGGGTCTTGCGGATTGGGTGGACATCTTGGAGGATCGACCAAATCCTCCGATGGCCGCAACCCATCGGCCGGCCCTGGGCACGCCCCGGGCCGACCACTCACGACCACGGGAGAATGCCCATGAAGCTGCTGCGTGTCGGACCCGTAGGCTCGGAGCGCCCCGCGCTGCTCGACCGGGACGGGACCCTGCGTGACCTGTCCGGCCTGATCACGGATGTGGACGGCAGCCTGCTCGCCGACGACTCCGTGCTGACCCGGGTACGGGACGCGGCCGAGTCCGGTGAGCTTCCGGTCCTGAGCGCCGAAGGCCTGCGCATCGGTGCACCGGTCGGCCGCATCGGCAAGGTCGTGGGCATCGGCCTGAACTACTTCGGGCACGCCGCCGAGATCGGCGCGGAGCCGCCGGCCGAGCCGATCCTGTTCCTGAAGGCCCCGGACACCGTGGGCGGCCCCGACGACACCGTGCTGATCCCGCGCGGCAGCGTGAAGACCGACTGGGAGGCCGAGCTCGGCGTCGTCATCGGCAGCACCGCCCGCTACCTGGACTCCGCCGTGCAGGGGCTCGCGCACGTCGGCGGGTACGTGCTGGTCAACGACGTCTCGGAGCGCGAGTTCCAGATCGAGCGCGGCGGCACCTGGGACAAGGGCAAGAACTGCGAGACCTTCACGCCGATCGGCCCCTGGCTGCTCACCGCCGACGAGGTCCCGAACCCGCAGGTCCTGGACGTGAAGCTGTGGGTCAACGGTGAACTCAAGCAGGACGGCAACACCTCGGACCAGATCTTCCCGGTCGGCGAGGTCGTCCGGTACCTGAGCCACTTCATGACCCTGTACCCGGGCGATGTCATCGTTACCGGCACGCCGGGCGGCGTGGCCATGGGCCAGCCGGAGCCGAAGCCCTACCTGCGGGCGGGCGACGTGGTCGAGGTGGAGATCACCGGTCTCGGCCGTCAGCGCCAGGAGTTCAAGGGCGCGTAGCCCGGACGCGTAGTCGGACGCGGGCGCGGACATGGATAGGGGCGGGGGGGCCACCCGCGGCCCCCCCCCCCCCCCCCCTCCTCGGGGGGGTTCTCCCCCCTCCCCCACCCCGGTACAGCCGTTGTTTCGCACCCAGAGGGTCCCCCCCTGCGAAGCGGTT
>NZ_JBVIAH010000002.1:152130-288736 GCF_055574035.1 Streptomyces sp. NPDC030021
CTTTTTTGTGGGGATCGGCTGGGGCGGCGGGGGGGAGCGTTGTAGTGGCCGCGGGCCCCCCAGGGGCTTGTGGGGGGGGGGGGGGGGGGGGGGGGAAGGGGGTGGGTCCCCCCCCCCCCCCCCCCCCCCCGCCCCTTACCCGTGCGTGCGGGGTGTTCAGCCCTCGGCCGACATGCGGCGACGGCGGTTGGCGAGCACCAGGGCGGCGCCCGCGGCGAGCGCGGCTGCGCTGCCGGCCGCGAGCCAGGCGTTCTCGGCGTCGTCGGCGCCCGTGCTGGCGAGTCGGCCGGACCCGCCCGCCACGGTCAGGTTGCTGTTGCTCCCGGTGCCGGTGCCGGTGCCGGTGCTCGTGCCCGTCGTCACGACCTGGGTCGTGCCGGTGCCCGTGCCGGTTCCTGTACCCGTGCCCGTGCCGGTCCCCGTGCCCGACTCCTCGGCGGCCTTGTCCTTGGCCCGCGCCTCGTGCTGGCCGGTCTTCAGGAACGCGGCGCGGTCCGCGGCCGTGCCCTTGAGCGCGGCGAGGGCGGCCTTCTTCAGCTCCGGTCCGGGGGTTCCGTTCAGCATCGAGGAGATCAGCACCTCGTTGTCCGTGTCGCGCAGCGCGTGCTGGGTGTTCTTCACGAACTCCCGCAGCTCGGCGTTGGACGGGTGCCCGTCGAGGAGCGCCTCGACGGCGGCCTTCAGGCCCGGTCCGGCATCGAGCAGCATCCGCGAGAGCTCGACGCGGTCGTCGCTCGCGCGGACCGAGTGCTGGCCCACCGCGACGAACTGGCGCACCTGTTCCGGCGTCCCGTCGCGCAGCAGTTTCACGACGGCCTCGCGGATGCCCCGGCCCGCGCCGTTCAGCATGCGGAACAGCTCCACCTGGTCGTCCTCGTACCGGGCCGTGTGCTGCCCGGTCGTCAGGAACTCCTTCAGCGCTGCGTGGGTGTTCGCCCGCAGGGCCTTCTCGGCCTCGCGCTTCACGGCGACACCGCCGGTGCTGTGGAGCCGGGCGACCCGGACCCGGTCGTCGGTGTACTGCTCCTTCTGCCAGATGACGTCGAGGAAGCGCCGCATGTCCGCGGCGGTCCCGTCGAGGGCCTTCTGCGCCGCCTCGCGCACGCCCGGACCGCTGGCCGGGTCGGCCAGGATCGCCTTGATCGCGGCCCGGTCCTTCGCCGCCTGCTCGTCGTCCCCGGCCTTCTCGTCCCCGGCCTTCTCGTCCCCGGCCTTCTGGTCCGCGGCCTTGTCGGCACCGGCCTTGTCGGCACCGGCCTTGTCGGCACCGGCCTTGTCGGCACCGGCCTTCGGGGCGTCGGGGGCCTGGTCGGGTGCGGTCGGTCCCGACGGCACGGCCGGTGACACCGCGTCGGCGGCGAAGGCGGGGGAGGAGAGCAGGACGGCCGGGGCCATCGCGGCGGCGGCGGCGACCGACGCGATCCGGGTCAGCTTCAAAGGTCATCCATTCTTCACGACGTCGACGATCTTTTAATGATCTTTAATCATCGAGAAGAATAGAATGATCATCGTCCGCCAAGCCTTCGATTTTCAGTCAGAAGCGGACGCTGTGGCGGGAATCTCCACGATCACGCCCTCCTCGGACGACCGGCGGGCCGCCGCCAGTACGTCGAGGCAGTTCGCGGCCTCGTGCGCCGTCACGGGCGCGGGCCCGCCCGTGCGCAGCGCGGCCACCACCGCCGCGTAGTACGCCGGGTAGTCGCCCTGCTCGGTCGGAACCGGGATCCCGCCGCCGGTCAGTGGGGACTCGCCGGAGCCGAGGACGCCCCACAGGTGCGGGGGCTCCTCGCCCCAGGGCAGGTCCCCGTCCGGACGCAGCCCCTCGCGCAGGGCGCCCTCCTGCGGGTCCAGGCCGTACTTCACGTATCCGGCGCGCGAACCCAGGACGCGGAACCGCGGCCCGAGCTGCGCGGTGGTCGCGCTGACGTAGAGGTGGGAGCGGACCCCGTTCGCGTGCGTGATCGCGATGAAGGTGTCGTCGTCCGTCTCGGCGCCCGGGCGGCGCAGGTCGGCCTCCGCGTAGACCCGTACGGCCGGGCCGAACAGCACCAGCGCCTGGTCCACGACGTGACTGCCGAGGTCGTACAGCAGGCCGCCGATCTCCTCCGGGGCGCCCGACTCGCGCCAGCCGCCCTTCAGCTGCGGGCGCCAGCGCTCGAAACGGGACTCGAAGCGCTGGACCTCGCCGAGCTCGCCGCCGGCGATGAGGCGGCGCACGGTGAGGAAGTCGTTGTCCCAGCGGCGGTTCTGGAAGACGGAGAGGAAGGTGCCGCTGCGGTCCGCGAGGGCGGCGAGCGCGCGGGCCTGGGCGGCGGTGGCGGCGAGCGGCTTGTCCACGACCACCGGGATGCCCGCTTCGAGAGCGGTGGTGGCGAGCGGGACGTGCGTCCGGTTGGGGGAGGCGATCACGACCAGGTCGAGGTCCCGGTTCCACAGCTCGGCGGCGGTGGCGGCGATGTGTACGTCGGGGAACTCGGCGCGGGCCTGGGCCTGCCGGGCCGGGTCGGAGGTGACGACGGTGTCGAGGGTGAGTCCGTCCGTGGCGGCCACGAGGGGGGCGTGGAAGACGGAGCCGGCGAGTCCGTAGCCGATGAGGCCGACGCGGAGGGGGGCGGAGGGGGCGGGGGTGCTCATGGGGACCACTTTGGCGACAGTGTTGTCAAAGTGCAAGGAGGGTGGACAATGGGCGAGTGAACAGGGGTAGCGGAGAGAGTCGGGGCGGGGTGAACCTGCCGGCGCTGCGTGGGTACAACGAGGCGCTGCTGCTGGATCTGCTGCGCGGCGCAGGCCCGGCGGGCCTGGGCCGCGCCGAATTGGCGGCCCGTACGGGTCTCACCCCACAGGCCGTCAGCAAGATCACGGCCCGGCTCGGCGCGGACGGGCTGGTCGTGGAGGCCGGCCGCGCCGCGTCCACCGGCGGCAAGCCGGTCACGCTGCTCCGGCTGGTGCCGGACGCACGTCACGCCGTCGGAGTGCACCTGGACCGCGACGAGCTCCGTGCGGTACGGGTGGACCTGGCGGGCCGCGTCGTCGCCGAGAGCGGTGGCCCGCTGGACTTCGGGGCCGGCCCGGAGGCGGCGGTGGAGGCGGTCGTACGGGCGGTCGCGAGGGTCGGGGATCCGACCGGGCTGCCGCTCCTGGGCGTCGGCGTGGCCGCACCGGGGCCGCTCGACCACCGGGCCGGGGCCATGGGGCGGGTGACGGGGTTCCCGAGCTGGAAGGGCTTTCCGCTGCGGGGGGTGCTGGAAGGGCGGCTGGGCCTGCCGGTGCTGCTGGACAAGGACACGAACGCCGGTGCGGCCGCGGCCGCCGGGGCATGGCTCCGGGCCGCCTGGCCGGACGCGGACGCGGATGAGGATGAGGATGCGGGCGCGGGCGCGGGTGTGGATGCGTATGCCGGGCGGTACGCGGACGCCGGGCAGGCCGCGAGTGTGGCTTCGGCTTCGGCTGCGTATGCCGGCGGAGGGTCCCGCACCTGCGTGTACCTGCACGTAGGGACCGGGCTCGGCGCGGGGTTGTGGCTGGGCGGCGGGGTCTACCGGGGTGCCCGCTCGGCGGCGGGGGAGTTCGGCCACCAGGTGCTCCTGCTGGACGGCCCGCCGTGCCGGTGCGGGGCGCGGGGCTGCGTGGAGGTGCTGTGCCTGGGGGCGGTGGCCCGAGGCGATCTTTCCGAGGCGGCACGGATCCTGGGCGAGGGTGCGGCCAACCTGGTCGCGCTCCTGGACGTGGACCGTGTGCTGCTCGGCGGGCGTGTGGTGGAGGCGGCCCCGGAGGTCTTCGTGGCCGGGGTCGGGGCCGTTCTCGCGGCCCGCGCGCTGGATCCGGCCCGGCCGGTGGTCGCCCTGGCGGGGGCGGGTGTGGCGGAGGGGGCGGCGGAGCTGGCGCTGGCGCCGTTGTTCGGGCGTGCGGGGTGAGTGAGGCAGGCTGCGGGGTGAGCGAGGCGGGGTGACCGGTGTGGCGCCACGCCGTTGCCGGGGGCCTGGCCCCCCGCCTCGAACGCCGGCGGGGCCGCAATGGCGGGGCTCCGCCCCGGCCCCGCGCCTCGAACGGCGGTGACGGATTTGACCTCATCCACCATTCGGGCGTAAACCGGAACAACTCAGGCGTGGCTCCCGATGAGGGGTCGCGCGGGGGTGGCAGGGTGCGGGCAGAGCCGGGGTGATTGTCACCTCGTCCGATCATCGTCCCGTCCGGCGAGCAGCGAAGGTCTTCCATGCGACTGCGCAAAGCCCTTGCCCTCACCGCAGCCCTCTCCGCCGCACTGGTCGCCACCACCGCGCCCACCGCCGGAGCCGACATCGGCGCGGGCGGCGGACGCCCCGCACCCGCACTGCCCTCCCGTGCGCAGGCCACCTGCGGCGACGGGAAGACCACCGCCTTCCCCATCGGGGCGCGGATCCGCGGCGGCCCGGCCGTGTACCGCACCGGCGCCGGGCCGCAGACCTGGTACCTGGACCTGACCAACACCACCAACTCCGAGTGCACGGCCATCCACCCGATCGTCGTCTTCACGGACAAGGCCCGCGTCCTGCGCCCCGCGCACCTGCGCATGGAGTTCGACGCCCCGGGCGGCACCTTCCCCGTCAGCCTGGAGAGCAGCGACCGCGACGAGATCATCGCCGTCTTCGACGGCGGCGACGCCTTTCCCGGCTTCACCGTCGGCCCCGGCGGTTCCCTGACCGTCAAGGTGGGCCTCTCCTTCGCCCCCGATGCGCCCGTCGGCGAGGTCGTCGCCGATGCCGCCCTCGTCCAGCGCAAGGGTGACGACGGCGACTGGATCGGCGAGGCGGGCGGTTACCGGTTCTCGGTCGAGGGGCCGGAGGATCCCGTCGAGGCGGGCTCCCTCGCCCACACCGGCCCGCGCGAGTGGGCGTACGGGACGGGTGCCGTGGCCGCGCTCGCCGCCGGTGGCGGCCTGCTGCTGGGGGCCCGCCGACTGCGCCGTTCCGCACGCTGAACCGTCCGCCGTTCCGCACGCTGACGTCCGCAGACCGCAAGCTGAACCGTCCGCCGTTCCGCACGCTGAACCGTCCGCAGACCGCACGGTGAACCGTCCGTCGGCCGTCCGTAGACCGTCCGTCGGCTGTCCGTCAGCCGCCCGTCGACCCTCCGTCAGCCGTGCGTGAACCGCCCGGGAACGCCCGGGAACGCTCGCGCACCGCCCGCGCACCGTCCGTGCCCCCGTCACCTCGTGGCGCCGGCCGCCCCGCATAGAGTCCCACCGTGGAAGAACAGACCCAGCGGCACCGCCCCGGCTCACCCGTGCGTTCCGGCATTCCCGAGCACGGCCGCATCCCCAAGTACTACGCCGTCAAGGCCCGCATCGCCGAGCTCCTCGACGAGCTCGGCGAGGGCGGCACGCTGCCCACCGAGCGCGATCTCGCCGAGCGGTACGAGGTGTCCCGCGAGACCGTCCGCCAGGCCCTGCGCGAGCTGTTGCTGGAGGGCCGGCTGCGCCGTTCCGGCCGCGGGACCGTCGTCGCCGGCCCCAAGCTGGAGCAGCCGCTCTCCCTCGCCAGCTACACCGAGGGCGTGCGCCGCCAGGGCCGCCGCCCGGGCCGTCATCTCATCGGCCTGGAGCAGTTCCCCTGCCCGCCCGACGTCGCTCCCGGCATCGGGGCCGAGCCAGGGGAGCCCGTCTGGCACCTGGAGCGGGTCCTGCTCGCCGACGACGAGCGCGTCGGCCTGGAGAGCACGTACATCCGGGTGGCCCGGGCCCCTCGCCTGGACAGCGACTTCCAGCCGGACTCCTCCTTCTACGCGTACCTCCGCGACAGCCTCGGCATCTCCTTCGGCGAGGCCGACGAGAAGCTGGAGACGGTCCTGGCGACCCCGCGCGAAGCCCTGCTGATCGGCACCCCGCCCGCTCTCCCCATGCTGCTCATCCACCGCTTCTCGCGGGACCAGGACGGCCGGCCGCTGGAACGGGTGCGTTCGCTCTACCGTGGTGACCGGTTCAGCTTCACGACCCGCCTGCGTGCCGAATAGCCCAGGAGCTATCGGTCCGTACCGGGCAGAACGGGACGCATTCTCATCACAAAAAGGTAACGGGTCTAGTCCAAGTGTCGGGGGCTGTTCACTGGGTCGTCGCCGGGCCGACCTTCCCGGGTCACGGAGCCGACCCACCGTTGGCGGCGTGAGAGTCATAGTCGTCGGAGGCGGCGTGGTCGGCACCATGCACGCCTGGCAAGCAGTAGAACGCGGCCACGAGGTCGTCCAGATCGAGCGAGAAGCGGAGGCCCGCGGCGCGTCCCTGCGTAATTTCGGCCAGATCTGGGTCAGCGGACGGGCCGGGGGAGAAGAGCTCGACACCGCTCTGCGGGCCCGCGAGCTCTGGGAGCGCATCGGCGCGGAGGTGCCCGGCCTGGGCTTCCGCGCCAACGGCTCCCTCACCCCCGTCCGCACCGCTCGCGAACTCGCGGTCGCCGAGGCGGCCCTGGCCCGCCCGGACGCCGCCGCCCGCGGCTACAAGCTGCTCACCGCGGCCGAGGCGCGGGAGATCAACCCGGCCCTGCGCGGCGCGTTCGAGGCAGCACTGTGGTGCGAGCGGGACGCGGCCGTCGAGCCGCGCACCGCGCAGCTGCACCTCCGGGAGGCCCTGCGCACCCGCGCCGCCGGCCGCTACACCTTCCTCGCCGGCCGCGAGGTCCGCGAGGTGGCCGGCCTCGGAGGCGGCCTCGGGGCGGGCCTCAGCGCCGGAGCCGGAGCCGCCCCCGGGGCCGGCCCCGCAGCCGTCCGCGACGACCACGGCGACGTCCACCGCGCCGACGCGGTGGTCCTGGCGACCGGTGCCTGGCTGTCCGGCCTGGTCCGCGAACTGGTCCCCGACCTGCCCGTGCGCCGCGTCCGCCTCCAGATGATGCAGACCGACCCGCTCGGCGAGCCGCTGACCACCTCCGTCGCGGACGCCGACAGCTTCCGCTACTACCCCGCCTACAAGTCCCCCGCGCTCGACACCCTCAACGCCGAGCAGGCACAGGCCCCGATCGCCGCCGAGCACAAGATGCAGCTGCTGATGGTCCAGCGCCGCGACGGCGGACTGACCATCGGCGACACCCACGAGTACGAGCACCCCTTCGCCTTCGACACCCTCGAAGACCCCTACGAGCACGTCGCCGCCGTGGCCGAATCCTTCCTCGGCCGCCCGCTGCCGAGGATCCGCCACCGCTGGGCGGGCGTGTACGCGCAGTGCGCCGACACCACCCGCGTCGTCCACCGCCAGCAGGTGGCCGACGGCGTCTGGCTGGTGACCGGACCCGGCGGGCGCGGCATGACCTGCTCGCCCGCCATAGCCGAGACCACCGCGAACGAACTGGGCTGGTAAGTCAGATGAGCGACATCACACACGAAACCGACGCCACCCGCGGCAAGTTGGTCGTCCTCGACATGGCCGGCACCACCGTCGCCGACGGCGGCCTCGTCGAGCGCGCCTTCGAGCAGGCCGCCGAACGCCTCGGCGTCGAGCCCGGCACCCCCGACCACGCCGAGAAGCTCCGGTACGTCCTCGACACCATGGGCGAGTCCAAGATCTCGGTCTTCCGCCACCTCTTCGGTACGGAGGAACTGGCCCGCCGCGCCAACTCCGCCTTCGAGGAGGCCTACGGCGCCCTCGTCGACGGCGGTCTCGTCACCCCGCTCCCCGGCGCCCGCGCCGCGATCGAGCAGCTCCGCGCCGACGGCCGCACCGTCGTCCTGACCACCGGCTTCGCCCGGGTCACCCAGGACGCCATCCTCGACGCCCTCGGCTGGCAGGACCTCGCCGACCTCACCCTCTGCCCCGCCGACGCGGGCGGACGCGGCCGCCCGTACCCGGACATGGTGCTGACCGCGTTCCTGCGCACCGGCGCCGTGGCCGGCGTACGCGACGTCGTGGTCGCGGGCGACACCGCCTACGACATGCTCAGCGGCCGCCGCGCCGGCGCCGGGACCGTGGCGGGCGTCCTCACCGGCGCCCACGACCGCACGGCGCTCACACGACACGGCGCGACCCACGTCCTGGCCTCCGTCGCCGAACTCCCCGCCCTCCTCGCCCTCCCCGCCCTCCCCACCCCGCCCGTGGAGTCGCCGTGAGCGGTATCCGTTTCGACGGGGTCAGCGTCGCCTACGGCGGCAACACCGTCCTGGACTCCCTCGACCTGACCGTCGAACCCGGCGAGGTGATGGCCTTGCTCGGCCCCTCCGGTTCCGGCAAGACCACGGCCCTGCGCGCCGTCGCCGGTTTCGTACGACCCGTCGCGGGGCGGGTACTGATCGGCGGCCGGGACGTCACCGCGCTCCCGCCGCACAAGCGCGGCATCGGCATGGTCGTCCAGCAGTACGCGCTCTTCCCGCACATGCGGGTCGAGGACAACGTCGCCTTCGGCCTCAAGGCCCAGAAGGCCCCCAGAGCCGAGATCCCCGGCCGGGTCGCCGAGGCCCTCGAACTCACCGGCATGGCCGCCTACGCGCGGCGCCACCCCCGCGAGCTCTCCGGCGGCCAGCAGCAGCGCGTGGCCATCGCCCGCGCCCTCGCCATCCGCCCCGGGGTGCTCCTGCTCGACGAGCCGCTGTCCGCACTCGACGCGCAGCTGCGCTCCGGGATGCTCACCGAGCTGGCCCGCCTGCACCGCGAACTGCCCGACGTATCGATTCTGTACGTCACCCACGACCAGGTGGAGGCACTCACCCTGGCCGACCGGATCGCCGTCATGGACCAGGCCCGGCTGCGGGACTGCGGGACCCCGCAGGAGCTGTACCGGGCCCCGCGCACCGAGTTCACCGCCTCGTTCGTCGGCAACGCGAACCTGCTGCCGGTGACGGTCGCCGAGAGCGGCGCGGTCTTCGAGGGCCGGACGCTGACCCTCGACCGCGGGCGGGCGGCGCCGGGCTCGACGGCGACCCTGTGCGTACGGCCGCACCTGCTCGGCCTCGGCACCGGCCCCAACGCGCTGAGCGGCACCATCGCCGAGGTCCAGTGGCGCGGCTCGACGCACCGGCTGTACGTGGACGTCGGCGGCCACCGCGTGAAGGCGGACCTCCCCGAGCTGCGGGAGACGCCCGCGCTGGGGGACCGGGTCACGCTGCACTTCGAGCCGCGGGACGCCGTGCTGCTGGCCGCCGGGGTGTCGGATGGCTGAGGCCACGCGGCGGGCGGCCGTGCCGGCTCAGGACCGGGGCTCCGCCTCGGACCCCGCGTCTCAGACTCCGCCAGCTACCGCTGGGAGGTGCCCCCTGGCGGGGCTGAAAGATCGGGGCTCCGCCCCGGACCCCGCGCCTCAAATGCCGCCGAGGCTGAATTCGGCACTATGGGCCCTGCCGCCCGTCGCCGTGCTCGCGCTCGTGTTCCTGTATCCGCTCGCGCTGGTCGTCCAGCAGTCGCTCAGCCCCGAGAACGGTGGCGGTGCCTTCGACGCGTACGCCTCCGTCTTCGCCTCGCAGAGCTTCCGCGAGGCCCTCGGGACCACCGTCTGGCTGGCCGTCGGTGCGACCGCCGGCTGCCTCGTACTCGGCTTCACGCTCGCGCTGATCATCGCCTTCGTGCCCTTCCCCGGGGCCCGCGCCGTCGCCAAGTTCATCGACGTCTTCCTCTCCTTCCCCTCCTTCCTCATCACCCTCGCCCTCCTCTTCGTCTACGGAACGGTCGGCATGGCCAACGGCCTCGTCACCGACCTCACCGGCGCCGCCGAGGGGCCCTTCCACTTCCTCACCACCCCCTGGGGCGTCCTGCTCGCGGAGATCACGTACTTCACGCCCTTCGTGATGCGCCCGCTGCTCGCCGCCTTCTCCCAGCTGGACACCGCCCAGCTGGAGGTCGCCGCCGGCCTCGGCGCCCGGCCCGCCCGGATCGTCCGGCAGGTGATCCTGCCCGAAGCCCTGCCGGCCCTCGCCGCCGGCGGCAGCCTCGTCCTGGTCATGTGCCTGAACGAGTTCGGGATCGTCCTGTTCACCGGCGCCAAGGACGTCACGACCCTCCCGATGCTCATCTACGGCAAGGCCATCCTCGAATCCGACTACGCGGCCGCCTGCGTGGTCGCCGTCGTCAACATCGCGATATCCGTCGGCCTGTTCGGCCTCTACCGGGTGGTGGGCAAGCGTGCTGGTGCATAGCAAGAGCGGCCGCTGGGCCGCCTGGGGCCTCTTCGGCCTCCTCTTCCTGCCGCTGTTCGCCCTGCCCCTGCTCGTCGTGGTCGCGGCCTCCTTCGCCACCCACTGGTCCGGTGCCTTCCCCTCCGGTCCGACCACCGAGAACTACGCGGCCGCCGTGCGCGGCGAATCCCTCCAGGCCCTGACCACCAGCCTGGTCACCGCCCTCGTCGCCAGCCTCCTCGCGCTCGCCGTCGGCACCTGGGCCGCGCTGGCCGCCGCCACGCTGAGGAAGCGCGCGAAGCGAATCCTGGACGCGCTGTTCATGCTGCCCGTCGCCGTGCCGTCCGTCGTCGTCGGCCTCGCCGTGCTCGTCGCCTTCAGCCGGCCCCCGGTCCTGCTCAACGGCACCAGCTCGATCGTCATCCTGGCGCACACGATCCTTGTCACGGCGTTCGCCCACCAGTCGGTTTCGGCGGCGATCGTACGGCTCGACCCCGCGTACGAGCAGGCGGCCGCCTCCCTGGGCGCCCGTCCCGCGTACGTCCTGTGGCGGGTCAAACTCCCCCTCCTGCTGCCGTCCCTCACGGCCGCGGCCGGTCTCTGCTTCGCCCTGTCCATGGGCGAGCTGAGCGCCACGATGATGCTCTACCCGCCGGACTGGATGCCCCTCCCCGTCCGCATCTTCACCGCCACCGACCGCGGTTCGCTCTACGGCGGCTCCGCCGTCGCCGTGGTCCTGATGGCCGCCACCCTGCTGGTCCTCCTGGCCGTCTCCCGCGTCCGCACCAGGGCCTCCTACCGCTGAACCGCCCGAACCGCCCGAACCGCCTGAACCGCCCCGCTCTGCGTTCCCTTTCCGACTCCCTTTCCCCGTAAGGAAGTTCCATGACCGGCAAGAGACTCCTCCGCACCGCCACCGTCGTCACCGGCGGCCTCGCCCTCGCCTGCTCCCTCACCGCCTGCGGCGGCGGCTCCTCCGCCGCCGACTCCGAGGGCGGCGAGAAGGTCGTCACCGTCTACAGCGCCGACGGCCTCAAGAGCGAGAAGGGCGACGGCTGGTACGACAAGGTCTTCGCCGACTTCACCAAGAAGACCGGCATCGAGGTCAAGTACGTCGAGGGCGGCTCCGGCGAGATGGTGCAGCGCGCCGTCCGCGAGAAGACCAACACCCAGGCCGACGTACTGATCACCCTTCCGCCCTTCATCCAGCAGGCCGACGGCAAGGGCCTGCTCCAGTCCTACAAGCCGCAGGGCTCCGACAAGGTCAACGGCGCGGACAAGGCCGCCGACGGCAAGTGGACCTCGGTCGTCAAGAACTACTTCGGCTTCGTCTACAACAAGAAGGAGCTCGCCGAGGCGCCCAAGACCTGGGAGGAGCTGCTCGACGCCAAGTACAAGGGCAAGCTGCAGTACTCCACCCCGGGTGTCGCGGGCGACGGCACCGCCGTGCTCATCAAGTCGATGCACGACTTCGGCGGCAAGGAGCCGGCGATGGAGTACCTGAAGAAGCTCCAGGCCAACAACGTCGGCCCGTCCTCCTCCACCAGCAAGCTCGCGCCCAAGACCGACAAGGGCGAGCTGCTCGTGGCCAACGGCGACGTCCAGATGAACTTCGCGCAGTCCAAGTCCATGCCGAACCTGGGCATCTGGTTCCCGGCGAAGGAGGGCGGCAAGCCCACCAGCTTCGCCCTTCCGTACGCGGCCGGCCTGGTCGACAAGGCCCCGCACACCGAGAACGGCAAGAAGCTCCTCGACTTCCTGCTCAGCGAGGAGGCCCAGCAGCTGGTCAGCGGGGTCGGCGGCGGCTTCCCGGCGCGCACCGACATCAAGCCGACCGACGCCAACGCCGTCGAACTCACCAAGCTCATGACGGGCGTGGAGATCTTCGAGCCGGACTGGGCCGACATCGACAAGAACCTCACCGGCTACGTCGACGCGTGGAAGTCGGCAACCGGAAGCTGACCGGTTACTTGCCGGCCACCCCCGACCGGCAGAGTGACCTTTGCATAACGGGTCTGGACCGAAGACCGCACCTTCGGTCCGGACCCGGCTCACACCGGAACACCGGAACGTACGTCGAACGTCGAAACTCCCCCGCTCCTTTCGCCGCTCACCTGCTCCCAGGAGGAGTACGTGTCCCCTGTCCTGCCCGGACGTCGTGCCATCGCCGCGACCGCCGTCACCTCCGCCCTGATCGCCGCCACCGCCCTGGCCACCTCCACCTCCGCCGGCGCCGCCGGGGCCGCGGTCAACACCGACAAGGTCCTCGTCATCGGCATCGACGGCGCGGTCCTGGACCGCGTCAAGGCCGCCGCCGCACCCCACCTGAACGGCCTGATGGCCCAGGGCCTGACGGCACGCAGCACTCTCTACGCGAGCCCGATGGCCGCCACCTCCTCGGGCCCCGGCTGGTCCACCATCGCCACCGGGGTCTGGCCCGACAAGCACGGCGTGAAGGACAACTCCTTCACCGGCAAGAACTACGCCGCCTACCCGGACTTCCTGACCCGCATCGAGAACGCCAAGCCGGCGCTCAACACGTACGCGGCCGCCGACTGGGAGCCCATCACCTCCACCGACCAGAACGGCCCGATCTTCTCCTCGAAGGTCGACAAGCGCCTCTCCCTCAAGGGCGACCGCGACGGCTACCGCACCGAGGACCCGAAGATCGCCGCGGCCGCCGCCGCCGAACTGCGCGACCAGAACCCGGACGCCGCCTTCGTCTACCTCGGCGAGATCGACGCGGCCGGCCACTCCTACGGCGCGGCCAGCCAGCAGTACCTCGACACCATCGCCCGCGTCGACACCCTGGTCGGCCAGCTCCTCACCGCCGTCAAGAACCGCCCGACGTACGCCCAGGAGAACTGGAAGATCCTGGTCACCACCGACCACGGCCACACCGACTCCGGGGGCCACGGCGGCTCGACCATCCAGGAGCGCGGCACCTTCGCCATCGCCAAGGGCGCGGGCATCCCGGCCGGCTCCGTGCGCGCCGACGTGCGGCTGGCCGACGTCGCCGCCACCGCGCTCGCCCAGGTCGGCGTCAGCGGCTCCGGCCTCGACGGCGTCCCGCTGAACGCCCCGGACGACGACCCCTTCGACACCCTGCGCCCGAACCTCCAGGCCCGGGTGGACGAGACGGGCATCCCGGCCGGAGTGAAGGGCTTCACGCACACCCCGCCCGCCGGCTGGTCCGTCGACAACTCCAGGATGGGCACGGGCGGTGTCACCGAGTGGGTCGGCTGGGCGTTCGCGACCGACGAGTTCTGGAGCCAGTCGCAGCGCGACCAGTGGCGCGAGCTGAACGTCCGCTCCCGTGACGTCTTCGCCGTCGCCGACTCCGACGAGTGGGACGACAAGAGCCACACCGGCACCTTCGACTCCACCCTCGTCACCCCCAAGTGGGCGGTCAGCGGCGGCAGCACGCGGAATCTGACCTTCCAGACGCACTACCGCCACGAGGCCGGCCAGACCGCCCAGGTCCTGGTCTCCTACAACGGCGCCGCCCCGGCCGTGGTGAAGACCTACACCGCCGACGCCGTCGCCAAGTCCGAGTCCCTCGCCCTCCAGGTCCCGGCCGGCGCCACCGACGTCCAGGTCCGCTTCCGCTACAGCGGCACCAACAACTGGTTCTGGACCGTCGACAACGTCCGCCTGGGCTGATTTCCTGGGCGATCACCTGGGCGATCACCTGGGCCGATCGCACCTCCCCGTGGTCCGGGTCCGGGCTGTGGACGGCAAGGACGTCCGCGGCCCGGCCCCGATAGGGTGGTACAGACCAGAGGTCGCAGGTCACCGAGAGCGGAGAACAGTCCAGTGGCAGAGCGCAAGCCGATCGAATCCTGGCTCACCGACATGGACGGGGTCCTCATCCACGAGGGCACCCCGATCCCCGGCGCCGATGCCTTCATCAAGCGGCTGCGCGAGTCCGGCAAGCCCTTCCTGGTGCTGACCAACAACTCGATCTACACCCCCCGCGACCTCCAGGCCCGCCTGAGCCGCATGGGGCTGCAGGTCCCCGTCGAGAACATCTGGACCTCGGCGCTGGCCACCGCGAAGTTCCTCGACGACCAGCGTCCGGGCGGCACGGCGTACGTCATCGGCGAGGCCGGCCTGACCACCGCCCTCCACGACATCGGCTACATCCTGACCGACCACGAGCCCGACTACGTGGTCCTGGGCGAGACCCGGACGTACAGCTTCGAGGCGATGACCAAGGCGGTCCGCCTGATCAACGCGGGTGCGCGCTTCATCTGCACCAACCCCGACGAGACCGGCCCCTCCACCGAGGGCCCGCTCCCGGCCACCGGTGCCGTCGCCGCGCTGATCACCAAGGCGACCGGCAAGAAGCCGTACTTCGCCGGCAAGCCGAACCCGCTGATGATGCGGACCGGCCTGAACGCCATCGGCGCGCACTCGGAGACCAGCGCGATGATCGGCGACCGGATGGACACCGACGTGCTGGCCGGTCTGGAGGCGGGCATGCAGACCTTCCTCGTCCTCACCGGCCTGACCACCGAGCAGGACACCGAGAAGTTCCCGTTCCGCCCGACCAAGACGGTCGCCTCGATCGCGGACCTGGTCGACCTGGTCTGACGCCGTACGCCGTACCCGCGTACGGCGTATCGCACCCGCCCGCCGCGTACCCGCGTACCCGAGTACGGCCGAACGGGCGTACCGAGTTTGGGGCGTACGGCCGACACGGACGGCGCCGCTCCGGATGCGCGGCGGCGCGCCGCGCGTGAATCTCCTTGTCGAGGAGGTTCACCATGCGCAGTGTTCCGATCGCTGTCCGCGCCACCGCGATGGCCGTCGCCCTGGCGGCATTCTCGGCGGTGACCGCGCCGATCGCCCTCGCGGGCGAGGAGGACCGCGGTGACCGCGGAGACCGCGGCAGCGTCACGGTCGACCCGAATCCGGCTCATCCCGGAGCGCAGGTCAAGCTGCGCGTCCAGGGCTGTGACGGCACCCGCGGAGCGGCCAAGTCCGCCGCCTTCGTGTCGGACGTCGACCTCTACGGCCGGGACGGCGGCCGCAGCCCGCTCTACGGCGACGCGATGATCAGCTCGCACGCCTCGCCCGGCTGGCACTCCGTCCGGGTGACGTGCGATGGCCACGACAAGGTCAGCGGCTCCGTCCAGATCTCCGAGTACCGCCCGTCCCACCACGCCTCGCCCGTCTGGCCGGTGCACGCGGGCGGCGGCGGCATGTCCGCCGAACTCGCGGCGCAGTCGGCCAAGAAGACCCACGGCGCCGACGGACCGGGGCTGCCGCACACGGTGATCGGCGCCGTCCTCGCCGCGGTCGCGACCCTGGCCGTCGCAGGCCGGGCGCTGGCCCTGCGCCGCCGCCGCAGCGGGGAGTGAGGCCGGTGGATGCCGGTGAGCGCCGGTGGATGCCGGTGGGCGCCCGTGAGCGCCCGTGAGCGCCCGTGAGTGCCGGTGAGTGCCGGTGAGTGAGGACAGGGCCTGCGCCGGCGGCCGGCTGCTGACCTTCGCCGCCTGGGCGGTACTGGTGCTCGGCCTGTGGCTGTGGGGCCGCCAGCTCACCGTGGCGCCGGCCCCGCCCGCCGGTCAGGCCGGCGGGACGGTGGGTCCGGGACTGCCGGTCGCGCACGCCCCGCTCTCCGCGGCTCCGCCCCAGCGCGTCGACGTGCCCTCCATAGGCATCCAGGCCCCGGTGATCTCCCGGGACCTGGACAAGGACGGGGCGATCGAGCCGCCCCCGTACGACCGGCCGGGCACGGTGGGCTGGTGGGGCCGGGGCACCCAGCCGGGGACGGCCGGGACGGCGCTGATGGTGGGGCACGTGGACACCCGCTCCAAGCCGGCGGTGTTCTACGGCCTGAGCTCCGCGCAGCCGGGCGACAAGGTGCGGGTGGTGCGGACGGACGGCTCGGTCGCCGAGTTCACGGTCGAGGACGTACGGGTCTACGAGCGCGCGGCCTTCGACGCCCACAAGGCCTACGGCCAGCGGGTCCGGGGCCGCGCCGAGCTGAGGCTGGTGACCTGCGGGGGCTCGTACGACAAGGTGGCCAAGGAGTACACGGCTAACGTGGTGGTGTCCGCCTATCTGACGGGCGTGGGAGCCCGCCCGGGCGCGCCGGGTACCGCGGCCTGAGGCCCTGCGCCGTCGGCGGGAAACGAACGGGAAACGAAGAAGCCCCCCGCAGCTTTCGCTGCGAGGGGCTTCCTCCGTCTGTGCGCCGCCAGGGACTCGAACCCCGGACCCGCTGATTAAGAGTCAGCTGCTCTAACCAACTGAGCTAGCGGCGCTTGCTGACAGGGAAAACTCTACCCCACCTCCAGGGGTGCCCGTGACCAGCCACGCCCACCTTGTCCGATTAACCCATGTTTGGGGGGTTCATCATGCACCATATGTCTGCGCGTGCCACATCTGATGCTTCATCAGCTGTGGCTCCGGCCGACCGGTGGACGAGTGGACGAGCAGGGGAGTGGACGGAACCGCATGACGATGCAGCCTCCGACGCATGTGCAGATGCCGATGCCCGGTTTCGAGGAGTACGAGCCCGCGGGCGACTGCGTGTGCCGGGGCTGTGCCCAGCGCCGCCGCGCCCTCGCCCGCGCGCGGGCCATACCGCTCCGGGACGGGGGGCACCCGGCCGCACGCGGCGCCCGCCGGGCGCTGGTGCTGGCCACCGCCGCGGGAGTGGTCCTCGGCGGCGGCAGTACGACCGCGGTGGCCGTGACCACCCCGGCCCCCGGACCGGTGGCCCTGGACGACCCGAGTTCTCCGCAGGGCGGCCGGACCCCGCTGCACGGCCCGAAGGGCGGGCCGGTGGGGAAGCCCGGCGCTCCGGCCATGCCCGGCGCGGTGCGGCGGATCGACCGCGCGACGATCATCAACCGGGCGAAGCTGTGGCTGGACGCGCAGGTCCCGTACAGCATGTCCGAGTACTGGATGGACGGGTACCGGCAGGACTGCTCGGGCTACGTCTCCATGGTCTGGAACCTCGGGTCGAACGAATGGACCGGCAGCCTCGACAAGTTCGCCACCAAGATCACCAAGGATGAGCTGCTGCCGGGGGACATGCTCCTCTTCCACAACCCGGCCGACCCCAACAACGGCTCGCACGTGGTCATCTTCGGTGGCTGGGTCGACTCGACGCACACGCACTACGTCGCCTACGAGCAGACGCGCCCGAACACCCGGAAGCTGGCCACGCCCTACGGGTACTGGAGCAACGCGACGAAGTACGTTCCGTACCGGTTCAACGGGGTACCAGGCGGAATCCTCCCGGACGTCCCGGACATCCCGGACGTCCCAGGTGTCCCGGGCGACCAGCCGCCGGCGGGCGCCAAGCCTGGGGACGCGACGGTCTTCCCGGGCGCGGACAAGTTCGGCCCCGGCGTCACCAACGACCACGTGGCCCAGCTCGGCCGGATGCTGATCGAGCGCGGCGCGTACCGCTTCTACCCCAAGGGCGTGGCCGACCGGACGTGGAGCGACCACGACAAGCTCGCCACCGCGGCCTTCCAGCGCGCACAGGGCTGGACGGGCGCGGACGCCGACGGCATTCCGGGCACCCACACCTGGAAGCTGCTGGTCGAGAAGCAGGGCAAGAACATCCCGCCGACGGTGGCGGGCGCGCCGGGGCCGGGCGGGGTACGGGCCTACCCGGGCGCCGCGGTGTTCCGCCCGGGCCGGTCGCACGAGGCCATCAGGGCCCTCGGCCGCCAGCTGGTGAAGAAGGGCTTCGGCAAGTACTACACATCCGGTCCGGGCCTGCGCTGGAGCGAGGCCGACCGCCGCAACGTCGAGGCCTTCCAGCGTGCGCAGGGCTGGACCGGCGCATCGGCCAACGGCTACCCGGGCCCGGAAACCTGGCGCCGGCTGTTCGCATGACGGAGGTAACGATGTTCCCCACGCGCACCACCTCGACGACGGGCACCCTCCGAGTGCCGCCGCTGGCCGCCCCGGTGGCGGTCCGGGCGGCGGATCCCACACCCGCGCCTGCCCCTGCCCCCGCGCCCGCGCCTGCCCCCGCGCCCGCGCCTGAGCCCGCCCCTGCCCCCGCAGTCATGCCGGCAGCTCACCCGGTGTGGGCCGCGCAGCCGGCGCCCGTGCCGGAGCCGGTGCACGCCGCCGTCGCCGTCGCGGCGCCGCGCGAGGCCGCCCCGCCGAGCCCGCCGCCCGCCCTGGTGGGCAGGCCCGCCATGCCGGAGCACGCCGTCGCTGCCGAGACCTCGTTCGGCTGGGCCGCGGCGCGGGCCGCCCGCCCGGCTCCCGAGCTGCCGCACGGGTGGGAGGTGCCGGCGGCCCGGGCCCATCCGTACGACGAGGGGGACCAGGGCGCCGCGGCCATCCCGCACCCGCAGGACGCGGAGGCCCCCGCCGGGGTGGCCACCGTGCGCCTGCGGACCGTCGAGGTCGAAGCCGAGGCCGACACCCGAGCCGAGCCCGAAGCCGCACCCGAAGCGGAAGCCGAAGCCGGAGCCGCGCCCGAAGCGGTGGCCGCGCCCGAGTATGAGCCCGAGCCCGAGCCCGAGCCCGAGTACGAGCCCGAGTACGAGCCCGAGTACGAGCACGAGACCGTCACCGCCCTCGAACCCGAACCCGAACCCGCGAACATGGCGCCGCTGCCGCTGCCGCTGCCGCTGCCGCCGCCGCACTCCGGCATCCCCGGGCCCGGACCGGTCGAGATCGTCGCCCAGGCCGTGGCCCGCGGCCTGGACGACGGCCGCGCCGCGCCGGACCTCCCGCGCCCCGGAGCCCGCCGGGGCGCCTCGGTCACCGAGGTGCCGGTGCACCTCCCGTTCCGCG
This sequence comes from Streptomyces sp. NPDC030021, assembly GCF_055574035.1. Taxonomy (NCBI): domain Bacteria; kingdom Bacillati; phylum Actinomycetota; class Actinomycetes; order Kitasatosporales; family Streptomycetaceae; genus Streptomyces; species Streptomyces sp. NPDC030021. The sequence continues at coordinate 170,980 of NZ_JBVIAH010000002.1, forward strand.
GGACGCAGCAGCTCCCGGCGGTGCCGGCATCCGCACCCGCACCCGCACCCACCGCGCCCGCCGCCCGCGCCCCGCGCCCCGCCCCCGGACGTCGGGTCCCCCGCGGCGACGACCGGCTCCGGGAACACCGCGGCCCGGTGCTGCCCGGCTGGGTCGGCGTGGCCGTCGGCGGGCTCGCCCTCGCCGGCTGCGCGGCCGTGCTCTGGCGGGCCGGGGTCGTCCCCGCCGCCTTCGTGGCCGCCTTCGGCGCGACCCCCCGCGCCTACCACGGCCTGCGCGCCACCCACTGGCCGCCGCTCGCCTTCCTCGGGATCGTCGCCCTCGTGTCGCTCGGCGGACTCGGCCGGTCCCGCACCGGCCACGCCTGGGTGCTCACCCTCTTCGGCCGCTACCGCGGCACGGTCCGGCGTACCGGCCTGACCTGGGTCAGTCCCCTGCTCCTGCGCCGCCGGGTCGACGTACGCCTGCGCCACTGGCGCAGCGACCCGATGCCCGCCGTGGACTCGGGCGGCCTCGCCCTCCAGGTCGTCGTCCAGGTCGTCTGGCAGGTCAGGGACACCGCACGCGCCACCCTCGCCGTCGAGGACCACACGGAGTACCTCGCCGAGCAGGTCGAATCGGCGATGGCCCGCGTGCTGTCGCAGCTGCCCGCCGACGCCTTCCACGAGGACGCCCCGACCCTGCGCGACGCCGAGGCCGTCGGTGACGCGCTGACCCGGATGCTGGCGGCCGAGACCGAGGCGGTCGGGATCGAGGTGTTCTCTGCCCAGCCGACCCGGATCGAGTACGCGGCCGAGGTGGCCGAGGCCATGCGCCGCCGCCGGGTCGCGGCGATCGACGCCAAGCACCGGGACACCGTGCTGACCTCGGTCGTGGACGCCGTCGACGACACCGTCCACCGGCTGACGTCGCGCGGGCTGGTCGAGCTCGACGACTACGAGCGCAAGGCGCTGGTGAAGGACCTCACGGTCGCCTTCTACACGGGCCGCTCCGAGTAAAGGGCGACCGGGGGAGTCCGGAGGAGTCCGGAGGGGTTCAGGAGGGTCCAGCGGTACGGGAGCGGGTGGCCGGAAGTTACCGGACCACCCGTTTTCCCATTGGTATGGACATGGCCAACTCTCGTCAATAATCTGGGACTTGGTCTAGACCTAATCCCCGCACGCGCGCGCTCTCACCGAACTCCCCCCACGTTCAAGGAGCATCATGCGTCCCATCCGCATGCCCAAACGGGCCGGCGTCGCCGCGCTCGGCCTCGGCCTCGTCGCCGGGATCACCCTCGTCAGCGCCCCCACCGCCAGCAGTCACGGCTACACCGACACCCCGATCAGCCGCCAGAAGCTCTGCGCCAACCGGACCGTCTCCGACTGCGGCGCGATCCAGTGGGAGCCGCAGAGCGTCGAGGGCTTCAAGGGCTTCCCGGCCGCCGGCCCCGCCGACGGCAAGATATGTTCCGGCGGACTCTCCCAGTTCTCCGAGCTCGACGACCCGCGCGGCGGCGCCTGGCCCACCACGAAGGTGACCAGCGGGCAGAGCTACTCCTTCCGGTGGCAGTTCACCGCCAACCACTCCACCACCGACTTCAAGTACTACGTCACCAAGAACGGCTGGACCGGCACCAAGGCGCTCACCCGCGCCGACCTCGAACCCCAGCCCTTCCTCACGGTCGCCTACAACGGCGCCCGCCCCGCCATGACCACCGTCCACCAGGGCGCCATGCCGAGCGGCAAGACGGGCCGGCACCTGATCCTGGCCGTCTGGACCGTCAACGACACCCCGATGGCCTTCTACGCCTGCTCCGACGTTCAGTTCTGACGCTACGTCAGCTAACCTCCGGCGGCATGCGGACGACGACTGCACCCGAAACCGTCGCGGAGCTCATAGCGCGCCAATGGGGCGACCACCGGCCCGGGCTGAAGCACGAGAACGGTGTCCTCACCCACCACCGGACCGCCCAGGAGGCCGCCGCGCGCGCCGCGCTCCTCGTCGATCTCATGCCTCCGGGGGCCGAGCCGCACCTCGGGGTCCTGCTCGACAACACCCCCGAGTTCCCGTTCTGGCTCGGCGCGGCGGCCCTCGCCGGGGCCGCCGTCGCCGGGATCAACCCCACCCGGCGCGGCCCCGAACTGGCCCGCGACATCCTCCACACCGACTGCCGGATCCTGATCACCGAGCGCGCCCACCTGCCGCTGCTGCGCGGCCTCGACCTGCCCGGCGTACGCGTCCTGGTCACCGGCACCGAGGAGTACGAGACCCTGCTCGCCCCCTACGCCGCCGCCGAACCCGGCGAAGCCGCGCTGCGGGCCCCCGCACCCGACTCTCGCCTCCTGCTCTACTTCACCTCCGGCTCCACCGGCGCCCCCAAGGCCGCCATCTGCACCCAGGGCCGGCTCGCGGCCGCCGGAGCCGCGCTGGCCCGCCAGTTCACCGTCACCCCGGACGACGTCCACTACATCTGCATGCCGCTCTTCCACGGCAACGCCGTCATCGCCGACTGGCTGCCAGCGCTCGTCGGCGGGGCCCCGGTGGCGCTGCGCCGCCGCTTCTCGGCCTCCGGGTTCCTGGACGACGTACGGGCGTACGGGGCCACGTACTTCACCTACGTCGGGCGGGCGGTCCAGTACCTCCTGGCCACCGAACCCCGCCCCGACGACCGCGCCCACACCCTGCGCCTCGGCTTCGGCACCGAGGCCGGGGCGGTGGACGCGGCCCGCTTCGCCGAGCGGTTCGGGGTCCGGCTGGTGGAGGGCTACGGGGCCACCGAGGGCGGCGCGTCAGTCCAGCGCACCCCGGACACCCCGCCGGGCGCCCTGGGCCGGGCGGGCGGGGGCGACGACCTGGCGGTGATCGACCCGGCCACCGGCGCGGAATGCCCGCCCGCTGCCCTCGCCCCGGACGGCCGCCTGCTCAACGGCTCGGCGGCGATCGGCGAACTGGTCAACCGGGGCCGCAGCCTGTTCGAGGGGTACTGGCGCAACCCGGACGCGGAGGCCGACCGCACCCGCGACGGCTGGTACTGGACGGGAGACCTCTTCTTCCGCGACGCGGCGGGCTTCCTCTACTTCGCCGGCCGCACCGACGACCGGCTCCGCGTCGACAGCGAGAACCTCGCCGCGGCGATGATCGAGAACATCCTGGCCTGCTGGACGGACGCGGCGGCGGTCGCCGTCTACGCCGTCCCGGACGAGGTGGCGGGGGACCAGGTCATGGCGGCCCTCTCCCTCCGGGAGGGCGCGGCCTTCGACCCGTCCGCCTTCGGGACCTTCCTCTCCCGCCAGCCGGACCTGGGCACGAAGATGGCCCCGCGCTACGTCCGCATCGTCGAGGCCATGCCGACCACGGCGACGAACAAGATCCACCGCGTCTCCCTCCGCCGCGAGGGCTTCCGCTGCGCGGACCCGGTCTGGCACCGCTCCCCGTCCGGCGCCTACACCCCCCTGGACGCCCCGGCGCTGACCACCCTTCTCGCCGCGTACGAAGCCCAAGGCCGCACGGACCTCCTGACCCACTGACCCCCGCCCCGCCGTTGCCGGGCTCCGCCCCAGGGCTTTGAGGCGCGGGGCCGGGCGGGGCCCCCGGGGTGGGGCTGGGTATGCCCGGCGGACGCCCCCGGGGGTCATGGTCCGGGCGGCCCGCGGCTAGCGTGCCCGCACGGACGATCACCCCGACCCCCTGGCACGCCCTGGACCGCGGCCGGTACCTGCGTTCCGCCTGGCCCTGGCGGTCCGCCGGGTACCTCGCCGGGAGCGCCCTCACGGGGATCCCCGTCCTCCTCCATCCGCTCGGCGCCCTCGCCGGGGCCCGCGCCGCCCTCACCCGCGCGCTGCTCGCTCCCCGCGAGCGCGAGCTCCGGGGTCTGCTCGCCGAGGTCACCCGCTCCCGGGCCCGGCTCGTCGCCGCCTTCGAGGCCGAGCGCCGCCGGATCGAGCGCGATCTCCACGACAGCGCCCAGCAGCGGCTCGTCGCCCTCGCCGTGACCCTCGGCCTCGCCCGCCTCGACGCACTCCCGGGCCCGCTCGCCGACCGGCTCGCGACCGCCCACGACGAGGCCGGCAAGGTTCTCGCGGAACTGCGCGAGCTGATCCACGGCATCCACCCCCAGGTGCTCACCGACTACGGCCTCACCGGCGCCCTCGCCGACGTCGCCGAGCGTTCTGCCGTCCCCGTGGACGCCGATCTGGGTACCGGTCTGCCGCGCCTCCCGGAGTCCGTCGAGGCCGCCGCCTGCTTCGGGGTCCGCGAGGCCCTCGCCGACATCGGCAGGCACAGCGGCGCGGATCCGGCCGCCGGGTCCGGGCTGACCGGACTGGCCGACCGGATCGCGGTCCTCGATGGCAGACTGACGATCACCAGCCCGCCCGGCGGCCCGACCGTTCTGAGCCTGAAGATCCCGTGCCCGGTGATCAGCCCCACGAGCAGTCCCTGAACATCGTCCTCGCCGAGGACGGGGTCCTGCTGTGCGAAGGGCTCGTAGGCCTGCTGACGCGTTTCGGCCACCGGGTGGTGGCCGCCGTCGGGGACGCGGACGAGCTCCGTGACGCCGTGGCCGTCCACGCCCCGGACATCGTCGTGACCGACGTGCGGATGCCCCCGGGCCTGTCCGACGACGGACTGCGCGCCGCCGTGGAGCTCCGGGCGGCCCGCCCGGACCTGCCGGCGGCGGTGCTCAGCCAGTACGTGCAGCGCTCGTACGCCGCCGACCTGCTGGATTCCGGGGACGGCAGCGGCGTCGGCTACCTGCTGAAGGACCGGGTCGGTGTCCGAGGCGGCCGTCGGCAAACACATCGGGAACATCCTGGGAAAGCTCGACCTGCCGCCCGCCAGGACACTCACCGCCGTGTCCTGGCGGTCCTCGCCCACCTCCGCGGCTCATGGTTTTGAGCACCCCTGAGGACCAGGTAGTATTTTCTCTGTCAGCAGGCGCCGCTAGCTCAGTTGGTTAGAGCAGCTGACTCTTAATCAGCGGGTCCGGGGTTCGAGTCCCTGGCGGCGCACCTGTCCTTCGGGCGGTTTCCGGTTTCACCGGGAACCGCCCGAAGTGTTTTCCGGGGTCACTGGCCCACGGACCCACCGGCCCACTGGCACGCCCGCCGCTTCCGCCATCCGCCCTAGAGCGTGAGCGACAGCAGCAGCGGTGCGGCCTTCCGGTTCAAGGTGTCCGCCGCGGCCCGCAGCCGGTGCGCGTGCTCGACCGGCATCGACAGGGCCAGACAGCCCACCGAGGCCCCGGCCGTGATCGGGACCGCCGCGCAGACCGTGCCCACGGCGTATTCCTGCAGGTCCAGCATGGGCACGGTGGCGGGCTGGGCGTCCAGCTTGGAGAACAGGATCCGCTCGTTCACGATCGTCTTCGACGTGAGCCGGGCGATCTTGTGCCGGGACAGGTGGTCGCGCCGCCCGTTGAGGTCGAGCTGCGTCAGCAGACACTTGCCGACCGCACTGGCGTGGGCGGCGGAGCGGAAGTCGACCCACTCGTGCACCTTCGGGGTGCGGGGACTGTCCGCGAACTGCGTGATCCTGACCTCGCCGTCCACGTACCGGCTGATGTAGACGGCCGCACCGACCGAGTCGCGCAGCCGGTCCAGGGTCTCCTGGAGCTTGTCGGTGAGCGCCTGCTGCCGGTCGATGCCGGAGCCGAGCAGGACGAGGGAATCCCCTATGGCGTAAGCACCGTCGGACACCTGCAGGACATATCCCTCCCGGCGCAGCATGAGCAGCATCGGAGCGAGATGGGCTGCGGGCAGGCCGGTCTCACGCGCGATCTGCACGTCCGTCACACCGCCGGTGTGACGTGCGATCGTTTCGAGTACGCGTAGTGCGTACTGCACCGAGTGGAACGGCGCGGTCGGCTCGGGCTTCAGCGCCACGGTTTCCCCCTAGCAGGTTGTTACCGCTTGCCCTACCACGATAGCCACCAAGGGGCCGATGTGGAGCGCCTGTTGGTGAGATTGCTGGCTCAAAGATGTCTGTCTGCCTGGATCTACTCCAATGGCATATGCCACCGGCATGATCATCACCCCGCTCCTCCGGGAATGCCCGGCGGCCGCCCACGGTTCGAGTTCTTCGTACGGTGTCGCACTGATGCCGCACACACAGGAGAGCGAAACGGGAGCGACGATGAGTGACGCAGGGGACGACGCACAGGGCAGCGCGAGCGGGAGCGGCGAGGTGAACCGGAACGCGAACGGGCAGGCGAACCGGAACACGAACGGGCACGCGAGCGGCATCCGCGCCACCGCGCCGGGCCGGGCGACCGTACCGCTCTCCGTCCTGGACCTCGTCACCGTCGGCGCGGGCAGCACCGCCCACGCCTCCCTCCGCACGAGCGTCGAGATCGCCCGCCTCGCCGAGTCCCGCGGCTACCACCGCCACTGGGTCGCCGAGCACCACTCCATGCCCGGCGTCGCCAGCTCCTCGCCCGCCGTGATCCTGGCCCACCTCGCCGCGCACACCTCCCGCATCCGGCTCGGCTCCGGCGGGGTCATGCTCCCCAACCACGCCCCGCTCGCCGTCGCCGAGCAGTTCGGCACCCTGGAGGCGCTCGCCCCGGGCCGGATCGACCTCGGACTCGGCCGCGCCCCCGGCACCGACGGCCGCACCGCCGCCGCGCTGCGCGGACCCGGGCGCCTCGACGAGGCCGCCGACGAGTTCCCGCGGCAGCTCGCGGAGCTCACCCGCTTCCTCGACGACGACTTCCCCGACGGGCATCCCTACGCCCGCGTGCACGCCGTGCCGGGCCCAGTCCAGGGGCCCGCCGGCCGGCCGCCGCTGTGGCTGCTCGGCTCCTCCGGCTTCAGCGCCCGCCTCGCCGGCGAGCTCGGCCTGCCCTTCGCCTACGCCCACCACTTCTCGGCGGCCGGCACCCTGCCCGCACTCGACCTCTACCGCCAGAGCTTCCGCCCCTCGGCCGTCCTCGACGCCCCCTACGCCGTCATCGGCGTCTCCGCGCTCGCCGCCGACACCGACGAGGCGGCCCGCGCCCAGGTGCTCACGGGCGCACTGTCGATGCTGCGCCTGCGCACCGGACGGCCCGGCCTGATCCCGACGCCCGAGGAGGCGGCGGCGTACCCGTTCTCCCCGCTGGAGCGGGAGTTCGTCGACGGCTGGCTCGCGAACGTCGTCCACGGCACCCCCGACGAGGTCCGCACCGGACTCGACGACCTGGCGAAGCGGACGGGCGCGGACGAGCTGATGCTGACCGCCAACGCCCACAGCGGGGCGGCCCGGTTGCGCTCGTACGAGCTCATCGCAGACGTGTACGGAATGCCGGTGGAGGCGCCCGCCGCCGATTGACGGCGTGCGAACGGCGTTTGGCTGGTTTGTTGCCGAAACCTTGCGCGGAGCTGCCTGAAGGCAGCCTTAAACCGCTCGTCACCCGGGGTGGCGAGCGGTTTCTGATGTGCGCTCAAGTCTCTGACTTGGGGAAATAGCGCCTGAGTGGTCTAGTCCTTCTTTGGTCCGAACCATTGACGTGGGGGTGGAGTGATCGCTATCACTTCTCTCACCCGAACCGCTTGATCTCCCCTCCCACCCCCACGGAGACAGCTCATGCACATCCGTAAACCTCTCATCGCTGCCGCCGCCACGGCCGCGCTGGCCGCCGGAGCGCTGGCCTCCTTCGCGGGACTCGGCACCGCCCAGGCCGCCGACGCCTCGGCCGGCGCCGCAGCGGGCGGCGTCCGTATCGCCTACTACGACCAGTGGAGCGTGTACGGCAACGCCTTCTACCCCAAGCACCTCGACACCCGCGGCATAGCGGGCAAGCTGGACGTCATCAACTACTCGTTCGGCAACATCCACCCCACCAGCCTCACCTGTTTCGAGGCGAACAAGGCGGCGGGTGACGACAACAACCCCAACGCCGGTGACGGTGCGGGTGACTCGTACGCCGACTACCAGAAGTCCTTCAGCGCGGCCGACAGCGTCAGCGGGGTCGCCGACAAGTGGGACCAGCCGATCGTCGGCGTCTTCAACCAGTTCAAGCAGCTGAAGACCAAGTACCCCCACCTGAAGATCAACATCTCGATCGGCGGCTGGACCTACTCCAAGTACTTCAGCGACGCGGCGAAGACCGACGCCTCCCGCAAGAAGCTGGTCTCCTCCTGCATCGACCAGTACATCAAGGGCAACCTGCCCGTCGAGGGCGGCTACGGCGGCCAGGGCGTCGCGGCCGGCATCTTCGACGGCATCGACATCGACTGGGAGTACCCGGGCTCGTCAGGCGGCCACCTCGGCAACCACTACGCCCCCGAGGACAAGCAGAACTTCACGCTCCTGCTCAAGGAGTTCCGCGAGCAGCTCGACGCCTACGGCCAGGCCAACGGCGGCAAGAAGTACCTGCTGACCTCGGCCCTCCCGGCCGGCCAGGACAAGATCAAGTACATCGAGACGGACAAGATCGGCGCGTACCTCGACTACGCGAACATCATGACGTACGACATGCACGGCGCCTGGGACAGCGACGGCCCCACGTACCACCAGTCCCCGCTCTACTCCCCGGCGGGCGACCCGACCGACCCGATCGCGCCGGGCACCCAGAAGTACAGCATCGACAACGCGATCGACTCCTGGATCGACGGCAACCCGGCCTACGGCATCACCGGCGGCTTCCCCGCCAACAAGCTGACGCTCGGCTACGAGTTCTACTACCGCGGCTGGAAGGGCGTCCCCGCCGGGGCGAACAACGGCCTCGCCCAGTCCGCGACCGGCGCCTCCGGCGCCCGGCCCACCAGCCAGCAGGCCGGCATCGCCAACTACAAGGAGCTCGGCGGCCTCGTCGACAACCCGGCGACCACCTTCTGGGACGACCAGGCCAAGGCCTCGTACTTCTACAAGGACGGCGAGTTCTTCACCGGCCTGAACCAGAAGTCCGTCCAGGCCCGGGTCGACTACGGCAAGCAGCGCGGCCTGGCCGGCGCGATGATGTACTCCCTGCTCGGCCTGGACAACAACACCACGCTGCTCAACCAGATCTCGGACGCCCTCGGCGGCACCACGGTCCCGCCGACCACCCCGCCGACGACGCCTCCGACCACTCCGCCCACGACCCCGCCGACCACGCCCCCGACCACCCCGCCGACGGGCTGCGGCTCGACCCCGGCGTACGTCGCGGGCACGATCTACACGGCCGGCAACGAGGTCGCGCACAACGGCCGCAAGTACAAGGCCCAGTGGTGGACGCAGAACGAGACCCCGGGCACCACGGGTGAGTGGGGTGTCTGGAAGGACCTCGGCGCCTGCTGATCTCCCCCCACCCCGCGCCGAGCGACGCCTCCGCCCTGTCCCCTCTCCGGGGGCGGGGCGGAGGTGTGTGACATGTTGCGGGATTCCGGACATCGCTCCGTGTCGGTATCGCTACGCTCGGCCACAAGCTCGTTCTCCGCTTGGAGGTGCCGTTCTCATGGCCGTCGTCCGTGACATCGACCCCAGTGCCTCGCCGCTGGACTACTACAGCTACGAGCTGCGCCGGCTGAGAGAAGAGGCGGGCCTGAAGCAGGCGCAGCTGGGCGCGATCATCTTCTGCACGGGCTCCCTGATCGGCATGATCGAGAACGGCAAGCGGGTGCCGACGCGGGACTTCTCGGAACGGGTAGACGCGGCGCTGGGTACGGACGGGCACTTCTCCCGCCTGGTGGGCCTGGTCCTGCGGAGCGTCCTGCCGGTGTGGTTCCAGGCGTACGCGGAGATGGAGGCCCGGGCGACGTTCATCTCCACGTTCCAGTGCCAGCTGGTGTACGGACTCCTACAGACGGAGGACTATGCGCGGGCCGTCATGGGCGTCGAGAAGCCCGACACGCTCGACGCTGCCGTGGCGGGTCGCATGGATCGGCAACGCATCCTGGCACGCGACAATCCGCCGGTGCTGTGGGTGGTGCTGGACGAGGCAGCGCTCCACCGAGAGATCGGCGGCCGCGAGGTCATGCGCAACCAACTCGCCTACCTGCTGAGCCTTCAGGGCCGGCAGTGGCTGGAAATCCAGGTGCTGCCCTTCAAGACGGGTCAGCATGCGGCAATGATGGGCTCGTTCAACCTTCTGCGGTTCGACGGCGACCCGGACATCCACTACAGCGAGAGCTACGACTGCGGCCATATGACCGCCAACCCGCAAGTGATCAAGGAGCGTTCGGTCGGATACGCTCGCTTGCAGGCCGAGGCCCTCTCTCCCCGGGCGTCGGCAGATTTGATCGCTCGCGTAATGGAGGAACGCTATGGGAAGCATCCAGAACCTGCCGAGCGTGCTGTGGCGTAAGTCGTCCTACAGCGGCTCCAGTGGCGGCGACTGCGTCGAGTGCGCCCCGCTCGGCACTGCCGCCTGGCGCACGGCCTCGTACAGCGGGAACACCGGCGGCGAGTGCGTCGAGGTGGCTGCCCAGCCCTGCAAGGTGGCCGTCCGGGACTCCAAGAATCCCCGTGGGCCGGTCTTTGCGGTCACGGCAGCCGCGTTCACGACCTTCGTCCGGAGTCTCTGACCGTCAGAGCCAGCCCTGCTGGGCCGCTTTGAGGCCGGCTTCGAAGCGGCTCGTCGCGTGGAGGCGTTCCATGAGGGCGGACATCTGACGCCTGACGGTACGCATGGACACCCCGAGCCGCTTGGCCGCGGCCTCGTCCGTCATGCCCGAGGCCAGGAGCTTCAGCAGTTCCAGTTCCGTCGCGCTGGGGCGGGTGTCGCTGGGGCGGGGGCGGTCGGCTCCGAGCGGTACGGCGGAGTTCCACGTCTGCTCGAACAGGTTGGTCAGGGAGGCCACGATCCCGGGCGCGCTGGTGCACAGGGCGCCCAGACGGGAGTGGTCGGGGTCGATCGGGACCACCGCCACGGCCCGGTCGAATATCAGCAGGCGCGGCGGCAGGAGCGGACTCGTCCGCACCTGGCCGCCCTCTTCGGTCAGCCACCGCGCATAGGCCAGCGTCGTCGGGTCGTTGCGGGCGCTGTCCTGGTAGACCGAGCGCATCTCGATGCCGCGGGCCAGCGCGCGCCGGTCCAGCGGCCGGGAGGCCTCCAGGCTCGCCTCGGACAGTGCGCCGCCCGGCAGGATCGCCAGGCATTCCCGCTCCAGTCCGTGGGCGAGCTGCTCCAGCCGGCCCTGGATGGCGTCCATCCCCACGAGCCGCTCCGCGCCGTCGACCTCGGTGTTCGGGCTGAGTTCCGCGAATTCCGAGACCACCTGCGCTGCGGCCGCCTTGCTCCGGGCCAGCTCCTGCTGCTGCCGGGCCAGTTCCTCCTCCTGGCGGCGCAGCAGCAGCTCCAGGCCCAGTTCGGGTCTCACCGCGCGCAGCGCGCCCGGGCAGTCCCGGGACGGTCTGAGCAGGTCGAGGTCGACGAGCCGGTCCAGGCCCTCGCGGACCTGGGTCTCGGTGAGGCCGAGGCGGGCGCTGAGCTCGGAGATCCCTCCCGAAGGGTCGGCCAGCATGCCCCGGTACACGGCTTCCACGTCCGCCCCGAGACCCAATGTCTGCAGCATCTCCCAGCCCCCCGGCCGTAGTTGGGCCGCGCCCGGCGAGCGCCGCCTCCGCGATCGTAGGCGAAATCTGTCACCAAGGTGCCAGGCCTGTTGGTGACAGCCGGAACCTCTTCTGCGCCCGCCCCGTGGGCAGCAACATGGTGTTCACCGGGACGGCGGGGAGGAGACTCCCCGACTCAGGCCAGAGCCGCAAGGACGATCCGGACCAGCGCGCAGCACTCCGCACCGAACGCCTCGCTTCCGAGCCTGTGACCTGGGGGAAACCATGTCCCGCACCGCCCGCTTCGCCGCTGTCGCCGCCGTCTTCACCGCCCTCTGCGCCGGTGCGGTCACCACCACCCCGGTGACCGCCTCCGCCGGGCACCACCGCATCAGCGCCTCCGCCGACGGCAGCATCAACTGGGACACGGCGCCCGCCTCCGTCGAGGACAGCATCAACTGGGACTAGCCGGGATGCGCGTCGTCCGAGCCTCCCTCTCAGGGCCTCCTGCCGATCCGGACCAGGAGGGCGTGCTCGCGCTCGTCTCCGATCTGATCTGGGCCCACACCCCCGCCGCGCACGGCCTCGAACACCTGCGGGCCAAAGCCGCCCGCGACGGCGTGGACGTCTACCTCTTCCTGCGGGCCGCCTCCGAAGCCGCGGCCCTCACCCAGGCCCACGCCATCCTCGACGGCGCCCGCGCCCCACTGCGGGCGCACGGCTACCGCACCACCGAGCCGCACCGCGAACCTTCCTCAGGAGAACGCAGTGACCACCACCCTCCGTCAGGCTGCCCGTAAGAGCGCGGTGGCCGTCCTCTCCACCGCCCTCGGCGCCGGCCTGCTCACCGCCGCGGCCGTCGCCACCGCCCCGGCCGCCGAGGCCGCGACCACGTGCAGCGGGACCGCCTCGATCTACGGGGTCCTTCCCGACGGCCGTCTCACCTTCAGCACCATCACCCCGGCCACCGGCGCGCTGAAGAAGGTGCGGGTCGGGGCGGACCTGGGGTTCGAGCCCAAGGCGATGGCCACCCTCAACTTCAACACGGTGCTGGTGACATCGACGACGGGCGCGCTCTACCGCCTCGACGTCCTCACCAACAACGAGTCCCTCGTCCTGGAGCGCCCGCCCGTCAAGATCTTCGACAGCGGCTGGACCCACGACAAGCTCACCTACGACGGACACGGACACCTGTACGGCACGGCGGGCGGGGTCCTGCTCCAGTACCTGGTCTCACAGCCCAAGCCGACCGGCTCGGCGCACATCGGCCAGCGCAGGGAGGTGGGCAGCGGCTTCGTCCTGAAGACGCTCACGGCCGCCGGAGACGACCGCCTGCTCGCCACCACGTCGGCCGGCGCGCTCTACTCCTACAAGGTCAACAGTGATGGCACCTGGGACCGCGACGACCTCAAGACCTCCGGCTGGTCCGGCTTCGACCAGGTCGTATCCCCCGGCGGCGGCCTCTACTACGGCCGGATCGAGACCACCGGCGCCATGTACTGGTACAAGGACGCCAACCCGGCCGACGGCAGCGGCAGCGACATCGCCTACCACAACGACACCCCCGTCAACACCGGCGGCTGGACGCAGCAGCTGCTCTCCGCCCAGCCTGCGACCTTCAGCTGCACCACCACCGCGGACCCGCTCGACGGCAAGGACATACCCGCCGTGAAGGCGGCCGGCCGCGACCTGATGAACAAGTACGACGGCGGCGCCTGGAACAGCCCCACCCAGTGGAACTGCCTGGAGCAGCTCTGGGACCGGGAGAGCGGCTGGCGCTACTGGGCCGACAACCCGAACTCCACGGCGTACGGCATCCCCCAGGCCCTGCCCGGTTCCAAGATGGACGCCTTCGGCGACGACTGGCGCACCAACCCGGTCACCCAGATCAAGTGGGGCCTGTCCTACATCGATGGCCAGTACGGCACGCCCTGCGGCGCCTGGACCCACTTCCTGAACAACAACTGGTACTGAGGCGCCCCGAGCCGCGCACGCCCACCCGCGCCCGCTCCCCGCGCTCTCACCCCTTCTTCCTCCCTCACTTCCCCGGCCCGACGCGCGTACGTCAGGGCTGCCCAGAATCCGGAGACACCCATGTCCTCGTCGTCCCTCAAGCGCCGCCTCGCCGCCACCCTGGCCGTCTCTGCCACCACCCTCGGCATGGTCACCCTCACCTCGGCGCCGGCCCAGGCCGCCGCGATCTGCGGCGGCAACGTGTCGGTCTACGGCACCCTCCCCGACGGACGCCTCACCTATACGGCGATAGCCCCCAACACCGGCGACCGCGTCAAGACCCTGATCGGCGCGAACCTCGGCTTCACGCCCAAGGCGATGGCCACCCTCAACTTCAACACCGTCCTGGTGACCTCGACGGCCGGCGAGCTGTACCGCGTCGACATCCAGACCAACGACAGCGCCCTGGCCCTGGCCGGAGTCACCAAGATCTGGGACAGCGGCTGGACCTTCGACAAGCTGACCTACGACGGCGCCGGTCACCTCTACGGCACGGTCGGCGGCGAGCTCCACCGCTACAACGTCTCCCAGGCCAAGCCCAGCGGGCCCGCCCACATCGCCAAGCACGCGGTGATCGACACGGGCTTCGTCCTCAAGACGCTCGCCGCCGCCGGAGACGACGTCCTGATCGCCAGCACGGCCGACGGCCGACTGCTCTCCTACCAGATCAACGGCGTCGGAGACTGGGAGAGTTCGGTGCTCAAGAGCTCCGGCTGGTCGGCGGTCGACAACCTCGTCTCGCCCGGCGGCGGCCTCTACTACGGCCGTACGAACGGCGGGATGTACTGGTACCACGACGCCGACCCCACCGACGGCAAGGGCGACGACATCGCCTACCACCCCGCCGACCCGGTCGACGCGAGCGGCTGGACCCAGAGCCTGCTCTCCGCCTTCGCCAACGACTGCACCTACCAGCCGCCGGCGCCCCCGACCCCCACCCCCTCCACCAAGGGCGGACAGATCGCCCGCAGCGAGATCATGAGCCGCGCCGCGAACTGGCTGAGCCGTGACATCCCCTACAACCAGGGTGCCTACGCGAGCGACCCGGACGGCGACCACACCTACCGCACCGACTGTTCCGGCTTCGTCTCCATGGTCTGGCACGCCGATACCAGCTACACGACCCAGAGCCTGCCGGGCGTCGCCGCCACCATCTCCAAGTCCGACCTCCAGCCCGGCGACGCGCTGAACACCCTGGACGGGCACGTGGTGCTCTTCGAGAAGTGGGTCGACAAGGCCGCCGGGAAGTTCTCGTACATCCACGAGGCCAACACCAACGACGACATGATGCGCGGTCAGGACTACCTCAACGGCGGCACCGACGGCCGCATCGCCGGCCACGCCGCCTCGGGCTACGTCGCCCTGCGCTACGACAAGGTCGTGAGCGGATAGCCGGCCGGGCCGGAGGGCCACGTAGGTGAAGGCCGGACCGCCCGATGGGCGGTCCGGCCTTCACCTACGGGTTACGGGTCCTTGCGGCCGCTCGCGGCGGTCAGACCTGGAACTGGCCGACCGTGATGAAGTAGCGCAGCTCCTCCGGGGTGCCGTCCACGACCTTCTGGGCCGCCGCGTACAGGGCCGGGCTGATGCCGGGGCGGGCCAGGATCCGGGCGACTTCCACCCGGTCGTCCTCGGCCTGGGCCAGCCGCAGGCCGGTCTTCAGGAACGCGGCACGGTCGGCGGCGGTGCCGTTGAAGGCCTTGATGGCCTCGCGCTTGACGCCCTTGCCCGAGGCCGGGTCACCGTAGATCTTGGCGATGGCGACGCGGTTGTCCTCGTCCTGGGCCTTGGCGAGGCCGGTGGCGAGGAAGGCGATGCGGTCGGCCGTGGTGCCGTCGAGGGCTTTGCCGGCCTCGCGGATGACCGCCTTGCCCGGCTTGCCGGCGAGGATCTTGGCGATGGCGACCCTGTTGTCCTCGTCCTGAGCCTTCGCGAAGCCCGTGGTCAGGAAGGCCACGCGGTCGGCCGGGGTGCCGCTGAGGGCCGCGTTGGCCTCGCGGATCACGGCCTTGCCGCTCGCCGGGTCCGCCAGGATCTTGGCGATGGCGACGGCGTTCTCCGTGTCGGAGCCCAGCACCGCGCTCGCCGGAGCCGTGACCGACGCCTTGACCGGCGCGGCGGTGGCGAGGGACGGGGTGGCGAGCAGCAGGGCCGGGGCGAGGGCGCCGGCGGTCAGGGCGAGCGCGGTACGGGTGAGCTTCATACTGGTGTTCCCCCATGGATCACGGAAGTTGGTCAAAAGCCTTTGCCCGGTGATCGTTTCAAGGGGATTTCGGCCTGTCCAACGCCCAAATAGCATCAAAGTGAACGCAGAACAGGGAAGTGGAATGCCGCTAGAGGCGGTTCTCCGCACCCGGCTTGGTGCCGATCATCTCGGCGATCCGCTCCGGGGCCACCGCCCGCGAGTAGAGCCAGCCCTGGCCCGTGTCGCAGCCGACGCGCCGCAGCCGCGCGGCCTGCCCCGCGGTCTCCACGCACTCCGCGGTCACCGTCAGGCCGAGCCGGTGGGCGAGCTGGACCAGGGCTTCGACGATCGTCTCGTCGGCCGGGTTCGGGTGCGTGCCCTCCTCGTAGCGGAATCCGCGCACGAACGAACCGTCCAGTTTCAGAACTGATACAGGAAGCCTGCTGAGGTAGGCGAGATTCGAGTAGCCGGTGCCGAAATCGTCGATCGCGATCCGCACGCCCATGTCGCTGAGGGCCTGAAGGGCCTGGAGGGGACGTCCGGCCGAGCCCATCACCGCCGACTCGGTCAGCTCCAGCTGCAGCAGCTGTGGGGCGAGGCCCGTCTCGGCCAGGATCTCCGCGACATCGCCGACCAGATCCGAGTCCCAGACCTGCCGGACGGCGACGTTCACCGACACGAAGACGGGGGAGTCACTGGGCTGTTCGATCTGCCAGCGGCGGGCCTGCCGGCAGGCGGTCCGCAGCACCCACTGTCCCAACTGGACGATGGACCCGTCCTCTTCGGCGATCCCGATGAACCGATTCGGCGTGAGTGTGCCGAATTGCGGGTGGTTCCAGCGCACCAGGGCCTCGACCCCGCGCACCGCGCCGCTCTCCAGGTCCACCAGTGGCTGGTACTCCAGCTCGAACTCTCCCCGTTCCACGGCCGGCCGGAGCGTGGAGGAGAGTGCCTGGCGGGTCATCCGGTGCGCGTTGCGCTCCGGGTCGAACAGCGTCCAGCGGGCCTTGCCGTCCGCCTTGGCCCAGTACAGGGTCGTGTCGGCGGCCTGCATCAGGCCGGTCGCCGAGGTGCCGGCCGCCGTCCGCTCCACGACCCCGATCGAGGCGGAGACGGACAGCCGCTGCCCGGCCAGGTCGAAAGGTTCCTGTACGGCGGCGAGAACGCTCCGCGCCAGGTCGGCGAGCTGTTCGGTGCCGGTGGAGTCCTCGACCAGCAGGGCGAACTCGTCACCGCCGAGGCGCGCGACCAGGTGCCCGCCGGTGCGCCCGTAGCCGGACTGGTCGGCGCACTGGGTGAGCCGGGCGGCGACGGCGGTCAGCAGCCGGTCGCCGACCCGGTGGCCGAGGGTGTCGTTGACGGCCTTGAACCCGTCGAGGTCCAGGTAGCACAGCCCGATCCGGCCGGTGCCGCCGCCGTGTTCGTACGAGGCGGCCTCCAGGGCGGAGGAGAGCCGCTCGAAGAACAGGGCGCGGTTCGGCAGGCGCGTGACCGGGTCGTGCATCTGGAGGTGGCGCAGGCGGGCCTGGAGGTCGCGGCGGTCGCTGATGTCGGCCACCGACAGCAGGACGTCCCCGGTGCCGGGGACGGGTCCGAGCGTGACCTCGGTCCAGAGCGAGTGCCCGTCGGGGTGCTTGAGGCGGCGGGTGCAGCGCAGCCGGGCCTGCCGGCCGCGGAGCACCTCCTGGTACGCGGCCCAGGTGCGGGCCTCCGCGGCCAGGTCGACCAGGTCGGCGGCGGACCGGTGGACGAGCGCGTGGGGTTCGCTGCCGAGCAGCCCGGCGAAGGCCTGGTTGGCGGCGACCACGTAGCCCTCGCGGTCGACGACGGCCATGGCGAGGTGGGCCGCGTTGAACGCGGCCCGGTAGTCGCGCAGGTCGGAGTCGGCGCGGTACGACGACGCCGGCGCGGCCTGGGTGGCCGATGCCGACGGCACTGCCGGCACTGCCGGGTGACGCTCCGTAATGGCCGATCGGTTGCTGTCGGCCGCCGAACCGGTTCCTTCTGAGGTTCCGCTCACCGTTGGCTCCCGCAGTGTTCGTGAGTGTCCGCGCAGGAAAGTGTGCCGATCATAGAGGCTGCCGGGAGGCCCTATCCAGCGGCGCCACCGGTTGAGACGGTTCAGTTCGGCGTGATGACGGATCGGTGGCGCAAGACCGGGCGATCGTTTCTGCACGGCTCTGAGCATGAGGGGGCCCCTGCTGATCTCAGGTGATCGGTCGTGACGTTCTGTAGGCAGAGGCGTGAAGTTCGAGGGTCACCGACTTGCCGTATTACTCACCCGTGTGGGGCAGCGGAACAGGGCATTAGTAAGACAATCGCCTCAAGGTGGATGAACAGGCACGAATCCACCACCGGAGGTCGATGTGGCGCGACAGCAGACACCCGGGGGAGTGGAACGCTCCATCAGAAGTACCGCCGCGGCGCTCACCTCCCTGACGGCGCTCGCCGCCATGTCGCTCGTCGCCGGTCCCGCGGTGGCCGACTCGGGATCCGCACCCTGTGCGCTGACCCGTACCTCGGCGCACCACTCCCTCGGCCTGGACACCTGGAACGGCGCCTACCCCAAACCCGAGCGCACACTCAACGCCGTCATGGTCTTCCTCTCCTTCCCCGACCACCGCAGCGCCCTGAAGACCGAGGAGATCGTCGGCGACTACTTCCCCGCCACCAGCGACTTCTTCGAGCAGGCCTCGTACGGGAGGTTCCGGCTGGTCCCGCACCCGCAGAAGCAGTGGATCCAGATGCCCAAGCCGTCCACCGCGTACGGGATAAAGCGGGACTGGGCCGCCGGGGACCGGGCTTCCTACCTGCGGGACGCGGTCGCCACCGCCGACGCCCAGGTGGACTTCCGCAAGTACGACGTCGTCTACTTCGTCGCCGACCCGGACGCGCCCGGCGTGGACTCCGACGCCACGAAGGTCGTCAACTTCGAGAACCCGATCGTCGCGGACGGCACGGAACTGCGGCGGATCGTCACCGTCTTCGAGCGCCACCCGCCGGACCGGAACGTGCTGGCCCACGAGACCGGGCACGTCTTCGACCTGCCCGACCTCTACCACCGGCCCACGGACGGCAAGGGTGACTGGGACACGTACGTCGGGGACTGGGACGTCATGGGCAGCCAGTTCGGCATGGCCCCGGACCTCTTCGCCTGGCACAAGTGGAAGCTGGGCTGGCTGGACGCCTCCCAGGTCGACTGCGTGCAGTCGGGCTCCTCGCTGCACACCCTGCAGCCGCTGGCCCAGGCCCCGCCGAGCGGCGGAACGGGCGGCACCCGGCTCGCGGTGATCCGTACGGGCCCCGGCAGTGCGATCGCCGTCGAGGCGCGGGGCTCCGCCGGCAACGACGGGGACACCTGCACGGAAGGCGTCCTGGTCTACCGGGTGCGCAACGAGGCCTCGTCGGGCGGCGGCCCGATCGAGGTGCTGGACGCGCACCCGTCGACGGAGGCGTGCTGGGACCGCTCGGTGTACCCGCCGCTGGCGGACGCGCCGCTGGAGGTGGGCGAGACGTACACCGTGCCGGGGGAGCGGATCACCATCGAGGTGGCGGACCGCACCCGGTCGGGCGCGTACACGGTGAAGATCACGACGTGACCGCGGAGCGCTCTGCCGGGCGCTCCGCGGGACGGCGAAGAAGGCCCCCACACGCGTGGGGGCCTTCTTCGCCGTCCGTGCGCGGTCCCCAGGGGGCTATGCGGGGGCGGCGCGTCGCCAGGTGACGGCGATGTCCGCCACCACCAGGATGGCGATCACGATCACCAGCGCCCAGAGGTTCTCACCGTGGACATCGCCGAACGGGATGTAGACGGCGAGGCCGGCGGGTGCCATGCCCCGGTAATGGGCGACGGCCTTCGTCGCGTTGCGGGGAAGCGGTACGGGCAGGTTGGCGATCCGCCAGGCGGACTGCGGCTCGGGCTGCTGCTCGTCGTGGGGCCGGCCGTCAGGCCAGGTCGGGGTAGTGTCCATGACGTCGTGTCCTCATCTCTGGGCGTGACTGAGCGGTGAGGTGGGCTGCGTTTCCTTGGCCGGGGCGCAGCACACCCGCCGTGCGGAACGGTCGGAGAGCGGAGAGCGGAGAGCGGTCAGCCGGCCGGAAGCGGGCCGGGCGACACGATCGCCACCCAGGCCTGAACGGCGGCTTCCTTCGTGCTGAGCAGAGTGCGACGGAACGGGCCGAGGGGCAGGCGGTGCTGATCCGGCCCCAGCCGGAGCCAGGTCGCATCGGTCACCGCCAGGACGAGTTCGCCGCGGCCGCCGGCCAGGGCGAGCCGGAGCTCGGGAGCGTCCAGGAGCCGGAAGGCATGGCTGATGTCCCTGCCGACGTGGCCCCTCTCGTCCTGGAGCGTCATTCCCGTGTGCAGGACGGCGCGCAGCTGTATCTGTTCCTGGCGTACGGCCGCCGCGTTGTGGTCGTGGAGCGCTGCGGCCAGCGCCGGCACGACGGTGTCGACGACGAGGCCGGGTTCGACGACGGCATCGAGAAGGCTCATGATGCCGTCCCCGCGGTCGAGCATCTCGCAGGCCGCAGGTGGAATGTCTGCCTTCCGGAGTCCGGTGGCCAGGGCGTCGTACAGGACCCGCCGCATCGCCAGACAGGCGCTGTCGGTGCGATCGGATCGGGTGAAGCCCACGATGTCGAGGCCCAGGAAGGTCTTGCGCACGGGCATGTGCATACGGTTACGCTAACACACTGTCAGTCCTACACGGAAGAAGTGTGAAAATTACCAGTCCGGTCAGTTGTCGTCGGCCAGGACCTGCAGGGCCGGAAGGTCGATGACGGCGATCCGGCCGCGGCTGGTGGTGACCAGGTCCTGGTTGCGCAGCAGGTTCAGGGCCTTGGCGACGGCCTCGCGGGACGCCCCGATCATCGCCGCCAGTTCGCTCTGGGTCACGGGCAAGGTCAGCGACGGGGAATCCGGGCCGCCCGAGGGCGTACCGAGCTGCTCGGCGAGGGTGACGAGCTGCGTTGCGATCCGCTGCAGGACGTTCTGGGACGCCATGTCCAAGCGGGCCTGGTCCGACTGGCGCAGACGGGTCATCAGGATGCGCACCAAGGTGCGCAGGACCTCCGGGTGCGTCTCCAGGAAGCCGTTGAGCTGGGCGGCGGTGACGATGGTCGTCGTGACGTCGGTCTTCGCGATCACCGAGGCGGACCGCGGCTGGCCGTCCAGCGCCGCCATCTCGCCCACGATGTCGGGGCCTTCGCGGAGCCCCAGGATGACCTCGTGGCCGGTCTCCGCGGTGACCACGATCTTGGCGATGCCCTCCTGCAGCAGGACCGCGTGCGACGACGGCTCGTGCTCGCGCAGGATCACGTCTCCTGCCGCGTACCGGACCTGGACGCCAAGGTTTCGAAGAGCGGCCGCATGCTCACCGGCCAGGGCTTCCCACAGATCGCTCTTGCCAGTCATGAGTGCTTCCTCGGTTGGTGCGCGCGACCCGTACAACGTAGACCACAACCCGATCCGACCATGCGGGCTCCTGAAGGTCGGCCACGGCCTCTCGCCGGCAACGGCCGCAGGAACGCCGAAGGCCGCCCTTCCCGAAGGAAGAGCGGCCTCTGACGTTTGCCTCGCTGTGCGCCGCCAGGGACTCGAACCCCGGACCCGCTGATTAAGAGTCAGCTGCTCTAACCAACTGAGCTAGCGGCGCTTGCTGACGAGGAAGACATTAGCAGGAGGATCCGCGGAACGAAAAATCGATATCCCCAGGTCCCGTCGGTGCGGGGCTGCGGGCCGCCCGTACGAAGGCCCAGAGCAGGGCCTCGGGCCCGGGAAGCCAGGGCTCGCGCGCGTCAGGGGCCACCAGCCACCGGGACTGCCCGGGCGTGGCGGCCAGCGGCGGCACGGTGACGGCGTCGCCGCGGCCGTGGCACAGCGGCGCTGGGGCGGTGCGGGAGCCGCCCCACTCCTCCCACGCCAGCAGGGCGGGCAGCCGGTGCGCGGTGCCGGGGGCGGCGAAGAGCAGCATCCGGCCGCGGTGCACGGCGACCGGCCCGGAGCCGGGGCCCTCGGCCCACAGCAGGTCGAGGATGCGGCGCCCGAGGACGAGCGGGACGTTGACGACATCGAAGGGGTCGCCGCAGGGCAGCGTGGCGGGCAGCCCGGGCCGCGCCTCCCACACCGCGAGGGTGCGCCGGGGGTGGGAGGCCGCGGAGGTGAGCCAGGCGGCGCCCTGAGGCGTGACGTGGGTGGCGGGTGCGGTGCGGGTGCGCTCGCCGCGCGCGTGGAGGGCGGTGCAGCCGGGAGCCTTCGTCAGCGTCGTCATATGCCACTGTCTACCCGCCGTAGCGAAGCAGTATCCGCGAGTTACCGAAAACGGGGACGGCAGGGCTGTCACCGGAGTATGGTGCGCTCCTCGCACGCCGGGCGGGGCTGGATGTCCAGCCCCTCCGGGGTCTACGGCGTACCCGCGCCGCGCTGGAGGCTTTCGCCGAATTCGATCATCTTGCGGGCGTAGTCCTCGGTCCACTCCGCCTGCTCGGCGATCAGGGCCGGCGAGAGCCGGTCGAACCGGCGGGGATCCGCCAGCTGAGCCGCCGCCAGCGCCTGGAACTCCACCGCCCGCTCCTGCGCGGCCCGGAAGGCCAGCGTCAGCTCGGTCGCACGGGCCAGCAGCTCCCGCGGGTCCTCGATCGACTCCAGGTCGAAGAAGTGCTCCGGGTCCGCCACGGCCTCCGAGGGCTCGAAGAGCAGAGGCGCCGGCCGCAGCCGCCGCTCGGTCCGCTCGGGCTCTGCCATGCGTGTCCTCCTGCTGCGCGTGCGAAGTGATTCCGGGCCACCGTCCATTGTCCAACGCCGCGCAAGACCCCTGCGCGATGGGCTGGAACACCCGTACGGCCGATGAGACGCACGAGCAGATCGACAGGCTCAGTGGCGAGGGAGTCGCACAGGTGATCGGCTGGCGCCGGCATCTGCACCGCAAGCCCGAGCTTCATTGCGCTGACCGGCCGTCAGTCGCACACCTCCTCACCCTCACCCGGGTCGCGGGCGCGGACCGGGTGGTGGGGATGGGCGGCACCCTCGGCTACGACGACGTCTCGGAGCCGGTCTCCCGTTTCGGCGGGCTGTACGTGATGCTCGACGTCCAGGACACCGCCCTGGACCCGGCGGCCGGCGAGCCCGTCGCGGTGCCGGGGCGGGTGCGGGGTGGTGGGCAACCACCACCCCGCCTTCTACGCCGCCGCCGACGCGCTGCTCACCGGCGTACGGCTGCACGCGCACGCCGCGTACGACCACCTGGTGGGGAGTCTGCTCACACCGTGACGGCCTCGGCGGCGCGGCGCGCCGCCAGTTCGGCCACGTCGTCCAGGACCCCGGCGAGCTCGCCCGCGAGCGTCTCCGGGGCCTGGAAGCCCTCGGGGCCGAGCAGCTTGGGGATGCCCGGGATCGCGATGGAGCGCTCGGCGGGCAGCATGCCGAGGCGGGTGAGGACCGGCAGCAGCATCTCGGAGGCCGGAGCGCCGCCCGTGGGGCCGGCGCTGTAGCTGACGATGCCGACCGGCTTGCCCTTCCACTCGTTGTAGAGGAAGTCGATGGCGTTCTTGAAGGGGGCGGTGAAGCCGCCGTTGTACATCGGCAGGACGAAGAGGAAGGCGTCGGCCGAGTCGACCAGGGCGCTCCAGTCGCGGGTGTGCTGATGCGCGTAGTTGCCGGTGGAGGCGTATTCGGGCTCGTCGAGGAAGGGCAGGGCGATCTCGGCGAGGTCGACGGAGGTGACGTCGAAGCCGCCGCGCTCGCGGGCCTGCTCGGTGACCCAGCGGGCGAGCGGGCGGCCGGCGGAGGTGGGGCGGGTGGCGGCGGAGATGACGTGCAGGCGGGTCATGGTCAGGACTTCCCGTTCGGTGCAGTTGTTGATGTGTCACCTAATGAAACCCAGGATCTGAATGACATGTCAACCAGATAAGTGATGTGTCACCGACCTGGCTAGAGTGGCGGACATGACCCCCGCACCGGAGCCCGGGCCCCGCTGGCTCACCGAGTCCGAACAGGACGCCTGGTACGCGTGGCGGCGGATGTTCCCGCTGGTCAACGCCGAGATCGCGCGCGACCTCACGCAGGACAGCGGACTCTCCGAGGCCGACTACGACGTCCTGTCGGTACTCGGCTCCACGAACGGCCACCGTATGCGCATCAGCGCCCTGGCCGAGCTGATGCGCTGGTCCCGCAGCCGGCTGTCCCATCAGCTCACCCGCATGGAGCAGCGCGGCGCCGTCCGCCGCGAGGAGGTGGCCACCGACGGCCGCGGGGCGGAGGTGGTCCTCACCGGCGCCGGCGTCACCCTGATCACGGAGGCGGCCCCGCTCCACGTGGAATCCGTCCGCCGCCACCTGATCGACGCGCTGACACCGGACCAGCTGCGCACCCTGGCCGAGGTCGGCGAGGTGCTCCGCGAACGCCTGGGCGCCCGCCGGAAGGCGTGACCGTCCCGAGACTGGGCCGATGTTCACGGCATCCGCGACCCGGGGCAGCGCCTCGGGTCGCGGCCTCGACCGGATGGGGCAGCGCTGTCCGGGTGCAGTGGAAGAGCCCCGTCATGTCGACCCGGGTCATCGGTGAGGTGCGACCCCTGCTCATCGAGCGAGGATGCACCATCAGCCCTGGAGTGCGGCTACGGACCCTGGACGAATGTGCGCGATCCTTCGACCGGAAGTCGCCGGCGATCCATGCGGGGCGCAGTATCAGTGCGGCGCGCTGAGGTAACGCTCCCAGCCCACTGCTTCGATTCTTTCGAAGACGATGGGACTGATTGCTCCGGAGATTGCACCACCGATTGCCCCGAGAACAGCCACGGTCGAGTCGTCCATGCCCGGAACGCTGCGGAGACCTGCGTATGCGCCGAGAACTGCGCCAACCATCACCTGTGGTCGGGGGTCGCCTCGCTCGACGATGTCCACGAGTGCCACCGCGAGGGCGCTGGCGCCGGCCCGCTGCTTGATCTTGGTTGACTGCTCCGTGACATCGGCATCCTCGAAGGCGAGGCGAGCGAGCTCACGCAGGTCCTCCACCTCCTCCTGGGTAAGGCCGGCAGTGGTCAGCCGCAGGAGGTGATAGTGAAGCCTCTGTTGTTGGACGTCGCCGTGGATGAAGCTGCGCACGAAGTCGAATTGTGCACCGGCCTCACGGGAAACGTCCTCGGAAATGGTCATGGACGTTCGCCACCCTTTCGTCAATTGCTCAGGAGCGCCGGGTCGTATCGGCGCTGTCTCGCGCACTGCTGGACGGGATACGGAGGCCGGCGCCGTCGGCCGAGGGGCTGACGGCCAAGCAAGGGGTGTTTCCGGGACACCGTGAGCCGCGGGTGTCGCCTCAGGCGGTGATGCGGTCCAGGGCGGCGTCGCCCGACTCGCCCTTGTGTGACAGCAGGTACAACACATCGCTCACCTGGACGCGGACGAACGAGGTCCACCCCGGCGTCCACTCCTGACGCCAGGTTTCCGTGAGTTTCATGCCAGGAGAGTCTCACCTTGAGTGCATTCGGGATCAAGCGCCCGAATGGGCGGATCTCCGAATCCACCCTCCCAGCCGGGCGGACCGGCACGGCCAGGGTCCGTCGCCGAACTCCAGGGCGACGCAACCGGCGACCGCTGAGACGCACCACGGCCAGGGCGCTCAGTCCCGGCTACGCCGCGGATGCTCCTGGACGAAGTGACCGCGCCCTGAGGGCCTTCCCTAAGGCCGCCAGGGGACGCGGTGCTCGGCCAGATGGGCCAGCACCGAGTGGTTCGCCTCCCAGCCGTCCGGGAATTTGACCGTCACGCCCAGCTGGACCGGCTCCGTCGACGGATGGTCGTCCAGCAGCTCCGCTATGCCCGCCCGGGCCACCACCACGCACGCGTGCCGGTGCCGGGAAGCCAGCACGCACAGGCGGCCCGTCTCCAGGTGGAAGGCCGTCGCGTCCGGGCGGCCCGACAGCGGGTGGAGGACCACCGTGAGGTCGTACTCGCGGCCCTGGAGCCGGTTCGCGGTGTCCACCGTGACCCCCGTGACCCCGAGCGAGGCCAGCGCCGCCCGGACCGCGGCCGCCTGGTCGCGGTGGGCCGTGCCGACCGCGATCCGGTCCGCCGTCAGCGGGGCCGGGTCCGGGGACTGCTCGTCCGAGGTCACCGCCCCGCGGTCCAGCGCCCGGCGGACCACCAGGGCCACCGCCCGCACCGCCTCCGGGTCGGTGCGCGGGGTGTGCCGCGCGGGCAGCTCCAGCAGGCCCCAGCCCGCCTCGGCCGCCTCGTCCAGCACCCGGTCCGGGCCCGACCCGTCCGAGGCCACCCCGTACGACAGCCGCCGCTCGCCCGGGCCCGTACCGCTGCGGAACTGCGTGTACGGGTAGAAGGCACGGGAGACCAGCGGCGCCGCCGTCGCCGGGAGCCGCCAGGACACCGGCAGCCGGTGCTGCGGCAGTTGCGGGTTGTGCGCCAGCAGGGTGCTCACCGCCGAGGCGGAGGGGTCGTAGGACAGGCCCGCCCACTGCTCCGCGCCCACCACGCTGAACGGGTCCAACTGCCCCGGATCGCCCACGAACAGCGCCCGCTCGAACAGCCCGGCCACGGCCAGCAGCGCGTCCGAGCGCATCTGGTACGCCTCGTCGACGATGGCGTGCTGCCAGGGCTCCACATCCTTGACGAAGGCCCACTTCGCCGCCGTGGAGATGGTGATCGGCAGCTCCGCCAGGTCCTTCGGCTTCGCCGAGAGGGTGACCGAGGGCAGCTCGCGCAGCGCCGGGTCGTAGGCGTCCCCGTCACTGCTGTGCAGCCGGCCCACCTTCAGCTCCGGGTCCTTGTCGGCGAGGCGCAGCACCAGGTCATCGACCTGCGCGTTGGTCTGCGCCACCACCATCAGCCGGCGTCCGGCCGCGGCCAGCTCCCGGGCCGCCCGGACCACGAGCGTGGACTTGCCGGCACCGGGCGGGGAGTCGACGACCACGCCCCGCTCGGTCCCGTGCAGGGTGTCGGCCAGGATCGCGGCGGTCGCCCGGGCGGCCGCCGCGCCCGGGTCGAAGGGAGCGGTCGTGGTCACAGCAGGTCCTCGTCGGTCACGGAGTCGGGCAGGGGAAGGGCGCCCGCCGATCCCGGCGGGCCGCCGTGCGTCCACGGGGTCTGCTCGGGCTCCGGCAGCTTCGGGCCGCCGCGCGCGTCGTGCTCGAAGAGCGTCCAGCAGAGCCGGTCGCCCTTCTCCGGGACTGTCCCCGGTTCGGGGTCCCGGCCGCGGCCCATCTTGTCGAGGAGCCGCAGCACCAGCCGCCCGTCCTCCTCGAAGCGGACGAACTGTGCGCTCTGCGGGCGCCCGTCCAGCGAACGGAACACCTTTCCGCCGCCCTCGTCGGCGAGCTGCGGCCGGTCCTCCGTCACCACGGTCACCAGCGGGCGCGGACTCGGCCGCTTCGACTCCGTCCACTCCATCACCACCTCGGTGACCTCACCGGCGAAAGCCTCGCCCGCCAGCCGCCGGCCCGCCATCACCAGCGGGTCGTCCAGGGCCTCCTGGGCGTCGAGCCGCACCTGTTCGGTCTCCCGCGTGGCCAGCTTCTGGGCCGCCGTCACCGCATCGTCGCGGCGCGGCTGCGGCGGCTCGCCCGCCCGTACGCGGTCCCGGTGGCCGGTGTAGGACCAGCGGTCGCGCGTCCAGCGTTCCTCCGCACGCTCGCCCGGCGGCAGGGCGCGCAGCAGGTCGATCGCCTCCCACGTCTTCGACCAGGTGCCCGACAGCTGGGATTCGACCAGCCGGTGCACCTCCTGCTCGGCCGCCCGGACATGGCGGTCGTCGTCGCCGGGCCCGGCCGCCAGGGCCGTGCGCGCGGCGTCGTAGCGGGCGATGGCGGGAGCCAGCAGCTTGTTGTCGAAAGCCGGGTCGGTGGCCGGACCGGCGGGCGGGCACAGCAGCTGACCGTCCTTGTCACGGCCCAGCTCGGCCCGGTGGGCCTCCTCGACGCCCGACCGGCCCTCGGGCGGGTCGATCCAGCCCAGGAGCGCGCCCAGGTGCTGGTCCTCCAGATTGCTCTGGCCGGTCGCCCAGTGCCGGGACAGCAGGTCCGTGGCCGACAGCAGCATCGAGGAGCCGGGCACCCGCGAGCGCTCGGCGAGGTGGGTGAACCAGCGGCCGAGCATCGGCACCTGCGAGGGCGCCGGATACGGATTGTCCGGGTCCTCCTCGGCGGTGCGCCGGAACCGCATCGAGCGCCCCAGCAGCCGTACGTACTCGATGCCCGCCCGGCTCGGCACGATCAGCTGCGGCGCGTCCACGCACAGCTCCGTCTCGACCTTGACCCGCTTGCCCGTCTCCGGGTCGGTCTCGCTGCGCTCGGCCGGCTCCACGGCGTCCGCGTACGCGTCGATGTGGGCCAGCACCTGTACGGCGAGGTCCGCGAGGAAGGCCCAGCGCCGGTCGCGGTCGCGCGGCTGGGGTATCACGAACACCCGCGGCTCGTGCCGGTCGGTGCCGACCATGGCGCCGAGCGGGGCGCCCGCCTCACCGGCCGTGGTCAGCGGCACGAAGACCATCGGGCGCTCGCTCAGGTGGCGGTGCCGCACGGTCGCGAGCGGCTGGGCGCGGCCCGCGCGTACGGCCTCCAGCCGGGCCAGGGTGCTCAGCAGGGGCATGCGGGGGTCTCCGGGACGGGGTGCGGCGGACGGGCGGCGGCCAGTTCCAGGGCCTCGGCGCGCAGCCGGGCGGCGCGGTGCAGCGCGGCGGCGGTCGGATCCTCGGCGCAGCCGGCCCCGGCGGCCGCCGCGAGGGCGGCCTCGACGGTGGTCAGCGTGCCCAGCTCACCCCGTACCGACCGGCCCAGCGCGGTGACCTGGTCGGCGGCGCGGGCCCGGTCACGGCAGTGGAAGGCGAGCTCGCAGGCGGCCAGGCACTCGGGGGCGTAGGCGGCGTCGACCGCGGACACCGCCAGGGCGAGCTCCTCGGCGGTCCGCGTCGCCGGGTCGAAGCTGAGGCCCTCGGGCAGGGCGGCGGCCAGCTCCTCGACACGGGTCAGCCGGTCCAGCTGGCGCCGGGTCACGGAGCGCTCGCGGCGGATGTCGACGGGGGAGGCGGTGGGCAGGTTGGAGAAGTCCTTGGGGCAGACCAGCAGCACGGTGTGCCCGACCTCGGCGCCGGGCAGTTTCCCGGCGGTCTTCTCCAGGGCCAGGACGTAGACGGCGGCCTGCCGGGCGGCGGCGCCCACCTTCGCGGCGTCGGCGGCGCCGTCGATCATCGGGAACGACTTGATCTCCACGACCGTCCAGCGGCCGTCGGGGTGGACGACGACGGCGTCGGGCTCCAGGTAGGCGGGGGAGCCGGCCACCTCCAGGGCGAGCATCGGGTGGTCCAGCAGCGTCCAGGACCCGCTGTCCCGGCCGGCGGCGGTCGCCTCGCGCAGGGCGAGCGCGGTCCGGGCGGCGCGGCCCTCGGGGCCGGCGGCGGTCAGGTCGGGGACGCGGGCACCGGCCCCGGGGGACCCGGGAGGCTCGGCGGTGGGCGCGAGGTGCGCGTGCACCAGCCGCAGCAGCTCGGCTCCGCCGTCGCCCTTGACCTTGGCCTCGAAGGAGTTCCCGCGGACTATGGCGAACTGCGACTGCCCGAAGGAGGCGGGCGAGCCGAGCGCCGAGGCGAGGGCGGTCTTGTCCACGCCCGCGCCGTCGAGCAGGGCGCGTCTGCCGCAGCCGGGATTGGCGGCGAGGGCCGCCAGTGCCCGGGCGTCGAGCGGACGGGGCGGCACGGCGGGGCCGCGCAGACCGGCGAGCCGCTGCCGCAGAGTCGTCGGCTGCGCGGGGCTGCTGGGCGGGTAGGAGCTCACCCGCGGAAGTGTCCCATCCGCCACTGACAATCGTGGACCTAGTGCGGAAACCGGCCGTGGAGGCGGGTGATGGATGATGGACGGACCTCGAACGAACCGGGAGAATTCACATGGCCCCCCGCATCCTGCTGGCCCGCCACGGCCAGACGGCGTGGTCCCAGCTCGGCAAGCACACCGGACGCACGGACGTGCCGATGCTGGAGGAGGGCAAGCTGGGCGCGAAGCTGCTCGGCGAGCGGCTGGCCCGTGACCCGTGGCGGGGGCTGCCGGGCGTGGAGGTTCGCACCAGCCCGCTCGTGCGCGCGAGCGAGAGCTGCGACCTGGCGGGCTTCGGCGCCCGGGCCGAGCCGTGGGACGCGCTGATGGAGTGGGACTACGGCGACTACGAGGGCATGACCCCGGCCGAGATCCAGGCCGTCCGGCCGGGCTGGCTGATCTGGCGCGACGGGGTCCCGGGCGGTGAGTCCGTCGCCGATGTGGCGGCCCGCGCGGACGAGGTGGTGGCCTGGGCCCGTGCGGCGGAGCGCGACGTCCTGGTCTTCGCGCACGGGCACATCCTGCGGACGCTGGCCGCGCGCTGGCTGGGCTTCGAAGCCTCCTTCGGTGCCCGCATCCGGCTGGAGCCGACGTCCCTCTCGGTGCTGGGCTGGGCGTACGGGGCGCCGGCGCTGGAACGCTGGAACGACACGGGTCACCTCGCGTAGCGGTACCCCTGCGGGGTGCTCGGCGGTGTGCGGTGCGGGCCGTCTGCCGGGCGCTGCCCGGACCCTGCGGGCGGCTCGGCGGTGTGCTTCGGCCCGGGCCGTCTGCCGGGCGCTGCCCGGACCCGCGCCTCAATCGCCGGCGGGGCTGGAGGTGGCGGGCCTGTCGGCAGGGGCGGGGTGGGGGGCCGGGGCGGGGTGTCTCCTCGGCTCGGCGCGTGCGGGCATGTCTCGGCTGTACCCGGTGGTCGCGCGCTCGTCCTGCGGGGACACCCCGCCCCGTCCCCCCACCCCTCAGCTGCGGACGCCCGCAGGAGGGGCATGGCGCGTCGCTGTCGGAGCCCTGCCGTGGGGCGGGGACACGCAGGAGGGTCCCCGCAGGACGAGCGCGCAACCCGGGCCGTCTGGCAGAACCACGGCCGCCTGGCGCGAGCCGAGGAGACCCTCGTGCGGGGCACCGCCCCACACCACCCAGCCCCGCCGGCGTTTGAGGCGACCCACCACGGCACGGAAGCCACACCGCCGAGCCGACCGCCGGGCACCGGCCCCGCCGGCGATTGAGGCGACCCACCACGGCAGGGAAGCCACACCGTCGAGCCGACCGCAGGGGCCCGGCGTGGATCCGGACCCGCCGTGCACCGCCGAGCACCCGGGCTCAGAGCGACGCGTGCCTCGTCAGGAAGGCGCCCACCCGGGGGGAGCGCTGGTGGGGGACCAGGGTGCCGGCCGTTTCCGTGAGCATCGAGCGGACCCGCGTCGACTGGACCTCCGCCAGGAGGTCCAGCACGCGGCCCCCCGCCCACGCGGCCTCGTCCGGGGCCCCCGCGCGGGCCAGGTCGCCGGCCAGCTCGGCGGTGTAGAGGGCCACGTTCCGGGCGAAGTGCGGGTCCTGGAGGTCGGCGGCGCGGCGGGCGTGCCGGGCCGCGCGGGCGTGTTCGCCGAGGGCCGACCAGCAGCGCGCCTCCAGGGACTCCAGCTCCGCCTGCCCGAAGAAGGACATCCACTCGGGGTCGGCGTCCGACTCGCCGCGGGAGAACTCCGTGTGCGCCCGGGTCAGCGCCTCCTCGCAGGCCTTGCGGTCGGCCAGCCCCGCCCAGCCGCCCGCCTCCCGCAGTGCGAGCAGGGACAGCAGGCGCGGGGAACCGAGGGAGCGGGCGGCGCGGCGGCCCGCCTGGGCGGCCCGTACCGCCTCGCGGGAGCGGCCGCAGTCCCGGGCCAGGAAGGCCATGTTGCTGAAGGCGTGCGCCTCCAGGCCCGCGTCCCGCGCGACCCGGGCCGTCGCCAGGGCCTCCGCGTAGTGCGAGCGGGCGTCGTCGAAGCGGCCCGAGTCGTGGGCCAGCCAGCCGACGGAGACGGCCAGTTCACCGGCGCCCGAGTGCAGCCGGTCCTCGGTGGACTGCCGGGTGGCTCCCGCGTCGAGCAGCGCGTAGGCGGTGCGCAGGGGTTCGGCGGCCCGCCGGTACAGGGCGTCGGCGCCGTGCCGGTCGTCCAGCAGGCGGATCTGGCGTACCGCGTCCTCGACGGCGGCGGCCTCGGACTCGCCGGCGCGGGAGGGGAGCCGGCGGGTGTCGCCGAGCAGGGTGAGGCTGAGCGTCGCGGCCGCCACGGTCGCGGAGCCGCCCGCCATGAACGCGCGACGCAGCACGTCGCTCTCCTTGGCACTGGAAGGGGAACGGTGGAAGGGGACGGAGAGGGGATCGCGCTGGGCCGAGCGGCCGCGGACGCTCTCGCGGGGGGAGAAGCCCAGATCGGCCAGGGCGCGGCCGGGGAACATGTGGAGGAAGACCCGCTCGTAGGCGTAGTTGGGGCAGCGGATCTCGCCGGACTCGACCCGGCCGATGTAGCGCGCGTCGCAGGAAACCGTTTCTCCGATCTCCTTCGCGGCTCGGCGTACCAGGGCCGCGAACTCGGCCGGGGAGTGCTGCCCGCGCAGCCGCCGGAACGTGGAGTTGGGTGAGTGGGGGGACGCCGCCATGGACGTGACCTCTCTGGCAAGGAACGCAGCACCGGTGCTGTGACTGGGGGTCCGGCGCGCATGAACGTACCGCCAGCGAGGGGGTGTTCATGCGATGTTTGGCTACAAAACGGATATCTCACCCGCGATCCGCCATGAACTGCCATCCTTTGCGGCGTCTTGCCGCCGCACCCGTTGACGTTCCCGTGCGTTGAACCCATGCGGATACGGATCGAGGAGGGGTTCCCTTGTTGGAGGGCGGCATGGAGAGCACTGGAACGAATACCGCGTCCGAGCCCGGCGCGGCCCCGGACCTGGACCTGGTGACCGTTCCCACCCGGCAGGGGCTGGAGGCGGTGGACATCATCCGCCGCGCCGCCAGCCAGGCCGGCGGGGTGGGACCCGTCCTGCACGACGGATCCGGCGACACCCTCGGCTTCCTCGTGCCGTCCGGCACGGCCGACGCGTGGGACCTGCCGGGCAGTGCGTGTACGCAGACCAACGGGCGCGGCATGCGCTTCGGCGACGCCGCCTCGCCCGCCGCGGGTGCCACCGGCTGGCTGCTCCCGCCGGAGGCCGTCGGGCCGGTCACCGATCCGGACGTGCTGCGGGCGGCGCTCGGCGAGGCGGCCCGGCTGATCGAGGCCGCGGACAACTGCCGCTGAGCCCTCCCCGGCTGCCGCCCGTCACAATGGGGTGGTGGCAGGCAAGGACAGGAACAAGGGCAAGCAGCGCGGACGCGGCGGCGCCGAGGCGGTCGTCGGGCAGGTGGACGGCGGCCTGGCGGAGCTGGAGCCGGACCGGGAGCGGGCCGGCGCCTGGACCCTGCTGATCGACGGGGCCCCGCAGTCGCACGTGGACCTGGACGATCCCGGGTACCTGGACTTCGCGTACCAGCGGCGGATCGGTCACCTGATCGACCTCGTCGCGCCCGCCCGGCAGCCCCTGAACGTGGTGCACCTGGGCGGCGGCGCCTTCACCCTCGCCCGCTACACCGCCGCCTCCCGCCCCCGTTCCACCCAGCAGGTCGTGGAGATCGACGCCGCCCTGGTGGCCTTCGTACGGGAACACCTGCCGCTGGATCCGCAGGCGCGGGTACGGGTCCGGGCCGTGGACGCGCGGGCGGGCCTGGCCAAGGTCCCGGACGGCTGGGCGGACCTGGTGATCGCGGACGTGTTCAGCGGGGCGCGCACCCCGGCGCACCTGACGAGCGCCGAGTTCCTGGACGACGTACGCCGTGCCCTCGCGCCCACCGGGTGGTACGTGGCCAATCTGGCGGACGGTCCGCCGCTGACCCATCTGCGGAGCCAGATCGCGACGGCCGCGTCCCGGTTCACGGAGCTGGCGCTGGCCGCCGATCCGGTGGTGTGGCGGGGGAAACGGTTCGGCAACGCCGTCCTGGTGGCGGCCGACCGTGAACTGCCCGTCGCGGAATTCACCCGCCGGGTGGCGAGCGACCCGCACCCGGGCCGGGTCGAGCACGGCCGGGCCCTGGCCGACTTCGCGGGCGGCGCGGCCCCGGTCGCGGACGCCTCCGCGGTGGCCTCGCCGCCGCCGCCGCCCTCCGTCTTCCGCTGAACGCTCCCGGCCCTTCCGGATCGGGCCGGGGCCGCGCAAGGGGCCGTCTCAGGGGTCGACGATCTCGACCATCGGCGGGTGGTCGTGCCAGGTGCAGAAGACCGACACCTCGCGGCCGTCCTTGGTGAAGGTGACCCGGATCCAGAAGTCCTGCTTCCACACCTGCATCCGCCAGTCGGCCGCCGGGGTGGCCGAGACCAGCTCCGCGGAGGACGCGCCCAGGGAGAAGACGACCCGGCCGCCGGACACGGGATAGGCCTGCACCTTGCCCGCGTCCTGGCCCTCCGTCCGCTGGTACGGGCCGGGGGTGGCCGACGGCTCCGGGGACTTCTCCGCGGAGGCCCCGGCGGTCGGCGACGCTTCCGGGGTGGGTGACCCGGAGGGCGAGGGGGACCCGGACTCCGAGGGGGACGGGGACGCCTGCGCGCCGTGCGTCGACGAGGACAGCGGACGGTTGGTCAGGGGTACCGCGAGCGGCGGATCGTAGGCCGTTCCCGACATGACGGTGTGCACGCCCCACCACGACAGCGTCACCGCCGCGCCGGTCGCCAGCATCCAGGCCATCGCATGAAGAAGTCCTCGTCGCATCAGGGCACATACTGCACCACCCGCCACAAGAGTGGCCCGACACCCCGCCGGGTCGCCCGGATGGACTACGGTGCGGGCCATGGCAAGTGTGCTCGTGGTCGAGGACGACCAGTTCGTACGTTCCGCCCTCATCCGGCACCTGACCGAGGCCTCGCACACCGTGCGCAGCGTCGGCACGGCCCTGGAGGCCCTGCGCGAGGTCGCGCACCACCGCTTCGACGTGGTCATCCTCGACCTCGGACTGCCCGACCTGGACGGGTCCGAGGCGCTCAAGATGCTGCGCGGCATCACCGACGTCCCCGTGATCATCGCCACCGCGCGCGACGACGAGGCGGAGATCGTCCGGCTGCTCAACGACGGCGCCGACGACTACCTGACCAAACCTTTCTCCGTGGAGCACCTCTCCGCCCGGATGTCCGCCGTCCTGCGCCGCGCCCGGGCCGCCGCCGGGGCCGAACCGCCCTCGCGCGTCCTGCGCGTCGGCGGGCTCGCCATCGACCCGCTGCGCCGCCAGGCCGAGCTGGACGGGGCCGTACTGGACCTCACCCGCCGGGAGTTCGACCTGCTGGCCTTCCTCGCCGGCCGGCCCGGGGTGGTCGTGGCCCGGCGCGAACTGCTCGCCGAGGTCTGGCAGCAGTCGTACGGCGACGACCAGACCATCGACGTCCACCTGTCCTGGCTGCGCCGCAAACTCGGCGAGACCGCCGCCCGGCCGCGCTACCTGCACACGCTGCGGGGGGTCGGGGTCAAGCTGGAGCCGCCCCGGTGAGCGCGAGATGAGATGGGCGCTCGTCAAGGTGTGCCTCGCGGTCACGGCCATGGTGGTCGTGGCCTTCGCCGTACCGCTGGGCCTCGTCGTCCAGGAGATGGCCAGCGACCGGGCCTTCTCCAACGCCGAACGGCAGGCCGCCAGCATCGGGCCGACGCTGTCCATCACCACCGACCCCGTGCAGCTGCGCAAGGCGGTGGAGTCCACCCAGATGGGCGCCGCCCGGCGGATGGCCGTCCACGTGCCCGCGATCGGTGACAGCCCGCCGGTGGACATCGGCCAGGGCCGGGCCGGGGAGCGCGCCGTCGCGGAGACCCAGCGGATGGGACGGGGCACGACCGCATCGGTGGCGGGCGGCGGCTCGGCACTGCTCCAGCCGACCGCGCTGGGCTCCGGGGACATCGCCGTGGTGGAGATCTTCGTACCGGAGAGCGAGGTCAGCAACGGCGTCGCGACCGCCTGGCTGGTGCTCGCGGGCGTCGGGCTGGCCCTGATCATCGGCTCGGTCGGGGTCGCCGACCGGCTCGGCGCCCGGCTGGTCCGGCCCGCCGAACGGCTCGCGGACGCGGCCCACCAGCTCGGCGAGGGCAGGCTCGGCGCCCGGGTGCCCGAGGACGGGCCGAAGGAACTCCGGTCGGCGGCCGCCGCGTTCAACGCGATGGCGGACCAGGTCGTCGAACTCCTCGCCAACGAGCGGGAACTGGCCGCCGACCTCTCGCACCGGCTGCGGACCCCGCTGACGGTGCTCAGGCTCAACACGGCCTCCCTCGGCGACGGTCCGGCCGCCGAACAGACCCGCGCCGCCGTGGAACAGCTGGAGCGCGAGGTCGACACGATCATCCGTACCGCCCGCGAGCAGCGACCGGCCACCGGCCCCGGGGCCGGGGCGGGCGCGGGCTGCGACGCCTCCGAGGTGATCCGCGACCGGATGGCCTTCTGGTCGGCGCTCGCGGAGGACGAGGGACGCGAGGTGCGCCTCGCGGGCGTGGACCGCACCGTACGGATCCCCGTGGCGCGGCCCGAACTCGCCGCCGCCCTCGACGCCATGCTCGGCAACGTCTTCCGGCACACCCCCGAGGGCACCCCCTTCTCGGTGGACGTCCACGACGCGGGCGACGCCGTCATCGTGCTGGTCTCGGACGCGGGTCCCGGCATCTCCGACCCGGACGCGGCCCTGCGCCGCGGCAACGACGGCGGCCGCGACGGCTCGACGGGCCTCGGCCTGGACATCGTGCGGCGGGTCGCGGAGTCGACCGGCGGCGACGTACGGCTGGGGCGCTCGGTGCTCGGCGGGACCGAGGTCCGGGTCTGGATCGGCCTGGACGGCCGGAGTCTCGGCGGCCCCGGCACGGGGCGGGCCGGGCGCGGCCGACGCGGCAACCGACGTAACCGGGGGCGCGCCTCGCAGGCGTGATGCCACCGCCTCGGTACGGTCCGCGGCATGGACACCCTGATCTTCGGCGGGCTCCTCGCCACGCTGATCGCCCTGTACCGGGGCGCGTCCCGGACGGTCGTGCTCGGCGCGTGGTGGGCGGTGCTGATCGCCGTCACCCTGCTGACGGTGCACCACATCACCAGCGGCCTCGCCCTGAAGCTGAGCTACTGACCGTGGCCGCGACGATGCAGAGCCTCGTGCCGGACGCCCCGCCGGAGAACGGCCTGCTGAGCCGGGTCCAGTACTGGTTCGCCTGCTTCTTCGCCCTCGGCTGGTCGGCAGTCGTCTGCGCCGGCCTGTACCACCAGTTCGGCCGGGGGGACGTCCCGTGCCCGCTGTGCCTCGCGCAGCGGATGTTCATGCTGCTGGCCGCCCTGGGCGCGGCGTACATCATCCGCTCGGCGCTGATCAGCGGCACCGTGACGGGTCGCGCCTACATGACGGGCTGGGGGCTGTCCCTGGTCGCGGCGATCGGGGGCTCCTTCGCGTCCTGGCGGCAGACCATGCTGCACGTCCTGCCGGGGGCCAAGGGGTACGGGAGCGAGGTGCTCGGCCTGCACCTGTACGTATGGGCGTGGATCCTCTTCCAGCTGTCGGTGGTCGCCATCGGCGTCGCCCTGGCCTTCGCCCATGTGACGGCCGACCGTGCCGTGCCGGCGGTCCGTCCGGGGGTACTGCGCACGGCGGGCATGTGCGCGCTGTGGTTCCTGGGCATGGTCATCGCCGTGAACCTGCTGGCGGTCTTCCTGGAGGAGGGCTTCCACTGGTTCCTTCCGGACGCCCCGAACCGGTACCGGTTCTTCTACGATGTCGGGATCTTGGGCTGACCGGTCCCGGGATGGGCCGGGGCGGCCCGGCCTCCGTTCGACGAATGGATCTCCGCAATGCGCTACGCAGTCCTCGGCACCGGGATCGTCGGCCGTACGGTGGCCGCCCGGCTCGACGGCCTGGGCCACCAGGTGGTCATCGGCACCCGGGAACCGGAAGCCACCCTCGGCCGCTCCGAGTACGCGCAGTGGCAGGAGGCCCACCCGACCGTCGGGCTGGCCACGTTCGCGCAGGCGGCGCGGGACGGCGAGACCCTGGTCAACGCCACCGGCGGGCAGGCCAGTATCGCCGCCCTGACGGAGGCGGACGCCGCCCACCTCGACGGCAAGATCCTCATCGACATCGCGAACCCGCTGGACTTCTCGGGGGGCTTCCCGCCGGTCCTGGACCCGGTCAACGACGACAGCCTGGCCGAGCTGATCCAGCGCACCTTCCCGCGGCTGCGGGTGGTCAAGACGCTGAACACGATGAACTGCCAGATCATGGTGGACCCGGCGCGGGTCGCCGGCGAGCACCACGTCTTCCTCTCGGGCGAGGACGCGGACGCCAAGAAGTCCGTGCGCGAACTGCTGTACGCCTTCGGGTGGCCGGAAGCGAGCGTCCTCGACCTCGGGGGCATCGAGACGGCCCGGGGCACCGAGATGCTGCTGCCCGTCTGGCTCCGCCTGATGGGCGCGCTCGGCCACGCGGACTTCAACTTCCACATCCAGGGCGCCTGACGGGCCGCACCCTCCCCGGACGGGGGCGCACCTGTTGCCGGGCCCCCGACCCCGGCCGAGGGTGGGCCTGACGGAAGGAGCCACGCATGAGAGTCATGCTCAGGGCACACATGGACACGGCCGCCACCAACGAGGGCATCAAGACCGGCGCGCTGCCCCAGGCGATCAAGACCCTGATGGAGAAGGTGAAGCCGGAGGCCGCCTACTTCGGCCTGCACGAGGGCGTGCGCTCCTGCTGGATGGTCTTCGACCTGCAGGACAGCGCGCAGATGCCGCCGCTGATGGAGGACCTGTTCCTGCAGTTCAACGCCGAGATCGAGGTCGCTCCGGTGATGAACGCCGAGGAACTGGCGAAGGGCCTGGCGGCGATGCGGTCCTAGGGAGCGGCCTCCCGAGCACCGCGTCGCCCGTCGAAGCCCCTACTGGACGCTGGAGCCGTGCGGGTGGGACGGGTCCCGGGGGCAGGCGAAGACGTTGAGCTTGCCGTGGTTGCCGACGACCACCCCGGTCGGGTTCCGCGGCCCGTCCTCCACCGGGATCCAGCTCCTGGTGTCCGCGTGCCATTCGTTCGTCGCGACGGTCAGCAGCAGCTCCATCGGGCTCCCGCAGGCGTCACAGTCCATGGTCCCGGGCCCGGTGAGGTTCCAGGCGGGGTGCCCGCCTGCCTTCCAGCCCGGGGCGAGGGACAGGTCGCTCTGATAGGTCGGCAGCCAGGCCTCCTCGCCGCCCTCCTCCGCCGCCTCGTAGGCGGCCTCCTCCCGGGCGTCCTCCCACTCCTCGACCGCCGCGCCCAGCTCCCCGGTGAGCAGCTCGATGTACGGGTACTCGGTGACCCGCTCCGGGTGCAGCACGCACGGCTCGGGCACGTACCCGGAGAAGCCGACGGCTGCCGGCGCCGGCTGCTCCGCCGCCACCGCGCGGACCTCCGCCGCCCGGCGCCACCGCAGGTGCGTGTACATGCCGGAGCCGGTGGGTCCGTGGGCGTCGAAGGGGCACCAGAACACCTGGAGCAGATCGCAGCCGTCCGGCCCGGCCGGCAGGTCCGGTATGTCCCGGGCGTGGAGCTGGGCCAGGGCGAGCAGCGGCAGCGGTCCCGGTTCCGGGGCGCGCCGGTGCGGGCTCGCGCACACCGGCCACGGTTCGCCGGCGGGCCACAGCAGCGGCCCTCCTACGTGGCTGTCGTGCGGCCCGGGCCTGCCCGGGCGCGGGTGCAGCCGGGTCGCGGTACGGCGGTGGGCGGCCAGGCCCGGGAAGAGGGACTCCACGTCCAGGGGGCGCTGGGGCGTGGTGCGGGCCGGTCCGTCAGCTGGGTGCATCGTCATCTCCGGTGGCGGGCCCTCAGATGAGGGAGTCGATCCAGCGTTCCAGGCGCTGGGCCTCGGCGGTCATGAGGTCCGGGTCGCGGAAGGTGTTGGTGAGCAGGGAGATGCCCTGGTAGGCGGCGATCAGGGCGACGGCGAGTTCGCGGGCGTCGGCCCGGCCCATCTCCGCGAACTGCCGCTCGGCCCAGTCGAGCAGGACCCGCATGACCTCCGCGATCGAGCGGTCGAGGCCGTCGGCGCGCTTGTCGAGTTCCGAGGCGAGGGTGCCGGTGGGGCAGCCGTACCGGGCGGTGAGCTCGCGCTGTCGGACCCAGCCGGACAGCAGGGCTTTCAATCGCTCCCCGGGGGTGGGGAGTTCGTCGAGGGCGGTGATCAGGCCCCGGAGGGTCTGGGCGTGCGCGTCGATCGCGGCCTCGACGAGCTCGTCCTTGGTCTTGAAGTAGTAGTAGACGTTGCCCACCGGGACTTCGGCGGCCTGGGCGATGTCCGCGAGCGTGGTCTGGGCGACGCCCTGCGCGTGGAGGACCTGCGCCGCGGCGGCCGCCAGCCGCTCCCGCTTGCCGGACGTCCGCCGGACCTTATTTGAGTCAGTCACCTGACTGACTCTAGACGAGTGATCGGGAGGCGGCTATGGTCGTAACTAAGTCAGTCAACTAACTCACAAGGGGGATCGTCATGATCGTAGTGACAGGTGCGACCGGGAACGTGGGCCAGGAACTCGTACGGATCCTCGCGGACGGCGGCGAGCGCGTGACCGCCGTCTCCCGACGGCCCGCGCACATGCCCGAAGGGGTCCGCCACCACCAGGGCGACCTCGCCGAGCCGCAGGGCCTCGGTCCCGCGCTCGAAGGGGCCGACGCACTGTTCCTGCTCGTCGCCGGAGAGGACCCGCAGGGAATCCTGGACCGGGCCGCGGCCGCCGGGATCCGCCGGGTCGTCCTGCTCTCGTCGCAGGGCGCCGGAACCCGCCCCGAGGTGTACGCCCACCCCGCGCGGTTCGAGGACGCCGTCCGCCGCAGCGGCCTGGAGTGGACGATCCTGCGCTCCGGCGGCCTCAACTCCAACGCCTACGCCTGGGCCGAGACCATCCGTACGCGGCGCACGGCCGCCGCGCCCTTCGGCGACGTCGGGCTCCCGACCGTCGACCCGGCGGACATCGCCGAGGTCGCGGCCGCGGTCCTGCGCGAGCCGGGGCACGCGGGCCGGACCTACGAGCTCACCGGACCCGCCCCGGTCACCCCGAGGGAGCGGGCCGAGGCGATCGGCGCGGCCCTGGGCGAGCCCGTCCGTTTCGTCGAGCAGACCCGGGAGGAGGCCCGCGCCCAGATGCTGACCTTCATGCCCGAGCCGGTCGTGGAGGGCACCCTCGGGATCCTCGGGGAACCCCTGCCCGCCGAACTGGAGCCGAGCCCCGCCGTACGGCAGATCCTCGGCCGGGCGCCCCGCCCGTTCGCGGACTGGGCGGCCCGCTCGGCCCCGGCCTTCCGCTAGGCCGTCGTCTAGAACGCCTCGTCCCCGTAGGTGAGGAAGCTCCCCTTCCGGGCCAGGCGGGCGTACCAGTGGGCGCTGGAGCGGGGGGTGCGAGCCTGGGTCTCGTAGTCGACCTGCACGATGCCGAAGCGCTTGCTGTACCCGTAGGACCACTCGAAGTTGTCCATCAGCGACCAGAGGAAATAGCCCTCCACCGGGGCGCCGTCCGCCAGGGCGCGGTGGACGGAGGCGAGATGGGCCTCCAGGTAGCCGATGCGCTGCGGGTCGTGCAGGTCCAGGGTGTACGCCGCGCCGTTCTCGGTGACCAGCAGCGGCAGCCCGGGCGCCTCGCGGGTGAAGCGCATCAGCAGGTCGTACAGGCCCGTGGGGTCGATCGTCCAGCCCATGTCGGTGCGCTCGCCCGGGGGTTGGTGGAAGGCGACCGACTCCGCGGCGGGCCAGGGGGAGTGCGCCGCAGCCCCGTGCCCGTCGGCGCGCGGGCCGTTCCCGCCGGGGGCGGCCGAGACCAACGCCGGCGTGTAGTAGTTCACCCCGAGGAAGTCCAGCGGCTGGTGGATCAGCGCCTCGTCGCCGTGGCGGACGAAGGACCAGTCGGTCACCGCGGCGGTGTCCGCGAGCAGGTCCTGCGGGTACGCCCCGTGCAGCAGCGGGCCGGTGAAGACCCGGTTGGCGAGGGCGTCGATCCGGCGGGCCGCGTCCAGGTCGGCCGCCGAGCCGGTCAGCGGCCGTACCGCGCTGGGGTTGAGCGCGATACCGGCCCTGGCCCGGGCCGGCAGGGCCGCGGCGGCCAGTCCGTGGGCCAGGTTGAGGTGGTGGGCGGCGCGCAACGCGTCGGCGGGGGAGGTGCGGCCGGGGGCGTGGACCCCCGAGGCGTAGCCGAGGAAGGCGCTGCACCAGGGCTCGTTGAGGGTGGTCCAGAGCTCCACCCGGTCGGCGAGGGCCGCCGTGACCTGCTCGGCGTACCGGGCGAAGGCGTAGGCCGTCTCCCGCTCGGGCCAGCCGCCCGCGCTCTCCAGCTCCTGCGGCAGGTCCCAGTGGTACAGGGTCACGCAGGGTCGGATCCCGTACGAGAGCAGCTCGTCGACCAGGGCGTCGTAGAAGCCGATCCCGCCGGCGAGGACCCGCGGCCAGGACACCGAGAACCGGTAGGCGCCGAGCCCGAGCGAG
This sequence comes from Streptomyces sp. NPDC030021, assembly GCF_055574035.1. Taxonomy (NCBI): domain Bacteria; kingdom Bacillati; phylum Actinomycetota; class Actinomycetes; order Kitasatosporales; family Streptomycetaceae; genus Streptomyces; species Streptomyces sp. NPDC030021. Next base: position 212,944 of record NZ_JBVIAH010000002.1, read on the forward strand.
GCCATCAGCCGGACGTCCTCCCGCCACAGCCGGTGGTGGTCGACGGCCACGTCGCCCGTGTCACCGCCGTGCACCTTGCCCGGCATACGGCAGAAGGTGTCCCAGATGGACGGTCCGCGCAGGGCCGCGGCGCCCTCGATCTGGAAGGCCGCCGTGGCCGTACCCCACAGGAACCCGTCGGGGAACCGCAGTTCCCGCGCGCCGGTGTCCGGGTCCGTGCCCACGTCCGGGTCCGCGTTCGTGCCCGGGTCCGTGTTCGTGTTCGTCGGGAGTTGGGTCATCCCTTCACCGCTCCTTGCATGATGCCGCCGACGATCTGCCGGCCGAAGACGAGGAACACCAGCAGCAGCGGGAGCGTGCCCAGCAGCGCGCCCGCCATGATCACCGACTGGTCGGGGATGTAGCCCCGGCCCAGCCCGGTCAGGGCCACCTGCACCGTCGGGCTGCCGTTCTGGGTCAGCGCGACGATCGGCCAGAAGAAGTCGTTCCAGGCCATGACGAAGGTCAGCATCCCCAGCACCGCCATGGCGGGCCGGGCGGCGGGGAACACCACGTGCCACAGGACCCGCAGCGAACTCGCCCCGTCCGTGCGTGCCGCCTCCACCAGCTCCATCGGCAGCGCGTGCACCAGGTACTGGCGCATGAAGAACACTCCGAAGGCGCCCACCAGGGTCGGCAGGATCACCGCCTGGAGCCGGTCGGTCCACGACAGCTTCGCGATCAGCATGTAGAGCGGCACCACGCTCAGCTGCGGCGGGATCAGCATCGTCCCGATCACCAGCGCCAGCAGCGGCCGGCTGCCGCGGAAGCGGAGTTTGGCGAAGGCGAAGCCGGCGAGCGTGGAGAAGAACACGGTGCCCGCGGCGACCGTGCCCGCCACGATCACCGTGTTCAGCAGGGCCGTCCCCATGTTGGCGTCGGTCCACGCGACCTGGAGGTTGCGCCCCAGGTTCCCGCCGAACCAGAACGGCGGCGGGGTCTGGGCCAGGCGCGTATTGCTCCGGGACGCCGCGATCGCCGTCCACAGGAGCGGGAAGAGCGAGCCGGCCGTGAACAGGGCGAGCACCACGTACGTCAGCCGGCCCGCGCGCAGTGACCTCATCGGGAACCCTCCTTCCGGCCGCGCAGCAGCCGCGCCGCCCCGGCGATCAGCAGCAGGATCAGGAACATCGCCCACGCGATCGCCGAGGCCCGCCCGAGGTGCAGGTTCACCCAGCCCTGCTCGTACAGGTACAGCCCGAGCGTCTGGAACTGGTGGTCCGAGCCGCCCGTCGCGCCCGCCCCGCCGTTGAACAGCAGCGGCTCGCCGAACAGCTGGGTCGCCCCGATCGTCGACACCACACAGGTGAAGAAGATCGTCGGCCGCAGCGAGGGCACGGTGACGTGGAGGAACTGCTGGAAGCGCGAGGCCCCGTCCAGCGCGGCGGACTCGTACAGCTCGCCCGGTACGGCCTGCATGGCCGCCAGGTAGATCAGCGCGTTGTAGCCGGTCCACCGCCAGATCACGATGGTGGAGACGGCGAGCTGGGAGGCGAAGGTGCCGTTCTGCCAGTCGACCGCATCGAAACCCACCGCCGACAGCGCCCAGTTGACCATTCCGTAGTCCCGGCCGAAGAGCAGGACGAAGACGAGGGTGGCCGCCGCCACCGAGGTCGCGTACGGGGTGAGCACCGCGACCCGGAAGAACGCCGAGCCCCGCAGCCGGTAGTTGAGGAGGTGGGCCAGGCCCAGGGCGATCGCCAGCTGCGGCACCGTGGACAGCAGCCCGATGGTCACCGTGTTGCGCAGCGCGTTCCAGAAGAACGCGTCGTCCCACAGCCGGGTGAAGTTCCGCAGCCCCACCCAGGTCATGCTGTCGGGATCGGTCAGCTCCACCTGGTGCAGCGCCGCCCAGCCCGTGTAGAGCAGCGGGAACAGCCCGAAGGCGGCGAAGAAGAGGAAGAAGGGCGCCACGAAGGCGTACGGGCTCCAGCGCAGGTCCCAGCGGTAGCGGCGCGAGCGCCACACCTGGGCCCGCCCGCCCCGCCCGCCCGGCCGGCTCCGGCCGCCCCCCTCCGCCGCCGGCCGCTCCGGGCCGACGGCGGAGGGGGACAGCACAGCCGTCTCGTCCGTCACCGGTACCTCACTGGTCCAGGGCGTTGTCGATCGCCTTCACCGCGGCCTCCCAGCCCTCCTGCGGGCTGCGGCCCTTCTGGTCGACCTGGAGCATCCCGATGTCCGCCAGGTTCTGCGCGATCACCAGGTCCTTCGGGCCGACCACCGTCACAGGCACGCCCTCGGCGGCCTTGGAGAAGATCTCGCCGATCGGGGCGCCGCCGAAGTAGGCGTGCTGCGCGCCCGACACCGCCGGCAGCTTGTACGCGGCGCTCGCGCTCGGGAAACTGCCCCGCTTCTCGAAGAGCTTCGCCTGCTGCGCCGGAGCCGTCAGCCAGGCCGCGAGCTTCGCCGCCTCCTCGGCGTGCTTGCCCGCCTTCGGCACCACCAGGAAGGACCCGCCCCAGTTGCTGGGCTTCGGCGCCTGCGCCACGTCCCACTTGTCCTTGCCCGCCGGACCCGCCTTGTCCTGGATGTAGCCGAGCATCCAGGCCGGGCAGGAGACCGTGGCGAAGGAGCCGTTGGAGAAGCCCTGGTCCCAGGCCGGGGTGAACTGCTGCAGCTTGGCGCTCAGCCCGTCGGTGGCGAAGGACGCCGCCAGGTCGAAGGCCCCGCGCACCGCCGGGTTGGTCTTGTAGACGACCTTGCCCTGGTCGTCGTAGAAGCGCTGGGCGCTGCTCCCGGTCACCGCCGCCATCACACCCGACGCCGAGTCGACGAAGGCCTTCCCCTCGCCGGCCTTCGCCTTGTACGTCCGGCCCGCCTCCAGGTACTTGTTCCAGTCGCCCGCCCACAGCGTCCCGACCGCCGTCCGGTCGGTGGGCAGCCCGGCCGCCTCGAAGAGGTCCTTGCGGTAGCAGATGCCCTGCGGGCCGATGTCCGTGCCGAGGCCGACCGTGGCCCCGCCCCTGGCCGCGCTCGCCGTGCCTTGGGCCCACTTCCAGGGCAGGTACGCGGCCTTGTCCACGCCCGGGACCTTGGCCAGGTCCACCAGTTTGTCGGCCTGGGTGGCGGTGATCTCGGCGATGTTGTTGACCTCGACGGCCTGGATGTCGGCGAGCCCGCTGCCCGTGCCCAGGTGGGTGAGGAGCTGGGGGTAGTAGTTCTCGTTCCGCTCGATGGAGGTCTGCTCGATGCGGATCCCGGGATTCTGCGCCATGTACTCGTCGTAGAGTCCCGCCTCCTGGAGTCCGAAGGCCCCGAAGACCCCGACGGTGAGGGTGGTCTGTGCGGCGCCGCCGGACGTGCCGGTGGCGGGGGCGCCCTGGTCGGGGCTGTCGTCGGGGTCCTGCGCGCACCCCGCGAGCAGCAGGGCCGCGGTTCCGGCCGCGGCGACGGTCGTGACAAGGGTTCTTCGGACTCGGGCTCGGGCTCGGACGCGCATGTGCTTCCTCCCAGAAGGACGAAACGTGCCAGGTGTCGTGTGACACAGTGTGGGAGCGCTCCCACAGCCGTCAAGAGGTAGATTCACAACCGGGAGGAAGTCATGAACGGGCACGGGCGCAGTGGGGGACGACCGACCCTTGAGGAGGTCGCGGCGCGCGCCGGAGTCGGGCGCGGCACGGCCTCCCGGGTGATCAACGGATCCTCCAAGGTCAGCGAGCACACCAGGGTCGCCGTCGAGGCGGCCGTGGCCGAGCTGGGGTACGTACCGAACCGCGCCGCGCGCGCCCTCGCGGCCAACCGCACCGACGCCATAGCCCTCGTGATCCCCGAGCCCGAGGCCCGCTTCTTCGCCGAGCCCTACTTCTCCGAAGTGGTCCGCGGGGTCGGCGCCGAGCTCGCCGACACCGAGGTCCAGCTCGTCCTCACCCTGGCGGGCAGCGACCGCGAGCGCCGCCGGCTCGCCCAGTACCTGTCCGGGCACCGCGTCGACGGGGTGCTGCTCGTCTCCGTCCACGCCGGGGACCCGCTGCCGGAGCTGCTGGCCGAGCTCGGCATCCCGACGGTGATCAGTGGCCGCCGTTCCGCCGCCGAGACCCTGCCCTGCGTGGACTCCGACAACCTGGCGGGCGCGGCCGAGGCCGTACGCCACCTCCTCGACCGGGGCCGCCGTACGATCGCCACGATCACCGGTCCGCTGGACGTGTACGGGGCCCAGTGCCGCCTCGACGGCTACCGGCAGGCCCTGGCCGCCGCCGGACATCCCGTCGACGAGCTGCTGATCGCGGTCGGCGACTTCACCGAGGAGGGCGGCCGGCGGGCCATGCGCGCCCTGCTGGAGCGCCACCCCGGGCTCGACGCGGTGTTCGCCGCCTCGGACGTCATGGCGGCGGGCGCCCGGCGGGAGCTGCGCGCGGCCGGCCGCCGGATCCCGCGGGACGTGGCGCTGGTCGGCTTCGACGACTCGGTGGTGGCCCGGCACATGGACCCGCCGCTGACCAGCGTCCGGCAGCCGATCGAGGAGATGGGCCGGACCATGACGCGGATGCTGCTGGGGAGGATCGCGGGGGAGCCGGGCGAGGCGGCCGCCGTGCTGCCGAACCGGCTGGTGGTCCGGGAGTCGTCCTGACGGCCCCGGCCGGGCGGAAGGTCCAGGCCGGGCGGAAGCCCCTGGTCATGCAGAAGGCCCCGGTCCGCTTCCGCGAACCGGGGCCTTCCCGCAGGGTGAGTGACGGGACTTGAACCCGCGGCCACCTGGACCACAACCAGGTGCTCTACCAACTGAGCTACACCCACCATGTCCGGTCGGAAAACCGACCGGCCGAAGAGAAGCGTACAGGGTCCGGGAGGGTGCTCGCTCCCCCCTTTCCCGGCGCCCCCCTCCGGAGGGGCCTACGCGCCCGGCACGACGTGCTTGGCGGCGATGCTGCGGGCCGTGTCCGAGTCGGGCCCGGGCTGCGGTACGAAGACCGCCTCCCGGTAGTAGCGCAGCTCGGTGATGGAGTCCTTGATGTCCGCCAGCGCCCGGTGGTTGCCGTTCTTCGGCGGGCTGTTGAAGTACGCCCGCGGGTACCAGCGGCGCGCCAGCTCCTTGACCGAGGACACGTCCACGATCCGGTAGTGCAGGTAGCTCTCCAGCGCGACCATGTCGCGCAGCAGGAAGCCGCGGTCGGTGCCGACCGAGTTTCCGCAGAGCGGCGCCTTGCGGGGTTCCTTCACGTGCTCCCGCACGTAGGCCAGGACCTGCGCCTCGGCATCCGCGAGGGTGGTCCCGCCGGCCAGCTCGTCGAGCAGGCCGGAGGCGGTGTGCATCTCGCGCACCACGTCGGGCATGGTCTCCAGCGCGGCGTCCGGCGGGCGGATCACGATGTCCACGCCTTCGCCGAGCACGTTGAGCTCCGAGTCGGTGACCAGTGCGGCCACCTCGATAAGTGCGTCGTCCGTCAACGAGAGCCCGGTCATCTCGCAGTCGATCCACACCATGCGATCGTTCATGTGTCCCACCTTATGCGGTCCCCCGGGGCGCGGACCGCATATGCGGAAGGTCCCCCATCGGCGGTGGCCGATGGAGGACCCTCGTGCGTCGTACTCAGTTCGCGGTCAGGCGTGTTCCCGCATGACCCGGCCCGGGGCGTACAGCTCCGTCACCGTGGGACCCGACGCGGCCAGGGCCGCGGCCGCCCGGTGGGGCTGCGGAGTGCGCTGGTGCGGAACCGGACCCGCGTTGATCTCGGCCACCTGTGCCACGTCGGCCTGCGGCCGGCGTGCCCGGTAGGCGGAGCGGTAGGCGGCCGGGGAGGACCCCAGCTGCCGCCGGAAGTGACCCCGCAGGGCGACCGGCGAGCGGAACCCGCAGCGCCCGGCGACCTCGTCGACCGAGTAGTCGGAGGTCTCCAGCAGCCGCTGTGCCTGGAGCACCCGCTGGGTGATCAGCCACTGGAGCGGAGCGCTGCCGGTGAGCGAGCGGAACCGCCGGTCGAAGGTGCGCCTGCTCATGTAGGCGCGGGCGGCCAGCGTCTCCACGTCGAACTGCTCGTGGAGGTGTTCCAGTGCCCAGGCGACGACCTCGGCCAGCGGGTCGGCGCCGATCTCCTCCGGCAGCGACCGGTCGAGATAGCGTTCCTGGCCGCCCGTGCGGCGCGGCGGCACGACGAGCCTGCGGGCCAGGGCCCCGGCCGCCTCGCTGCCGTGGTCCGTGCGCACGATGTGCAGGCACAGGTCGATTCCGGCCGCCGTGCCGGCGGACGTGAGCACGTCGCCGTCGTCGACGAACAGTTCGCGCGGATCGACATGGACGGACGGGTACCGCTTGGCCAGCGTCGGCGCGTACATCCAGTGCGTCGTCGCGGGCCGGCCGTCCAGCAGACCGGCGGCGGCGAGCACGAAGGCTCCCGTGCACAGTCCGACGATCCGGGCCCCCTCCTCGTGCGCCAGACGCAGTGCGTCGAGCGCCTCCGGCGGCGGCGGTGAAGTGATGGAGCGCCAGGCGGGAACGACGACCGTTCCTGCCCGGGCGATCGCCTCCAACCCGTACGGCGCGGTCAGTTCGAGCCCGCCGGTGGTCCTGAGCGGACCGTCCTCACCGGCGCACACGAGCAATCGATAGCGTGGAACTCCCGCGTCCTGCCGGTCAATGCCGAACACGGAAAGTGGAATGGAGCTCTCGAAGATCGGTCCGCCGCTGAAGAGCAGCACCGCGACGATCTCCCTGCGGCGACGCCCCGCGAGCTTCCGGCCGGCGTCTGTTGTGACGACAGCGGTGGAATCCTGGCTCATGGCGCTAAGCCCCCCTTGGGTGTCGCGACTCCTTGGTCTGGTCGCACCTGCACGTTTCCCCTCGGCCTTGCACGTGGATCCCCCGCCGTAAATACATGATCGAATCTACTGCGTCCCGTGGTGTCGGCGTGACAAGTTCAGCACGCAGCGCTATGTCGACTTCTCAACTTGGCGAAAAGCATTCGATCAGTAAGCGTTCCACTCCGCTACCCGAACAGGAAGCGCGCTCCCCGGCCATGGCCAGTACCTGTAGGGCCAGAACGCCCCCCGCGGTCTGTCGTCGCTGGTGGTGAGGGGGACAGGGGGGCATTCCGGCAAGGAGGCCACTCTGCCGGGAAGTTGGCTGAAAACATGCGTGTGTGGGTGTGCGAATGAGTCAGTCCTGCGGGGAGACCGGGCCGGAGCCCCGGCAACCGCGGCGCATCCCGGCGCCGGCGCGCGAGTGCCGGCCGCGGTGGGCCGGCGGAAGGGGCTCCTCCGCGGGCACCCGGGCCGCAGCCCGCCGGGTCCTCTCCGAGTGGCGCAGCAGGACCCGGCACGCGGCCGTGACGGCGAGCAGGCCGAGGGTCGCGACGGCGGCCCCGCCGAAGGAGGTTCCGTAGACGACGAGGACCACGGGGACGAGCAGGCAGCTGAAGGCGGCCCAGCGCACGACGTCACCCGCGGGGTCGTCGTGGGGGCGTCCGGCGGAACGCACGGACGGGTGAAGGGCCGACCGGGGGGACGGGGTGAAGTGCGGGGCGGGGTCGGCGTTCTGGCGGGACCGGACGGACTGCGTCGGCCGAGCTGGCTGGACGGGGTGAACCGGATGACCGGGCACGGCGTGCTCCCTGCGGGCTCTTACCTGAAGGTCGGACGCATGTCCCAACGCCCGGCGGCGGGCTCGGTCACTGTGCCAACGGGTGGCGATGTCCCGGCTCGTCACTGGCTGTAGGGGACAGCGGCCATTGCCAAGGCGCGCTCGCTCCGGCATGCTCCCTGGGACGCTCTCCAAGGGCGGCATGCCCTGTGCAGGACAGGAGTGTCGCCGTACCCTGGTGGGTATGGGCTTGGGAAGATGCTTCCCGGACAGAGCTCCGTCACACTGCGTCGCCAATTTCGCCCCTGTTGCTTCCTCCAAGGACCTCTTCGCCGAGATACCCATGGCCGGTCACGAATTCTCCGAACCCGCGGACCGCAAGCGCAAACGCGTCGTCGACCCCGCGTCGGCCGCCGATCTGCGCGCGGTGGAACAGACACGCGTGCACTGCGATCCGGCCTTCCGGCACGGGGTCGTTGTGGGATTCGACGGATCCACCTCCAGTGAGCGCGCGCTCGCCTATGCGATCGGCATGGCCCGTCGCTCCGGATCCGGTCTGATCATCGTCCATGTCGCCAACCGGCTGCCCACCACGGTGTGGGCCGGCTGCGAGCCGCCCGTCTTCGTCGACGTGCCGGACCACCGCACCGAGGTGCTCGGGCTGGAGCTCGCCTGCGCGGACTATCTGGCCGAAGTGCCGTGGATCCTGGTCGAGCGCGGTGGTGACATCTGCCATGAGCTGGAGGAGGTCGGCCGGGAGTATTCGGCCGACGCCATCGTGGTCGGCTCCACGCACGGGATCGTGGGCCGGATCTTCGGATCGGTCGCCGGCCGGCTGGCCAAGCGCGCACAGCGACCAGTTGTTGTCATTCCGTGACCGCTTGTTAAGTCGCTTGTGCGGTTGTGCCCCCGTGTAAAGGGTAGATAAATGCTGCTGGGACGCAGCAAACAACTGCAGATCGAAGGGAGCCCGCCGTGGACAATGGTGTCTCTGCGGGAAGCACGGCCTCGACTTCGACCCTCGGGAACATCGCCCTGGGTCTCACCCTTCTCGCATTCGGTATCGGCCACACCGGTGTCATCGACGGCGTGTCCGCTGCCAACTCCGTGTCGCTCGCGATGTACGTCGGCGGCGCGGCCCTGTTCCTCCTCGGTCTCCTGGAGTACCGCGGCGGCAACGGGTTCAACGGCACCGCGTTCGCGGGCCTCGGCATCTTCTGGTTCACGTGGGCCAAGGGCGCGGGCGGTTCGGTCTCCGACGAAGCCGCCGGAACGTTTCTTGTCCTGTTCGCGATGCTCGCGCTGACCCTCACGGTCGCCGCCGCGAGCGGTCTGTTCAGTCAGGGCGTCTACGCCCTGCTGACCCTGTCGCTGCTCCTGCTCGCGATAGGCGCGTTCGTGGACAACGGCACGCTCGCGAAGGCGGGCGGCTGGGTCGCCGCCGTCTCCGGACTGCTGGCCTGGTACGGCGCCACCGCTGCGCTGGCGCACTGGCCGATGGCCTTCGGCAAGGCCCGCAGCGGCGGCGCGGTCGCCGCGAGCTGACCGGACCGGCGGATCGGCCGGTCCGGTCCGGGCGCCACGGCAGGGAACCCCCGTGCGCACCGCGCACGGGGGTTCTCGGGTGTCCGGTGCCGGTCCGGGGACGGACGACTACTCGACCGTGACCGACTTCGCCAGGTTGCGCGGCTTGTCGATGTCCCGGCCCATGGCCAGGGCCGTGTGGTACGCCAGGAGCTGGAGCGGGATGCCCATGAGGATCGGGTCCAGCTCGTCCTCGTTCTTCGGGACCACGATGGTGTGGTCCGCCTTCTCCTGCTCGCGGTGGGCGACCGCGAGGATCCGGCCGCTGCGGGCCTTGATCTCCTCCAGCGCCGCGCGGTTCTTCTCCAGCAGGTCGTCGTCCGGGACGATCGCGACCGTCGGCAGCGAGGGCTCGATCAGCGCCAGCGGACCGTGCTTGAGCTCGGAGGCCGGGTAGGCCTCGGCGTGGATGTAGGAGATCTCCTTCAGCTTGAGGGAGGCCTCCAGCGCCACCGGGTAGCCGCGCACCCGGCCGATGAACATCATCGACTTGGCCTCGGCGAACTCGGCCGCCAGCTTCTTGATGTCCTCTTCGCCGTCGAGGATCTCCTGGATCTGCGCGGGCAGCTTGCGCAGGCCCTCGATGATCCGCTTGCCGTCGGTGACCGAGAGGTCCCGGATGCGGCCGAGGTGCACGGCGAGCAGCGCGAACGCCACGACCGTGTTGGTGAAGCACTTGGTGGAGACGACGCAGACCTCGGGGCCGGCGTGCACGTACACGCCGCCGTCGGCCTCGCGGGCGATCGCGGAACCGACCACGTTGACCACGCCGAGGACGCGGGCGCCCTTGCGCTTGAGCTCCTGCACCGCCGCGAGGACGTCGTACGTCTCACCGGACTGGGAGACCGCGATGTAGAGGGTGTCGGGGTCCACGACCGGGTTGCGGTAGCGGAACTCGGAGGCCGGCTCGGCGTCCGCGGGGATGCGGGCCATGCCCTCGATGAGGCCGGCGCCGATGAGGCCCGCGTGGTACGAGGTGCCGCAGCCCAGGATCTTGACCCGGCGGATGCCGCGCGCCTCGCGCGGGTCCAGGTTCAGGCCGCCCAGGTGCACGGTGCTGAAGCGGTCGTCGATCCGGCCGCGCAGCACACGGTCGACCGCGTCGGGCTGCTCGGAGATCTCCTTGTGCATGTAGGTGTCGTGACCGCCCATGTCGTACGAGGCGGCCTCCCACTCCACGGTCTCCGGGGTGGCGTTGGTCGTCGTGCCGGAGGTCGTGTAGGTGCGGAAGTCGTCAGCCTTGATGGTGGCCATCTCGCCGTCGCCGAGGGTGACGACCTGGCGGGTGTGGGCGACCAGCGCGGCGACGTCCGAGGCGACGAACATCTCCTTCTCGCCGATGCCGAGGACCACGGGGGAGCCGTTGCGGGCGACGACGATGCGGTCGGGGAAGTCGGCGTGCATGACGGCGATGCCGTAGGTGCCGTCGATGACCTTGACCGCCTCGCGGACCTTCTCCTCCAGGGAGTCGGCCTCGGAGCGGGCGATCAGGTGGACGATGACCTCGGTGTCGGTCTCCGAGACGAACACGACGCCTTCGGCCTCAAGCTTGGCGCGCAGCTCGGAGCAGTTGTCGACGATGCCGTTGTGGACGACCGCGACCTTGTTCTCGGGGTCCAGGTGCGGGTGGGAGTTGATGTCGCTCGGGGCGCCGTGCGTGGCCCAGCGGGTGTGGGCGATGCCGGTGGTGCCGGCGAAGCGCTTGGGAACGCGGGACTCCAGCTCGCGGACGCGGCCCTTGGCCTTGACGACCTTCAGGGCCGGGGCCTTCGGGGTGTTGACCACGATGCCCGCGGAGTCGTATCCGCGGTACTCCAGCCGCTGCAGGCCTTCCAGCAGCAGCGGTGCCACGTCACGCTTGCCGATGTAACCGACGATTCCACACATACGGTTCTGCCCCTCCTGAAGTTCGGTTCTGTACTCGTCCGGGGCCGCGTGCGGCGGCCGTCGGCTCAGCCGTAGACGATGCGGCGCAACTGCCGGAGCGAGAGCTCCGGCGGCGCCACGGCGCGGTGCGGCAGCTCGGCCGCGATCCGCTCGAAGATCTCCGCGTTCACCGCTCCGCCGGACTGCAGTTCCCGGTGGCGGCGGCGGACGAATTCCTCGGTCGTCTCGTCGAAGTAGGCGAGCACGTCCAGTACCACCCGGGCTGCCTCGCCGCGCTGCAGCGCGGTGCTGCGCACCAGGTGGTCGACGAGGTCGTCATGCGACGGGCGGCGATCGAGCACTCGTAGATATTGGCGGCTGGCGGCGATGAACGCAAAGATCCTGCCCGATTTCGGGCAGGATCTCTCTGGTCTGGACCAGCGAGGCGCTCGGTGTGCCCTCCTTCGGATGATTTCCGCCCGTCCTGGATTCACTCACCGGACGGGACGGCCCGCTTGGCCTATACCTGTGCGCATGAGAGTCCTGCGACGCACGCTCGGCGCCCTCCTCGCCTTCGCCGCGGCCCCGGCCCTGGTCACGGCCTGCACCTCCGCCCACGGTGACGACGCCAGACCCGGGGACGACCCGCCGGTGGCCCTCGCCCCCTTCGAACGGCTGCTGCCCGCGCCCGTCTCCGCGAGCGCCGAAGGCCCCGGGTACTCCTTCGGCGCGGGCACGGTCATCCGTACCGGCCGGGGCCCGGACGAGGAGGTCCGCCGGGTGGGCGAGCTCCTCGCCGAGCAGCTGCGCGGCCCGAGCGGGCTGCCGCTGCCGGTGGTCGACGGGGCGCAGGGGGACGGGATCCGGCTCAGGATCGACCAGGGCGCGCAGGGGGTGGGCGACGAGGGGTACCGGCTGGAGTCCGGCCCGACCGGGGTCACCCTCACCGCGCGGACCCCGGCCGGCCTCTTCCACGCGGGGCAGACGCTGCGCCAGCTGCTGCCGGCGGCGGGTCCGGGCACGGTGCCGGGCGGGACGGTCACCGACCGGCCGCGCTTCGCGTACCGGGGGGCCATGGTCGACATCGCGCGCCACCACTTCTCGGTGGACCAGGTGAAGAGGTACGTCGACCAGCTCGCCCAGTACAAGGTCAACACCCTGCACGTGCACCTGACCGACGACCAGGGGTGGCGTCTCGCGATCGAGTCCTGGCCGCGGCTGGCGGAGTACGGGGGCGGCAGCGAGGTCGGTGGCGGACCCGGCGGCCACTGGACGAAGGACGAGTACCGGGAGCTGGTGGCCTACGCGGGGCAGCGGTACGTGGACGTGGTCCCCGAGATCGACATGCCGGGGCACGTGAACGCGGCGCTCGCCTCCTACGCCGAGCTGAACTGCGACGGCAAGGCCCCGGAGCGGTACACCGGCGTCAAGGTGGGCTTCAGCTCACTGTGCGTGGCCAAGGAGCGGACGTACGAGTTCATCGACGAGGTCCTCGGCGAGCTGGCGGAGCTGACCCCGGGCCGCTACCTGCACATCGGCGGCGACGAGGCGCACGCGACGCCGGCGGCGGACTACGCGGCCTTCATGGACCGGGCGCAGGCGGTGGTGGGGCGGTACGGCAAGACGGTGGTGGCCTGGCACCAGCTGGCGGCGGCCCGCCCGGCCCGGGGCGCGGTGCTCCAGTACTGGGGCCACGACAAGACCGCGGCCGCGGACAAGGCGGCCGTGGTGGCGGCGGCGAAGGCGGGGCACCCGCTGATCCTGTCGCCGGCGGACCGGCTGTATCTGGACATGAAGTACGACCCGGCGACGAAGCCGGGCCTGGCCTGGGCGGGGTACGTCCCGGTGCGGCGCGCCTACTCCTGGGACCCGGGGGCGTACCTGGCCGGGGTTCCCGAGTCGGCGGTGCTGGGTGTGGAGGCCCCGCTGTGGACGGAGACCGTCGCGACGCGCGGCGACTGGGAGCTGATGGCCTTCCCACGGGTGCTGGGCCTGGCCGAACTGGGCTGGTCGCCGGCGGCCGCGCTCGACTGGACCTCCTACAGCCGCCGCCTGGCCGCGCAGGCGCCCCGGCTGGAAGCGCAGGGCATCGGCTTCTTCCGGGCGCCGGACGTCCCCTGGCAGTGACCGGCGGGGGACGGGGTCAGGCCCAGCAGGAGGTCGTGGCCCCGTCGGCCTCCGAGCCCACCGTTATCTCGAATCCGGAACCCGTGGCGAACTCCGCGGCTGCCTCGGGACCGTAGAACTCGGTGATGAAGCGGGCGGGCGGGAAGGAGAGGGTGAACACCTTGGCCTGCCCGTCCTCGCCCTTCGTGAAGCACGAGCCGTACCTCTCCTGACCGCGCACCGGTTCGGGCTCGAACCGCCAGCCGTCGGCCTCGGCGGCCTTGCGGTAGTGGTCGAGGACCTCTTGGCGGGTGCCGGGATACACGTAGGTGCGCCCGGCTGACAGCCAGGCGTCGCCGCTGTCGTCCGCGCACTCGGCGTAGACGCCGTCGAAGGTGCGGGGGGCGCTCGCGCCGGGCGGCGGCGAGGCGAGCAGGGGCAGCGACTCCAGCTCCTTCATCCGCGCCTCGGTCCCCTCGCAGGTCTTGAACGGCGCCAGGAAGGAACAGCCGGACAGACCCCCGGCCATGAGCACGGCCGACAGGAGCAGGGTGGCCGTACGGCCAGGGCGGATCCGGAACGGCATGCGGGCTCCCAGTCGGACTCGGGCCGCGCGCTCCGGCCACGGGGGCGGACACACGAAGGCGTGACCGCGAAGAGGGCCATTGTTGCTTCGCAGTCACGCCGTCGGGATTCCGGGGTGGGGCGGGGGAGGCATCGAGGGACCGTATCGGTGCCTCCCCCGCCCCGTGTGTCACCGCCGGGCGAAGGCCGCGACGGGGTTCTTGAGGTTGCCGATCAGCTGGAGGGCCGCCGCCGGGTCGGCGAGGTCGACCATCTGCTTGTTGTTGCGCAGCTGGAGGCGGTTCAGGCAGGACAGCTGGAACTCCTGCGCGAACAGGTCGTACCGCTCGAAGCGCTCCGCGAGCTGCGGCATCGACTCCTGGTACTCGTGGCCGCAGTCCGCGACAGCCTGCCAGAAGGTGTCCTCCTCGCAGATGCCCTCGTCCGCCAGGATCGCGCCGAGGAAGCGGAAGAAGCAGTCGAAGACATCGGTGAAGATCGACAGGAGCTTCATGTCCTCGGGGATGTCCGCCCGGACCCGCTCGACCGCGGGCGGCAGCACCGCGTCCGCGTCCATGACGACGATCTCCTCGGCGATGTCCTTGAAGATCGCCCGCTTCACCAGGCCGCCCTCGATGACGAGGATGGTGTTCTCGCCGTGCGGCATGTACGCGAGGTCGTACTGGTAGAAGCAGTGCAGCAGCGGCACCAGGTAGGCACGCAGGTAGTGGCGCAGCCACTCGGCCGGGGTCAGGCCCGACTCCGCGATCAGCGCGCCGACGAAGGACTTGCCCTCGGCGTCCACGTGCAGGAGCGAGGCCATCGTGGCGAGGCGCTCGTCGCCCTCGATCCGGTTGACGGGCGACTCGCGCCACAGTGCGGCCAGCATCTTGCGGTACGGGGAGTACCGGTCGGTGGCGCGCTCGTACTGGCGGTGGTGGTAGCCGATCGCCGCGCGCTCGCGGATGATCGAGAAGTCCACCGACTTGAGGACCTCGTCGCCCTCGATCAGCTGGTGCAGCCAGTCGTTGATGGCCGGGGTGGCCTCCATGTACGCGGCCGACAGGCCTCGCATGAAGCCCATGTTCAGGACCGAGATGGCGGTCTTGACGTAGTGCTTGCGCGGCGCGCTCCGGTTGAAGAACGTGCGGATCGACTGCTGCGCGAGGTACGCGTCCGGGCCCTCGCCCAGCAGCACCAGGCGGTGGTTCGCGATCTCGGCCGCGAAGGTGACCGTGGTCTTGTTCCACCACTGCCAGGGGTGCACGGGGAAGAGGTGGAAGTCGGCCAGGTCCAGGCCCAGCGCGGTCATCCGCTCGGCGAAGACGCCGATGGTCTCGTCGCCGAGCTCCTCGCGCATGAAGGAGTCGTGGTCCAGGCCCGCGCCCGCCGTGAAGGTGGAGACGTCTTTGCGGGCGGCCACCCACACCAGGTGGACGGGGCTGGCGGTCTCCGGGGCGTACGAGAGGTACTCGTGCACGCCGAAGCCGAGCCGGCCGTTGTTCGCGACGAAGCAGGGGTGGCCCTCGGTCATGCCCGTCTCGATGTCCTGGAAGGAGGACTTCGCGAGGACGTCGGAGGAGACCTGCGGCTTCGTGTACTTGTAGCCGGTGCCGGCCAGGGTGGAGGAGATCTCCTCCAGGTAGACGGGCAGCACCTCGGGGCTCAGGCCCAGGGACTCGCGCAGCTCGATGTGGAAGTCGAGGGCGTCCAGCGCCAGCTCGGCGCCGTCCCGGTGGCGGGTGATGGAGGCCTCGTCGACCGACCAGTGGTCGAGGGCGTGCAGGACCGCCTTGAAGCGGTACTCCACGGTGGAGTCGTCGCTGAGGACCGAGTAGAGGCCGGAGCCCAGCGGCTTCGGGGTCAGCAGGCGCTCGTGGGAGAACTCCGCGAGGCCCTTGCGGACCAGGGCGCGGTTGGCGCGGGCCCACAGCTCGGGGGTCAGGTGGGCGACGGCGTCGGCGAGGCTCATATGGAGACCCCCTGGGCGGCCGTGGCGGCCTCGAACCGGGCACGGGTGCAGAAGCTCAGCAGGGCTTCCTTCTCCGGCTTGGTGACCTGGCGCTCCGGCACGAAGCCGACGACCTCGTTGAGGGCGTGCACGGCGGTGTTGGCGACGTCCGGCTCGACTACGACGCGCTCGGTGGCCGGGTCGGCGAAGATCGCGGCCATGACGGTGGTGATCACGGCGCGGGTGAAGCCGTGCAGCGGGGTGTCGCTCGGCGCGACGAGGAAGTGCATGCCGACGTCGCCGGGCTGGGCGTCGTAGAGGCCGACCAGCTCCAGCTCGGACGGGTCGTAGGTCTCCATGAGGAAGGCGGGACGGCCCTCGTGCAGGCCGATGAAGGCCTGGTGGTGCTCGTGGGCGGCGATCCTCATGTACTCGCGCTCGACGTCCGGCAGGGACGCGTCCTGCATCATCCAGAACGAGGCCTTCGGGTGGGTGACCCAGCCGTGGAGCAGCTCCGCGTCGGCGAAGGGGTCCAGGGGGCGCACGGCGAAGGAGCCGAGTTCTTTGTCGGTGCGGGAGAAGAGGAGTTCGGTGGTGCTCATCAGAGGGTGCCTTCCGGGGCGGCGAACTGCTGGAACGCGATGGACTTCTCGACCTTGTAGTGCTCGCGGCCGAGGAGCTCACCGACGATGTACGCGTTCCGGTACGCCGCCATGCCCAGGTCGGGCGAGGTGAGGGAGTGGTTGTGGGTGGTGCCGTTCTGCAGGTAGACCCCGCGGCCCGTGGTGTCGATGCTGTAGTTGCGGGCGGCGTCGAGACGGCCGTGCCCGTCGAAGTTCAGGCGGTCCCGCACCGGGTTCAGGAACTCCGGGAACGTGTACTTGTAGCCGGTGGCCAGCACCAGGCCCTCGGAGGTGAGGGAGAAGTCCCGCTCCTGCTCCTCCTGGCGCAGCCCCAGCGTGTACGTGCCCGTGGTGGTGTCGTAGGCGGTGCTGTTCAGGGAGGTGTTGGTCAGGAGGGTGGTCGGGACCTGGCCCGGCATGCTGATCTTCTTCTGGTAGAGCAGGTCGAAGATGGCGTTGATCAGGTCGCCGTCGATGCCCTTGAAGAGGTTCTTCTGCTGGGTCTCCAGCCGGTACCGGGTGTCCTCGGGGAGCGCGTGGAAGTAGTCCACGTACTCGGGGGAGGTCATCTCCAGGGTCAGCTTGGTGTACTCCAGCGGGAAGAACCGCGGCGAGCGGGTGACCCAGTTGAGCTGGTAGCCGTGGACGTCGATCTCGGCGAGGAGGTCGTAGTAGATCTCGGCCGCGCTCTGGCCGGAGCCGATGAGGGTGATCGACTTCTTCTTCTGCAGCTCCGCCTTGTTCTGCATGTAGGCGGAGTTGTGCAGGAAGTCGCCGCCCAGGCCCTCGCAGGACTGCGGGACGTGCGGCGGGGTGCCGGTGCCCAGGACCAGGCGGGGGGCCCGGTGGGTCTCGCCCTTGTCCGTGTGGACCTCGTACAGGCCGGCCTGCCCGTCGTAGGTGACCTCGGTGACCGAGGTGGACCACTGGACGTTGTCGAGGCGGTCGGCGGCCCAGCGGCAGTAGTCGTTGTACTCGGCCCGCAGCGGGTAGAAGTTCTCCCGGATGTAGAAGGAGTACAGCCGGTCCTTGTCCTTCAGGTAGTTCAGGAAGGAGAAGGGCGAGGTCGGGTCGGCGAGCGTGACCAGGTCCGACATGAAGGGCGTCTGCAGGTGGGCGCCGTCCAGGAACATCCCGGCGTGCCACTCGAAGTGCGGCTTCGACTCGATGAAGAGACCGTCGATCTCGTCGAGCGGGGCGGTCAGGCAGGCGAGTCCGAGGTTGAACGGACCGACGCCGATGCCGATGAAGTCGTGGGTCTCAGCGGTGGAGGGCAAGGGATTCTCCCAGGAACTGCACGGCATGTGCGGCGAGAAGGTCGAGGACGGCAGCGATGTCGGCCGTCGTGGTCTGCGGGTTGAGGAGGGTGAACTTCAGGTACTGCTTCCCGTCCACCTTGGTGCCGGCGACGACGGCCTCACCGGAGGCGAACAGGGCCTTGCGGGCGTGCAGGTTGGCCTCGTCGACCAGGTCGCCGCGGACGTCCTCGCCCTGCGGGACGTAGCGGAAGACGAGGGTGGAGATCTGCGGCTTGACGACGACCTCGAAGCGCGGGTCGGCGTCGATGATGTCCCAGCCGGCCGCGGCCAGGTCGATGACCTCGTCGAAGAGCGAGCCGACTCCGTCGGCGCCCATGACGCGCAGGGTCACCCAGAGCTTGAGCGCGTCGAACCGGCGCGTGGTCTGGATGGACTTGTCGACCTGGTTGGGGATGCGCTCCTCGGCCATGCGTCGCGGGTTGAGGTAGTCCGCGTGGTACGTGGCGTGCTTGAGGGTGTCGCGGTCGCGCACCAGCATGGCGCTGGAGCTGACGGGCTGGAAGAACGACTTGTGGTAGTCGACCGTGACCGAGTCGGCGTGCTCGATGCCGTCGAGGAGGTGACGGCGGGTCGGGGACGCCAGCAGTCCGCAGCCGTAGGCGGCGTCCACGTGCATCCACGCGCAGTGCTCGTCGGCCAGGCGGGCGATCTCGGGGAGCGGGTCGATGGACCCGAAGTCGGTGGTGCCGGCGGTGGCGACGACGGCCATCGGGAAGAGGCCCTCGGTGGCGCACTCCTCCAGTTCCAGGGCGAGCACCGCGGTGTCCATCCGGCGGTTGCGGTCGACCGGGACGGAGATGACGGCCTCGTAGCCGAGTCCGAGCATGGCAGCGGACTTCTGGACGCTGAAGTGGCTGGCCTCGGAGGTGAAGATGCGCAGCTTCGGCAGGAGTTCGGCCTTGGTGAGCTCGCGTCCCTCGTCGAGGGCCTTCTTCATGACGAGGCGGCAGGCCTCGTCACGGGCCAGGAGCAGCGCGTGGAAGTTGGACTGGCTGCCGCCGGAGGTGAAGATGCCGTCCGCGGCGGGGCCCAGGCCGATGCGCTGGGTGGTCCAGTCGATGAGGCGGCGCTCGATGAGCGTGCCGCCGATGGACTGGTCCCAGGTGTCGAGCGAGGAGTTGACCGCGGAGAGGATCGCCTCGCCGAGCACGGCGGGGATGACGACCGGGCAGTTGAGGTGGCCCAGGTAGCGCGGGTGGTGGAAGTACACCGCGTCGCGCAGGTAGACGTCCTCCAGCTCGTCCAGGACGGCGGCCGCGTCTTCCAGCGGCTTGTCCAGGTCGATCCCGTTGATGACCGGGGCGAGTTCGTCGACGGATATACCGGTGTGGGGCCGCTGCGTGGTCGCGAGTTTGGCGGCGACGCGGTCGACGCCCTCGGTGACGGAGCGCCGGTAGAGGTCCGCGGTCGTCTCGTTCAGCAGATGCGAGCGCATCAACTTTCCTCCGGGCAGGGGGTGGAGAGGGGGGTGGGGTGTGGCGTGTGAGAATTAGGTTAGCCTAACCTTAGTATTTCGCCAAACGCAGATGGGCCCTGGCTGAAAAGCCAGGGCCCATCGCAACTGCTCTACGGGGTAAGGAAGCTGACTACAGCTCGGACGCCGGGTCCTCGCTCGGAGCCTTGCCCGCGTACGCCTCGGCGAGGAGCTGCTCCTCGCTCGCGCCGAGCCGCCAGTAGCCGGTGAAACGCACGGCGCGGCGGTCGACGGATCGTTCCTGCACGAAGTGCCTGCGGACCGCGCGAATCGTGCCCGCCTCGCCCGCCAGCCAGACGTACGGGGCTTCGGCCGCACCCGGTTCGGCCGCGCGCAGCACGCTCAGCACCTGCTCCGTCCGCTCCCGGCCGTCGCTCTCGCGCACGATCCAGGTGATGTCCGCGTCGGCGGGCGTGGCGAGGCCGAGCCGGTCGTCCTCGTGCGGGACCTCGAACCAGGCCCTGACCCGGGTCCCGGCGGGCAGCCGGTCCAGGATCGCGGCCGCGGCCGGCAGGGCGGTCTCGTCCGCGTACATCCAGATCGCGTCGGTGCCGGCCGGCGGCTGGAAGCGTACGGACTTGTTCTCCGCGACGGCCGGTCCGATCACCAGGATCCGGCGGCCGGCCACGGCCTGCCCCGCCCACCGGGACGCCGGGCCGGTGTCCCCGTGGAGGACGAAGTCGATGTCGACCTCGTCCGCCCCCTCGGGCGTACGGCGCTGCTCGCGCACCGTGTAGGAGCGCATCACCGGCCGCTCCTCGTCCGGCATCCCGCGCCAGGCGGCGAACCAGGTGTCCTCGTCCGTGGACGGGAGCACCGTGTGCTCCTGGCCGGACGCGGGCAGGAAGAGCGACAGGCTCTGGTCGAAGCCGCCCGAGCGGAAGCCCGCGAGGGCCTCCCCGCCGAACGTGACCCGCAGGAACGAGTGGCCCAGACGGCGCGTGCGGAGCACTTCGAGCGCGAAGAACCGGAAGTGTGCGACGGCCGGGGCGTCGGATGCGGTGGCGGTCATGCGGAGAGGTCCCCCTGGGAGTCGGTACGGCCTGCCCGGCGCCCGGGGTCACCGGGCGCCGAGGGTCAGCTGACCTTCTTGGCGTTCTGGATGGACTTCGCGAGGTCTTCCAGGATCTGCGCGCACTTGTCGTACGAGAAGATCGGCTCGGTCACGCGGGGGATGACCTGACCGGCCTTGACGGCGGGCAGCTCGTTCCAGGTCGGCTTGGCCTTCAGCTGCTCCGGCTGCAGGGTGCCGGTGCGGTTGTCGAGCAGGATGACGTCGGCCTTGTACTTGCCGGCGTTCTCCCAGCTGAGGCTCTCGAAGAAGCCGCCCTCGTCCAGCTTCTCGGGGGTGACGAACTCGACGCCGAGCTGCTTGAAGTACTTCAGGTCGGCCGCGGTGTCCGGGGTGGACGCGTAGAACAGGGCGTCGGCGCCGGAGCCCACGAGCACCTTGACGCCCGGGTTGGCCTTGGTGGCCTCGCGCACCTTCGCGGTGGCGGCCTCGAAGCGGGCCTTGGAGTCCACGGTCTTCTTGGAGTTCAGGTCCGCGCCGAGGGACTTGGCGAGGTCCGCGGTGCGCTCCAGCGCCTTGTCGAGGGTGACGTCGCCGCCCACCTTGACCGCGGCGGCCGGGGCGAGTGCGAGGATCTTGTCCTTGGAGGCCTCGGGCAGGTACCAGTAGGTGCCGTCCCAGCTGTTGGTGACCAGCAGGTCGGGCTGGAGGGAGGCGTACTTCTCGACGTTGAACTCGTCGTAGACGTTGCCGAGGATCTCGACCTTGGAGATGTCCAGCGAGCCGGCCTGGACGTCGGCCTTGCCGTCGGCGGTCTTGGTCGGGCCGAACACGCCCTTGACCGGGACGCCGTAGTCGTAGAGCGCGGCGGCGGTGCCGGTGAAGGCGACGATGTTCTTCGGCTTGGCCTTGGTGGTGACGTCCTTGCCGAGGTCGTCCTTGAAGGTCCAGGCGCCGGACGCCGTGGCGCCGTTGTCCTTGCCGCCGTCACCCTTCGCCGAGTCGGTGCCACCGCACGCGGCGAGGACCGCGACGAGGCCGAGGGCGCCACCGGCCGCGACGAAGCCGCGACGGGTGAAGGAGGAGGTTCGGGACTTGGGCATGTCGATGTCCGCTTTCGTGCGTGCAGGGGCGGCAGCTGGGCCGTTCGGTGAGAAGGTTAGCCTAACCTAAGGGTTTGTCCAGTGGTGGGCCAAGATCCGACCGTGAGGTGGATCACCCTCACCGAAGACCGGGCCGGCCGACCGGCCCGCACCCCATCACCCGCCGGTGAAGCGGCAGTTCGCCCGGATCGCGTCGGCCGTCCCGCACCGGGTGACGCCGGTCAGCGGCGTGAATACTGGGCACATGCGAAGGCAATGGTGGACAGCCGCAGGAGCGAACCTCGTGATGGGGGTTCCCGGCGTCGTGCCGGTCTGGCTCCTTTGGTACATCGCCGTCAACGGGCCGCTCGCCGACCTCGGCTGGACCGCTCGGGAACCCACGGAGAACGACGGCATGCTGCTCTGGCTGGTGATCGCGGCACCGGTCGTGACCCTGTTCGCACTGCTGTGGTGGCTCGCCAACGACTTCCTGCGACGGTGGAACACGGCGCAGGCCCGGGTCTACTGGCCGGTGTGCGCCCTGGTGGCCCTGGTCCCCTCGGTCACGCTCATGGCCCTCGCGTGACCGCCCGTTGACATGCCGGTGTCCGGCGCGGGCACGGGGCCCACGCCGGACGTCGTCATCGGGTGCCTCAGCCGGCGAAGCCCAGCTCGCGCGCGATCAGCATGCGCTGCACCTCGCTCGTGCCCTCGCCGATCTCCAGGATCTTGGAGTCCCGCCACATGCGGGCCACCGGGTACTCGTTCATGAAGCCGTAGCCGCCGTGGATCTGGGTCGCCTCGCGCGCGTTGTCGACGGCGACCGTCGAGGAGTACAGCTTCGCGATCGCCGCCTCCTTCTTGAACGGCTCCCCGGACACCAGCCGCGACGCCGCGTCACGCCAGCCGATGCGGGCCATGTGCGCGCGCATCTCCATGTCGGCCAGCTTGAACTGGATGGCCTGGTTGTCGCCGATCGCCTTGCCGAAGGCGTGCCGCTCCTTGGCGTACTTCACCGACTCGTCCACACAGCCCTGCGCGAGACCGGTCGCGAGCGCGGAGATGGCGATCCGGCCCTCGTCGAGGATCCGCAGGAACTGCGCGTAACCGCGGCCCTCCTGGCCCACCAGGTTGGCCAGGGGGACCCGTACGCCGTCGAAGGACAGCTCACGGGTGTCCGAGGAGTTCCAGCCCACCTTGGAGTACGGCGCGGCCACCGTGAAGCCGGGGGTGCCGGACGGGACGATGATCGAGGAGATCTCCGGGCGGCCGTCCGCCTTGCGGCCCGTCACGGCGGTGACGGTGACCAGACCGGTGATGTCCGTACCGGAGTTGGTGATGAAGCACTTCGAGCCGTTGATGACCCACTCGTCGCCGTCCTTGACGGCGGTGGTGCGGGTGCCGCCCGCGTCGGAGCCCGCACCGGGCTCCGTCAGGCCGAACGCGCCGAGGATCTCGCCGGAGCACATCTTCGGCAGCCACTGCCGCTTCTGCTCCTCGGAGCCGAAGAGGTAGATCGGCATGGCACCGAGGGAGACCCCGGCTTCCAGGGTGATGGCGACCGAGGAGTCGACGCGGGCCAGCTCCTCCAGGGCGATGCCGAGGGCGAGATAGTCCCCGCCCATGCCGCCGTACTCCTCCGGGAAGGGCAGACCGAACAGGCCCATCCGGCCCATCTCGGCGACGATCTCGTACGGGAACTCGTGCCGCTCGTACAGGTCGCCGATCTTCGGGGCGACGACGTCGTGCGCGAACGCCTCGACGGTGCGGCGGAGTTCCTCGTGCTCAGGGGTGAGCCGGTGGTCGAGGGACATGGTGTGACTACTCCTTGTGGGAGAGGGCGCGGACGGTACGGGAGGGGCTGGGGCGTCCCAGCTGGTCGGCCATCCACACGCTCGTGGCGGTGAGGGCGGCCAGATCGACCCCGGTTTCGATGCCGAGGCCGTCGAGCATCCACACCAGGTCCTCGGTCGCGAGGTTGCCGGTGGCGCTCTTCGCGTACGGGCATCCGCCGAGGCCGCCCGCGGAGGCGTCGACGGTGGTCACGCCGTGCTGGAGCGCGGCGAGGGTGTTGGACAGGGCCTGGCCGTAGGTGTCGTGGAAGTGGACGCCGATCCGGTCGGTCGTGACTCCGGCCTCGTTCAGCGCGGCGAGCAGGGCCTGGACATGGCCCGGGGTGGCCACACCGATCGTGTCGCCGAGGCTCAGCTCGTCACAGCCGAGGTCCAGCAGGGCCTTGGCGACGGAGACGACCTGGTGGACTGGGACCGGGCCCTCCCAGGGGTCGCCGAAGCACATCGAGAGATAGCCGCGGACGTGCGCGTCGCCCTCCTTGGCCCGGGCCACGACGGGCTCGAACATGGCGAGGGACTCGGCGACGGTGCGGTTGAGGTTGCGGGACGCGAAGGTCTCGGTGGCCGAGCCGAACACCGCGATACGGGTGGCCCCGAGGGCGAGCGCGCGGTCGAGGCCGCGCTCGTTGGGGACGAGGACGGGCAGCTGCGCGTCGACGTCGGCGAGCTGCGGGAACAGTTCCTCGGCGTCGGCCAGTTGGGGCACCCACTTGGGGTGCACGAAGCTGGTGGCCTCGATGGTCGTCAGCCCGGCGGCGGCCAGGCGGTGGATGAACTCCGCCTTCACCTCGGTGGGTACGGCGCTCTTCTCGTTCTGCAGCCCGTCTCGGGCGCCGACCTCGTGGATCCGGACCCGGGCCGGGAGGCCTGGGGCCGGGACGGTCATGGGCAGCCTGTTCACGCGGCCCCCTCCTCGTCCTCGTCGGGGGTGACGACGGCCAGGATC
Organism: Streptomyces sp. NPDC030021; assembly: GCF_055574035.1. NCBI lineage: Bacteria > Bacillati > Actinomycetota > Actinomycetes > Kitasatosporales > Streptomycetaceae > Streptomyces > Streptomyces sp. NPDC030021. Next base: position 236,876 of record NZ_JBVIAH010000002.1, read on the forward strand.
TGGTCCATGGCGACCGTGCTGCCGGGGGTCACGTCGAGCTCGGTGACGGTGCCGGCGTGCGGGGCGGAGATGACGTGCTCCATCTTCATGGCCTCGACGACGAGCAGGCTCTGCCCGGCCGCGACCTTGTCACCGACGGCCACCTTGACCACGGTGACGGTGCCGGGCATGGGGGCCGCGAGGGTGTCGGCGCCGCTGCGTCCGCCGCCACCGAGGTTCGCGGCGACCGGGTCGTAGGCCTGCACGTGCCAGGAGTCGGCGTCGCGCCCGAGCCAGGTCCCCTCCGGGGAGGCGGCGTGGCTGAAGCGGTGGGTGACGCCGTCGAGTTCGACGGTGACGGTGTCGACGGTGCGGGTGAGGATCCGGCCGCGGGCCGGTGCGCCGGGGCTCTGCCCCGGACCCCGCGCCTCAATCTCCCCCAGACTCCGTCCGGGGGTACCCCCTGGCGAGGCTGGATCGGCCCCGGCCTCGTCGATCAGCAGCTCGTGGTCGGTGCCTTGGGCGCGGGATCGGACCGTCACCGGGTCCTGGCCGGGAAGGCGGAAGTGGTGCACCGTCCAGGCGGGCGTGCCGCCCAGGCGCCAGCCGCTGGCGGCGTCGAAGGGGTCGATCCACTGATCCAGCCCGTCCGGCGTTTGAGGACCGGGGTCTGGGGCGGAGCCCCGGTTTCGGGAAGGGGCGGGGTGGGGGAGAGACAGCAGCGCAGCCGCCGCGTACACCTCCGGTGGGACGCCGTCAGGGAGGAGACCGGAAAGGTCCCGCTCCACCAGCCCGGTGTCGAGGTCGCCCGAGACCACATCGGGGTGGGCCAGCAGCCTCCGCAGGAAACCGGCATTGGTCTGCACGCCCAGGATCACCGTGTCGGCCAGCGCCGCCCGCAGCATCCGCAGCGCGGTCGCGCGGTCCGGGCCGTGGACGATGACCTTCGACAGCATCGGGTCGTACGTGGAGCCCACCGGGACGCCCGCCGTCAGCCCGGAGTCGGTGCGCACCGCACCGCCCGAGGGCTCGGACAGGGCCAGCACCGTGCCGCCGGACGGCAGGAACCCGCGCGCCGGGTCCTCCGCGCAGACGCGGGCCTCGATGGCGTGCCCGGTCAGCGTCACCTCGGACTGCGTGAAGCCGAGGGGCGCGCCCGCCGCGACGCGCAGCTGCTGCTCCACCAGGTCCAGCCCGGTGATCAGCTCCGTCACCGGGTGCTCGACCTGGAGGCGGGTGTTCATCTCCATGAAGTAGTAGGAGGAGGGGTCGCCGCCCGGCACGATGAACTCCACCGTGCCCGCGCCGACGTACCCGCAGGAGCGGGCCGCGTCGACCGCCGCCGCGCCCATCGCCGCACGGGTCTTCTCGTCGAGCAGGACCGACGGGGCCTCCTCGATCACCTTCTGGTGCCGGCGCTGCAGCGAGCACTCGCGCTCGCCCAGGTGCACCACGTGCCCGTGGGCGTCCGCCAGCACCTGGATCTCGATGTGCCGCGGCCGGTCCACCCACCGCTCGACCAGCAGGGTGTCGTCGCCGAAGGAGGACCGCGCCTCGCGGCGGGCCGCCGCGATCTCCTCGGCCAGCACCGCCTCGTCGCGTACCAGCCGCATGCCCTTGCCGCCGCCGCCCGCCGAGGGCTTGAGCAGCACCGGCATACCGATCTCCGCCGAGGCGGCGACCAGTTCGGCGTCGGTCAGGCCGCTGCCCGAGGAGCCGGGGACCACGGGCACGCCCGCCGCCTTCACGGTCTCCTTGGCGCGGATCTTGTCGCCCATCAGGGAGATGGCGCTCGCCGGCGGCCCGATGAAGGCGAGGCCGGCGTCGGCGCAGGCCTGCGCGAAGGCCGCGTTCTCGGCGAGGAAGCCGTAGCCGGGGTGGACGGCCTCGGCGCCCGTCCGCTTCGCGGCATCCAGCAGCCGCTCCACCGACAGATAGCTCTCGGCGGCCGCGGCCGGGCCGATCCGGACGGCCGTGTCGGCCTCCCCGACATGGCGGGCGTCCGCGTCGGCGTCGCTGAAGACGGCCACGGAGCGGATGCCGAGCTGGCGCAGGGTGCGGATGACCCGGACCGCGATCTCGCCCCGGTTCGCCACCAGAACAGTGCTGAACATCAGTGAGGTCCTCACGTCACATACGGAAGATGCCGAAGCCCGAGTCGCCCAGCGGGGCGTTCGCGCACGCGGTCAGGGCCAGTCCCAGCGCCTGCCGGGTTTCCATCGGGTCGATGACCCCGTCGTCCCACAGCCGCGCGGTGGCGTAGTAGGCGTTGCCCTGCTCCTCGTACTGCGCGCGGACCGGGGCCTTGAAGGCCTCCTCGTCCTCGGCGGGCCACTCCTGGCCCGCGCCCTCGATCTGGTCGCGCTTGACCGTCGCGAGCACCGAGGCGGCCTGCTCCCCGCCCATGACCGAGATCTTGGCGTTGGGCCACATCCACAGGAAGCGGGGCGAGTACGCCCGGCCGCACATCGAGTAGTTGCCGGCGCCGTACGAGCCGCCGACCACCACCGTCAGCTTCGGCACCCGGGTGCAGGCCACCGCCGTCACCATCTTGGCGCCGTGCTTGGCGATGCCGCCGGCCTCGTAGTCCTTGCCGACCATGAAGCCGGAGATGTTCTGGAGGAAGAGGAGCGGGATGCCGCGCTGGTCGCACAGCTCGATGAAGTGCGCGCCCTTCTGCGCGGACTCGGCGAACAGGATGCCGTTGTTGGCGATGATCCCTACCGGGTGTCCGTGGATCCGGGCGAAGCCGGTGACCAGCGTCTGGCCGAACTCGGACTTGAACTCCTGGAAGCGGGAGCCGTCCGCGATCCGGGCGATGATCTCGCGGGCGTCGTACGGGGTGCGCGAGTCGACGGGGACCGCGCCGTACAGCCCGTACGGGTCCACCTTGGGCTCTTCCGGCGCCTCGACCGACCAGGGCAGGGCCCCGCGCTCGGGCAGGGTCGCCACGATGTTCCGTACGATCCGCAGCGCGTGCGCGTCGTCCTCCGCGAGGTGGTCGGTCACGCCGGAGATCCGGGAGTGGACCTCGCCGCCGCCGAGCTCCTCGGCCGTGACCACCTCACCGGTGGCGGCCTTCACCAGCGGCGGGCCGCCGAGGAAGATCGTGCCCTGGTTGCGGACGATGACGGCCTCGTCACTCATGGCCGGTACGTACGCCCCGCCGGCGGTGCAGGAGCCGAGGACGGCGGCGATCTGCGGGATGCCGGCCCCGGACATGCGGGCCTGGTTGTAGAAGATGCGGCCGAAGTGCTCCCGGTCGGGGAAGACCTCGTCCTGCATGGGGAGGAAGGCACCGCCGGAGTCGACCAGGTAGAGGCAGGGGAGACGGTTCTCCAGGGCCACCTCCTGGGCGCGCAGGTGCTTCTTGACGGTCATCGGGTAGTACGTGCCGCCCTTGACGGTGGCGTCGTTCGCGACGATCACGCACTCGCGGCCGCTGACCCGGCCGATGCCCGCGATGACCCCGGCGGCGGGGGCCGCGCCCCCGTACATGCCCTCGGCGGCCAGCGGGGCCAGCTCCAGAAAGGGTGACCCCGGGTCGAGGAGGGTGTCCACGCGGTCGCGCGGGAGGAGCTTCCCGCGGGCGGTGTGGCGGGCGCGGGCCTTCTCGCCGCCGCCGAGCCGGGCCGCGTCGAGCCGGGCGCGCAGGCCCTCGGTCAGCTCGCGGTGGGCGGCCTCGTTGGTCCGCCAGGCCTCGGACGCCGGGTCCGCGGCGCTCGTCAGCACTGGTGCCTGCTGCATCGGTCGAGCTCCCTTGCTCGTTCCACTTGCTCGGTGCACGCTGTTAGTGAGCGTTAACGTGTATGGGGCTTAGGTTAACGACCGCTAACGGCCCTGTCTAGAATGGTTTCCCATGAGCACCAGAGCGGCCGCACCCACCCGTCGCGAGCAGATCCTCAGTGAGGCCGCTCGTCTCTTCGCCGCGCGTGGATTCCACGGCGTGGGCGTCGACGAGATAGGGGCCGCGGTGGGTATCAGCGGCCCGGGCCTGTACCGGCACTTCGCGGGCAAGGACGCCATGCTCGCCGAACTGCTCGTCGGCATCAGCGAGCGGCTGCTGACCGGCGGCCGGCACCGCGTGGCGCAGGCGGCGGGCGACCCGGCCCGGGTGCTGTCCTCCCTCATCGACGGCCACATCGACTTCGCGCTCGACGACCGGGCGCTGATCACCCTGCACGACCGCGAGCTCGACCGGCTCCGGGACGCCGACCGCAAGCTCGTACGGCAGCTGCAGCGCCAGTACGTGGAGCTGTGGGTGGAGGTCGTACGGGAACTGCATCCGGAGGTCGTCGAGGCGGAGGTACGGGTCGCCGTGCACGCGGTCTTCGGCCTGCTCAACTCCACCCCGCACCTGGCGGCCTTGGGGCGCGAGGCGGTGGAATCGCTGCTGCGGCGCCTCGCGCACGGTGCGTTCGGGGCGCTGTCGGCATGACCCGCGGCGTCCGCCGACCGGAATGGACGCGCCGCCTCCGCCCCGGCGGCGGCAGAATGGCCCGTATGCCGAAGCCGATAGAGCCGCCTGTTCCCACCCGCGCCGAACTCATCGACCACCTGGTCCGGACCCGGATCGCGGGGCAGGTCGCCACGCCGCGCGACAACAACCTGAGCCACTACCGGAAGCTCGCCAACGGCGACCGGCACTACTGGCTGGGCCTGGAACTGGGCGACCGCTGGACGGACGAGCAGGACGTGCTCGCGGTGATGGCGGAGCGGTGCGGCGTCGTGGACGACCCCGGGTTCCGGTTCGGCCAGGACACCATCGACCCCGAGCTGACGGTGGCCGGCCTGGACCGGCTGGCGGCGCGGCTGCGCAAGGCGGCGGCGGACCGGCAGAGCGTGCTCTTCGCGACCGGTCACCCGGGCGGCCTCCTGGACGTCCACCGCGCCACGGCGGCGGCCCTGCGGGCGGCGGGCTGCGAGATCGTCGTCATCCCGCAGGGCCTGGTGGCGGACGAGGGCTCGGTGTGGCAGTTCGCCGACGTCGCGGTCCTGGAGCGGGGCGCGACGCTGTGGCACACCCACTCGCCGGAGCCGATGGCCGCGATCCTGGACGGCCTGACGGCAGAGAACCGCCCGCTGCCGGACCTGGTCGTCGCGGACCACGGCTGGGCGGGCTGCGCGGCCCAGCGCGGCCTGGACGCGGTGGGCTACGCGGACTGCAACGACCCGGCCCTGTTCATCGGCGAGGCGGAGGGCACCCTCCAGGTGACGATCCCCCTGGACGACCACGTCCGCGACCCGCGCTTCTACGACCCGATGGTGGCGTACTTCCTGGACGCGGCGGGCCTGCTGGGGGAGTAACGCGCCGGACAGTTCTCACCGTTCAAAGAACGCACATTGCATGAACTCTCCGGACTTTGCTGGCCGGGACGCCCTCTTTATGGAGGTGGGCCTCGCTCGCTCCTCGACGAGCTCGCGCGTCAGTGAGGTGGCCCGCAGGGCGATGACACCGAAAGGCCCCGGCCGTCACTCTTGGTCGGGGCCTTTCGTTCGACATCCCTCGCAACGATCGCCTGGTTGAGGGGCGATGCCAAGGTTCCATCGGGCATCCTGATCCGAGGGAGCCCGTGCGTTCTAGAACATTTTTTCGGAGATGCTGTCTTCAGTCAGGTGTGATTCTTCGAGAAATCCTCGAAGCAGGGAATTCATCAGGGAAGGATCTTCACTGTCGGCTCGAACGTAGAATCCGAAACCCGGTACCGCTTCATGTTCCACCCTGCTCAGGGAGACATATGATCCGGTCGAAAGCCTCCAGCAGTAGATTCGTCGCGGTCCGAGGTCCCATTCATCTTCGAATCGCTCCGCTTCCCCCCAATGCTCGGAAATTTCTTCTTCGGTGACCTCGAAGTATGCGACATAGATCAGGTGTCGCCCGCCCTTCATCCCTTCAGTGGGAATCCTTTCCATCGAACATCCTATCTCTGAGACGTTACGAAGACTGGAATCGCGGCCCAATCCTTGCCCTCTAATTCAAATTCTCGTATTCCGCTCCGGCCGCGCCCGGCATCCCATGAAACATATCCGGTGCGGACGCTTAGGGCCGTGGGTTGAATCGTTGTGTAGAATTCGAAGCTTCCCTCGCGGGCGTTATGAGGAAGGGGGCCGTTGTGGGCTTGCGCCGCAGGTTCGATTGCGCCTCTTGGAACCGTCCCCCACAGCTCGCCAGACGCGACCACCTTATCGGTATCGCTTTGGGTCTGAGTCTTGCTCGCGCCCCCCAGTCTATGGAAAGGACCGTACAGCGGAGGCGCCTCCGGAATGCCCGGCGCGGCTGGGAGGAGCTCCAGAGGAGGGCGCGGAGCGGCAGGGGGTACAGGATCGGGGGTGGGTGGGCGCATGGAGCCGCCGCGGAGTGCAAACCATCCGAGGCTTCCGCCGGTCATCCCAGTTATCACGCCCACTTTGTATCCAGCATTGCGGGCGTTGCAAACGAAAGCGTCGTCACCCTCAGAGCACGGAAGATCCGGTATGTCGGCGGTAGTGTGTGTAGTGAGGTTGGGATCCCCGGGGCTTCCCTTTATGACTCCCTGTGCAGGATATCCGGAAGCTGTTCGGACATAGATCACCGGTGGCGGCGGCGGCTTCTGGTTCGAACCTTTCGCTGGCGCTCTGACGTATGTTCCGGTTCCGCTGCTCCCGGATCGGCCGCACGCTAGTATGCAGCCGCTTTTCCGGACCACCGACCCGTATCCGGCGCTGTAAGCCCTGGCAGCATTGACGACGTTCTGGGGCGAAGACTCGAAGCCGCCGTCGCTGTTGTTTCCTTCGAAGTACTTCAGACCGTCCGGGTCGGAGAAGGAGAGGGGATTGTTCGCGGCGTAGGTGTAGCCGTGGAGCTGCTGGGAGTCCTTGAGGTCCATGATCGGGTCGACGGAGATGAACCGGCCGATCAGGGAGTCGTATTCGCGGGCTCCGATGTGGGTCAGGCCGCTGTCGTTGTCCTTCGTTCCTCCTATGAATGTCTTCTCGCCGGTCCAGGTCGTCGGCTGGGTGCTGCGGGCTTCGCCGAACAGGCCCGTCTTGCGACGGGTGACCGTCTGCGTGGCGTCGGCGGTGATCTGGGTGGTGCCGGTGTTGTGGTGGTCGACGAGGGTGAAGGTGAGCTTGCCGCCCGTGCGGACGGCGACATCGCCGTAGTAGCGGGTCCCGGTGATCGTGCCGGCCTTGTCGAGCTTCAGCTCGTTGCCCCCGGGCAGGTACAGCGTGGTGGCGTCCTTCTCCTTGCGCAGAAGACGTTCACCCGTGGCTGTGTAGACGAACGAGTTCGTGGACGTGCCCTGCACCAGGGACTTGAGGTGTCCCTCCCCGTCCCAGTCCAGGTACTGCGTCTCACCCGTGCCGCTCTTGCGGGTCTTGGTGTTGCCCGAGGCATCGTAGGCGAACGTCTCGTCGTGGGGCTCGCTGCCGGTCCGCGTGACCTTGGGCAGGTCGTGCTTGCCGGCGGTCGGCGCCGTGTAGGTGCGGACGGTGTCGGCGGTCGGGCCCGAAGCGGTCTTGTGCTTGGTTTCGGTCCTGCGGTTTCCGACCGCGTCGTAGGTGTACGTGGTCCAGTACGCGTCCTCGCCGCCGATGACGGAAGCCGACGGAGCGGCGTCGCAGGTCTCTCCCTTGTTGGTCCAGGCTTCGGTGATGCGCCGCAGGGCGTCAAGGTTGGCGCATTGGGTGTCGGTGGTACGCGCGGTGTCCTGGCCGTACACGGCGGCGATCGAAGTCAGGTTTCCGACCGGGTCCCGCGTGTACGTGATGTCTTCGATCTGCTTCGGTTCGACATCGCGATTGGACACCGTACGAATGAGGGCACCGGTGTGGTCGTCGTACTTGTTCGACGTATAGATGCCCTGCCCGCTGGAGCCCCGTTCCTGGATTCTGGTTCGGCCGTAGTGGTCGTAGGTCATCGCCGTGACCAGGCGGCTGTTACCGGCGCTCATGCTGTCCAGCAGGCCGGAGATTTCCTGGTAGGTGCTACCGACACGCTCGGCCGGGAGGCCGCCCATGGCAGGGTGCTTCGTGCCGAGGGTCTGACCGGTGATGTTGTAGTTGTTGGACCACCTGTAGGTGCCCGCCATGGCCCCGGTGTCGGGTGTGGACGGGATGGTGACCTGGGTTTCCAGGGGCTGGTAAAGGTCGTTGTAGTCCAGCACCTCTGATACGTAGGCCTTGCCGTCGACGAAACGGCTCGATGCCGTCAACTGCCCCTTGGCGACGGTGTCGTACACCAGCGAGGTCAGAGTCGTCGCGCCCTGCTTGGTCGCGACGGGGCGGCCCAGCTCGTCGTAGTCGGTGTGCAGCGTGATGCCCCGGGAGTCGGTCACGTCCGTGACGCGGCCGCCGAGGTCGTAGGCCGTCTTGGTGACGCCCTTGTCCGGGTCGTTCGACTCGATCTGGCGGCCGCGGACATCGCTCGTGTATGTCCACTTGGCGTTGCCGGAATCGGTGACCTGGCCCAGCCGACCGAGCCTGTCGTAGGTATAGAGGGTCGACAGCGAGGTCGTCCTGGCCGCGTTCGTGTACTGCGTGAGCTCGACCGTGCGTCCCAGCGCGTCGGTGACCGTGGTCGCCGTAGTACCGCCCTGGGGCGGGACGACCGTGGTGGTGTCACCGGTGTAGGTGGTGGTGGCGCGCTTCGTCTCGGTGCCGAACTTCTTCGAGATCAACGCCGTTGGGCGGCCGACGCCGTCGAAGACGGTGTCCGTGGACGCGGGGTAGTGGAGCTCCTCTCCCGTGACCAGGTCGGGCGAGGGCCGGCCGTCGGCGTAGTACGTGCCGGAGTTGCGCCAGGCCAGGCCGCGGGTGTCGTAGAAGGTCTCCGTGACCAGACGTCCCGCCAGGTCGGGTGACTGGGTCTGGGTCTGACGTTCGCGCAGCAGTCCGTCCAGGATGCTGTGGACGGTGGAGTACTGATAGTCGTGGGTCAGCGTCTTGGAGGTGACGACGTTGGGCCCGTTGTTGCGGACGGTGTACTCGAAGACGCGGCTCGGCAAGCCCGGGTTGTCCTCGATTGTCCAGTTCGGAGCCCAGGCCTTCGTCACCCGACCCAGCGCGTCGTACGCCGTCGTGGTGACCTTGCCGTTGGCGTCGGTGACCTTTGTGGGCTGACCGCGAAGCGGGTCGATCTGGTTGGTGACGGCGTGACCCAGCGGGTTCGTCGTCGTCATTGCGGTAGGTGGCTCGCCCGCGGCCGGTGTGTAGGCGGTGGTGGTCACCTTCCCGTACGGGTCGGCAGCCGCGAGCGCCCGGCCGTGCACGTCGTAGCAGAGCTCGTTCTTGGCTGTCCCACAGGTGCTGGGGACGGACGACAGAGCTTCGTAGCCGTCGCCCTTGCCGTTGATGGTTTCGGTCCGGGTCGGAAGACCGAGACCTGGGACGCTTCCGAGCGGCCCGTTGTCGAAGTAGGTGCGGGTGTCACTGATGACGTCGGAAGGGCCCCCGGCGGCCGTTCCGCACAGTACTGCGACCTTCTCGACACGGCTGGGCCTGTCCAGGATCCAGCTCGTGTTGTTGCGCGCGTATGTGGTGGTGGTGCAGGACTCGTCGCCCGTCTTGGCGGTGTCGCCCGTGGCCGACTCCCAGTCGACCATGCCGTAGTCGTCGAAGTGACGGCTGGTCTCGGTCGTACGCGTACCACCGGTGATGGTGGTGCGGGTCGACTGCTTCTCATTTCCCGTTTTGTAGGAGACGAGGTCGGGCAGGCCGGGGCGGGGGCGCTTTGCAACCGCTCCCGAACGCCATGGGGTGCTGGACGTGGCACTCACGAGCTTGCTCGTGTCGTCGCCTTCGTAGGTGGCCGACTCACGGACCATGCCGGCGAACTCGGGCCGGTCGGTGACCGCGGCCCCGGTGCCGTCCTTGACTTCTTTGCCGTCGAGACCCCGGAAATAGCGGGTCTCCGAAAGCGTCTTCGGGTCACTGGCCGCACCGGTACGGGTCTGTACCAGACCGTAGCCGCGGGAGACGGAGTGGACGCGGTCCGCGGCCTTCGTGAACTCGCTGGTGTCCTTGTCCCAGGCGGCTCCGCCGACGTAGGCGTACGAGGTCACCTTGTCGGGGGTCGAAGGGAGATTGTCGCCCTCCACGATCTGGGTGACGACGTAGGCGTTGAACCAGTCGAGCTTGGAGTCCTCGCCCTCCCAGGCCCATTTGACCGGGTAGCAGCGGGTGGTGTTCGTCGCGTCCGCGGCCGGGAGCGTGGTGGGGGTGCAGTCCTGCTGGGAGTAGGTGACACCGATCGTGCCACCGCTCTCGGTGTTGACCTGGGACATACGCAGCCGCACGTAGGGGGCCAGACCGTCCCCTGTCTTGTCCACCCGGTTGGGCCGCTGCTCACCCGCGAAGGTCACGGGAGGGAGGGAGATGTCCGCGGCGGCACCCGCCTTGGCGGTGCGCGTGATGGACTTCAGCCACATCGGGGTGGATATGCCGTCGCCCGCCGGCGGGAAGTTCTGATCCAGGGTCCACGAGTCGACGTCCTGGTACGCGCCGCCGGTGAGGATCGTGGTGGTGATCCCGGTGAGGCGCATCCGGGACCAGAACGTCGGCGAGAATTGACCCTTGCACTCCGTGGAGCCGTCCTTGCAGAACAGGTCGTACGGCGAGTCCGGCCAGTTCTTGGCGTTGGCCTCGTCGAAGGTGCCGCAGGCGGTGAGGCAGCGCTCGCCGACACCGAACTTCACCTGGGCCATGGCCTTGCCGCTGTAGACGGTGTCGGAGCGCAGGCCGTAGTCGATGTGGTCGAGCCAGCCGCCGCGGATGTACTGCGTGACTGTGGCCTTGCCGGTGCTCTCCGAGACGTTACGGCCGTAGTTGTTGGTCTCGGTCTTCCAGTAGTACGCCATCGCGGCGCCGCCGGGGGCGACGACGTAGTCGAGCTGCCAGCGCCAGGCCTGCTTGCACCAGGCGCTCGCGAACGAGGCGTTGTAGCAGGGCTCGCCCGCCTGGTTGCCGAAGACGGGCGCGGTCCAGGCCGAGTTCGTCGTCGGCGTGGACGCGTCCTTCCAGCCCGGCAGACGGTTCAGACCGAAGAAGTACTGCGTACCGTCGGTCGTGGTGATCTTCCAGTGCTCACCGTCGTTGTCGCCGTTGACGGCGCCGGTGAGCTTCTCGACCTTCTCACCCGCATCCGAAGCCGGGTACCAGCCCTTGCCCTGCTCGTAGACGAGCTCGGTCGACTTGCCGCCCAGCGACATCGTGGCGTTGTCGTTGTACCAGCACTGATCACCGACCTTGGTGGTGTTCGTGCCACCGGTCTTGTCGTCGTTGCAGGGCTTGTACTTGCGCTCGATGAAGCCGGGTTCCCAGTTCCAGCCATCTCCGATCCACGAGCCCTGGCTGTTGGACGTCCCCGTGCGGCCGTCGACCGAGTGCGAGTTGTAGCCGAGCGAGATCTGCGGGGCCAGCCCGCCGGGCACGGAGGGCGTCGCGACCGGGTAGGTCCAGGAGAAGGCGCCCGTTGAGCCGCCTGCACTCCAAGCCCCCGATTGCTGCAGCGAGGTCGCCTTGTAGTCCCCCGTCGGACCCGCGTCGCCCGCCGTCGCGGCCAGGACGGTCGCGCCGCCCGAGGCAGCCGACATCGCTGGTGAGCCGCCGGCCTTCACCGCCGGTGCCACGTTGCCCGGGGTCGTCACCTGGGCCGAAAGCTTGCCCGTGCGCGTGTCGTTGCGTGTCTGCAGCGGCTTCTGCGTACGGCACTCCGCGCGATCGGGAGTCGTCAGCGCACACACCGGAAGCTCCACCAGACGCAGCCGGGAGGCGTAGTCGCCGCCGTAGGCGCCCCGGAACGAGTTGTAGTCGACCTCGACCTGCGCGGACGCAGACTGCGCCGTGCCGTCCGAGCGGCCCACCGACAGCAGGACGCCGTCGACCCCCGCCTTACGGGCGGCGTCCTTGTCAGCGACGGAAACCTTCACCTTGGACGGCGCCTCGGCCGCCTTGCCCGGCGCGACATGGACCGCCACCGGGAGCTTGCCCGCCTGCTGGGCGCCTGAGCCGACGACCGGCCCCCGAGCGGCACCTGACAGGAACGACTTCGAGATCGGGCCTGAAGCCGAAGACAGCTCGACCTCGGCCGAACCGGCCGTCGGCCAGGAGACCTTCGGCGCCTTCCACGCAGTCGCGCCCGCATCGTCGACCTTCGTCGCCCCACCCGAGCGGACCAGCGGCACCCAGAGCCGGCCGGACTACAACGGAGACGGCTACACGGACGTGGCGGCCCGCGACGCCAACGGTGATCTCTGGATCTACCCGGGCACCGGTGGTACGGGTACCAGCACGCTCGGCAGCCGCTACTTCGTGGGCAACGGCTTCTGGCGTGACTACTGGACGAACATCTACTCCACCGACTTCAACAACGACGGATACACCGACCTCGTCGTGCGCACCAGCGTCGGGGAGCTGTACCTGTTCCCGGGTACCGGCCGAGGCGGAGCCAACCCGTTCGGCAATCGCGTCCTGATCGGCACCGGCTGGAACATGTACGCGGACCTCGGCTTCGGAGACATGAATGCCGACGGCCGCACCGATGTCATCGCCCGTGGCAGCGACGGCAATCTGTGGGTCCATCCCCACAAGGGCGGCACCGGCACCGAAGCCCTCGGCACCCGGGTGTTCATCGGCGACGGCTGGTGGACCGACGGCTGGAACAACATCCGGTTCGCCGACCTCGACAACGATCAGAAGGTCGACATCCTCGGACACAACAAGGACAGCAACCTCTACATCTACTCGAACACCAGCAGCGGCGACGGCCCCATGTCCTTCGGCCCCCGCACCTTCGTCGGCGACGGCTGGTGGATCGGGGAATGGATGCCTTACCCCGCCGACCTCAACAGTGACGGCACGCCGGAACACGTCGGGGTGACCCGCGCCGGGGAGCTCTACGACTTCCTGAGCACCGGCAAGACCCTGGTCGGTACCGGCTGGAACGGATACGACATCGTCCTCTGACCACCCGGTCTGACCCGGGCTGAACAGTGAGGGGGGTGAGGTCCTGCGGGGACTTCACCCCCCTCTTCCGCACTGTTCGGCCTGTCGCACCGGTTGTCAGTGGTGGTCGTTACGGTCGCCGCATGTCGAAGTCTCCGAAGGTGCGCACCCCGCTGTCCATCCTGGCCGAGGATCCCCAAGGGCGGTCCCTCGGCCTGGAGTTGCCGCCCGGTGCGCTCGTCGACAGGCCCGGCCGGCGGGCGTGGTGGAAGGAGCCCCAGCCGTTGCTGTGGGTGTCCGACGAGGCCGTGGGGGTCGGGGCGCTCGCCGCTCACCGGAGTCCCGCGCTCGCGGCCGCCGGGCTGCAGGCCGTGCTGCTCCAGGGGCGGCGTGGCCTGGAGCGGTGGTGGCAGGAGCGGGAGTTCTCGCCGGAGCGGATGTCCGACCCCGACGACCACCACGTCGAGCCGGTGCTGCGCGAGTTCTGGAGCGCGGTGGTGCCCGATCCCGAGGAGGGGGAGGAAGGGGAGGAGCTCATCGCTCCCTTCGGCCGGGACTGGCCCGGGCTCGCCCAGCCGGAGGACGGGCCGGATCCGGAGGCCGTCGCCTGTGGGCTCGCGGACGCGCTGATCGCGAGCGGTTTCCTGCCGAGCCCCCGGCTCGCGCTGGTCCCCGCGGGCCGCGGGGCCGACGTGCCGACCGCGATGGGCTGGTGCGGCCCGACCAACCACGAGAACGACACCGCCCTCATCAGCGCCGTCCTGCGCTCCTGGGAGGACCGCTTCGGTGCCCGCGTCGTCGCCCTCGGCTTCGACGAGCTCCACGTGTCCGTGGCGGCCCCGCCGCGTACGGTCGCCCGCGCGCTCCCCGTCGCCGCGGAGCACTTCGCCTTCTCGCCCGACAACATCTGGCAGGGCTCCGGCAGCATCCGCGCCTACGCCGGCGAGGCGGTCACGGGCAGCAACCACTGGGGATTCTGGTGGGACTGAGACGGATGCGGATCACGCACGCGGCACGCGTACGACACCCTCCTGGATGACCGTCACGGCCAGCCGGCCGTCCTGCGTCCAGATGCGGGCCTGGCCGAGGCCCCGGCCCGCGGCCGCCGAGGGCGACTCCTGGTCGTACAGCAGCCACTCGTCCGCCCGGAAGGGCCGGTGGAACCACATCGCGTGGTCCAGCGAGGCGCCGACCACGTCGCCCACCGCCCAGCCGCCCCGCCCGTGCGCGAGCAGCACCGAGTCCAGCAGGGTCATGTCGGAGACGTAGGTGGCCAGGCAGGTGTGCAGCAGCGGATCGGCGCTGTCCAGCTTGCCGGCCGTACGGAACCACACCTGCGAGCGCGGCTCCACCGGCTCGCCGACGCTGCCCCAGGGCGGGGTCGTCGCGTAGCGCAGGTCCACCGCCTCCCGCGTCTCGATCAGCCGCTCCACCGTGCCGGGGTCGCGGAAGATCTCGCGGTACGCGGGCAGCGACTCGGCCGCGGTGGGCAGGGACTCCGGGTCCGGGGCGGACGGCATGGCGACCTGGTGGTCGAGGCCGTCCTCGTACGTCTGGAACGACGCGGAGAGGTGGAAGATCGGCTGGCCGTGCTGGACGGCGACGACCCGGCGCGTGGTGAAGGAACGTCCGTCGCGGATCCGGTCCACCGAGTAGACGATGGGCGCGGAGGTGTCCCCGGTGCGCAGGAAGTAGGAGTGCAGCGAGTGCGCGATGCGGTCCGCGGGGACGGTCCGGCCGGCTGCGACCAGAGCCTGGGCCGCGACCTGACCGCCGAAGACGCGCGGTACCAGCGAAGGACGGCTGGTACCGCGGAAGATGTTCTCCTCGATCTGCTCCAGGTCGAGCAGATCGAGGAGCGTCGTCAGTGCCTCGTTCATGGGGGAAGGGTAGGTGCCCGAATCCCTTACAGGCCCATGGACTTGGCGATGATGGACTTCATGACCTCGCTGGTGCCGCCGTAGATGCGGTTCACGCGGTTGTCGGCGTACAGACGGGCGATCGGGTACTCGTTCATGTAGCCGTAACCGCCGTGCAGCTGGAGGCACTTGTCGATGACGCGGTGCGCGACCTCGGTGCAGAACAGCTTGGCGGAGGCGGCCTCGGCGGCGGTCAGCTCACCGGCGTCCAGGGCCTCCAGGGCGCGGTCGGCGACGGCCTCGGCGGCATCCACCTCGGCCTGGCAGGAGGCCAGCTCGAACTTGGTGTTCTGGAAGTGGGCGACCGGCTTGCCGAAGACGGTGCGCTCGGTCACGTACTGCTGGGCGAACCGGATGGCGGCCTTGGCCTGCGCGTAGGCGCCGAAGGCGATGCCCCAGCGCTCGGAGGGCAGGTTGGCGCCGAGGTAGTAGAAGCCCTTGTTCTCCTCGCCGAGCAGGTCCTCGACCGGGACCTTCACGTCGACGAACGCCAGCTCGGCGGTGTCGGAGGTGCGCAGGCCCAGCTTGTCCAGCTTGCGGCCGATGGAGTAGCCCTCGGACTTGGTGTCCACGGCGAAGAGGGAGATGCCGAAGCGGCGGTCCTGCTCGCTGGGGGCGGAGGTGCGGGCGCAGACGATGACGCGGTCGGCGTGGACACCGCCGGTGATGAAGGTCTTGGAGCCGTTGAGGACGTAGTGCGTGCCGTCCTCGGAGAGCTTGGCGGTGGTCTTCATGCCCGCGACGTCGGAGCCGGTGCCCGGCTCGGTCATCGCGAGGGCCCACATCTCCTCGCCGGAGACGAACTTCGGCAGGTAGCGCTTCTTCTGCTCGATGTCGGCCAGCATCTTGATGTAGGGGAGGGCGAGCAGCACGTGCACGCCGGAGCCGCCGAAGTTGACGCCCGCGCGCGAGGTCTCTTCGTAGAGGACGGCCTCGAACTTGTGGGTGTCCAGGCCCGCGCCGCCGAACTCCTCGGGCACGTTGATGCCAAAGACGCCCAGCTCGCCGAGCTTGTAGTAGAAGTCGCGCGGCGCCTGACCGGCTGCGAACCACTCGTCGTAGACCGGGACGACCTCGGCCTCGATGAAGGCGCGGATGGTCTCGCGGAATGCCTCGTGGTCCTCGTTGAAAACGGTACGGCGCACAGCCGGCTCCCTTCGGTCGCGGCGGTCCGCCGCCATGCCTAAGCGCTTGCTCAGTCTAAGTTACCGGCCAGTCAAACTGGCTGTCCAGAGTGGAGACGCCGCAGAAAGGGTGGGGTGGCTCACCCCGGCCCTCCGGAGGCGACCCCGGCGGCGATGCCGGCTGTGATCCCGGCGGAGGGGGTTCGTCCGCGCCGTGGTGGCCGGAATGTGGCCTGAATGCGCTCAAGAATGCCTTGTTCGCGGTCTCACGTACTGATTTGCCCTCCCCTAATCTGCCCGGCATGCCACTTTTCCGGAGAGCGAAAAAGGCCGGCACGGGTGTGGGCGGGGGGTCGGGCGGCGGACCGGGCGGGGGGCGCGGCGGGTCGGAGCAGCCGTCCCCGGTACCGGCCTGGTGCGCGTGGTTCAGCCCCGCCGACTGGCACGCCTTTGAGGCGCTCCTGGGCGACGTCTTCCTGGACGGGAACGCGAGCGGGCCGCCCATGCGCTTCGGGGAGCACCGCCACCTCTCGCTCGCCGCTGAGGGCGAACCCGGCGCACCGCTGGACCTCGCGGAGATTGCCGAGCTGGTCCGGGCGCTGCCGCACACGAACTGGCGGTCGGCCACCGTCTCCTTCCTGAACCAGAAGCAGCGGCTCGCCGAGCGGCGGCGCGAACTGCACCGGGCGGGCTTCGCCGAGGTCCGCCACCTGCTCATGCCGAGGCTGGTCACCGTCGACTCGGTGGGCGAGGGGCACGCGGTGGCGACGGCCCTCACCGAGGAGCTCGCGGCCGTCGTGATGATCCACGTGGGCGGCGACTTCTCCGCCCCCGTCCCGCCCGACCAGTTCAGCTCCTGGCGGGTGGACGAGGCCGAGGTGTGGGCCGCCGCCATGGCCAACCTCCACGCCGCGCCGGTCTCCCTCCAGTACAACGACGACGAGAACCCGCTGGTGAACGTCGAGGGCGAGGGCGGCTACACCTCGACCCACCTGCTGCGCGCCGCCGACCTCGTCGACCGTCCGGCGCCCCACGGCATCCTCGCGATGGTCCCCTTCCACGGCCACCTGATGCTGTGGGCCGTAGAAGGGCCGGAACTGCACACCTGCGTGATCGCCTACGGCCCGCTCGTCCGGAAGATGTGGGAGGACGCACCGGAGGGGTACCGGCTGAGCTCGCGCCTGCTGTGGATCGGGGAGGACGGGATCGAGTCGGTCGGGGTCGAGCCCGCCCCGCCCGGCAGCAAGGAGCCCGGGGTGATCACCGGCTCCGCCCGCTTCGTCGAGATGCTCTCCGCCTTCCGCCCGCCGGACGACCACCCCGGCTGAGCGGGGTCCTCGCCCTCACCCGTCGCCGACGCGCAGCGCGAACCACAGCTCCATCCGCACGTCCGGGTCGTCCAGGTCCCGGTCCAGCAGTTCGGCGGCACGGCCGACGCGCTGGCGGACGGTGTTGCGGTGGACGCCCAGGGCCGCGGCCGTGCGGTCCCAGTTGCCGTGGTGGGCCAGCCAGCCGCGCAGGGTCTCCCGCAGGGCGGGGGAGAGCGGCCCCAGCAGGGCCTCGGCGTGGGCGCGCGCCTCGGCCTCGCCGACCAGGCCCGCGAAGCCGGGGTCGGTGTGGCGGGCCAGCGGGGTACGGGCCGCCTCCGCGCGCCGAAGGGCCCGCGCGGCCTGGGCATCGGCCGTGGCCAGGGCGGCGGGCGCGGCCGGGGCGCTCACCCCGAGCCGCCAGCCGGGCTGCGCGGCGGGCTCCCGGTCCGTGAGCAGCCGTACGACGCCCTCGTGCGGGTCCAGCAGTACGGTGCCCAGCGCGGCCGCGAGGGCCTGCGGAGCCCCGGACCCGCGGGCGTGGACGGCGTACCAGGGCCCGGCCGTAAGGGCCGCGGCCGGATTCCCGTCGAGCAGCAGCCGGGTCAGCGCCGCCGCCTCCGCCCCGGCGGGCCGCTCGGCGGTGAGCAGGGTCAGCAGGACGGCGGCCACCGAGGCCACGGTGTGGTCGCCGGGTGCGCGGGCCGGGGTCGCGGTGCCCAGCGCCGCCCGCCCGGCCAGGGCGTAGGCGGCCAGGTGGTGTCCGCCCGCCCGGTCGGTGGCGGTGGCGGGCCCGCCCTCGCGGCCGACCCGGGCCAGCAGCGCCGACAGGGCCTCCCGGGCCGGAGCCGGCAGCTCCGGGCCCGCCGCCCGGCCGCCCGGCCACAGGGCGACCGACCCGCCCAGGCTCGCCGCGAGCCGGGCCAGCACCGCCGGGACCGGGTCGGGGCGGGCCGCGGCCGCCGCCAGGGCCTGCTGGGCCTCGGTGACCCGGCGCAGCTCCCGGGTCCGGGCCTCCGCCATCAGCCGCCCCACCGCGCGGGCGACCGCCGAGAAGGGGGTCCGCGGCGGGACCTCCAGCAGCGGCAGCCCGTGCCGGGCGCAGGCCTCGGCCAGCGCGGCCGGGACCTCCTCGTGCATCGGGGCCACGCCGAAGCCGAGCGCGGCCGCCCCCGCTCCGGCCAGCCGGGCCACGTACCCGTCCGGGTCGTCGGCGGGACCCGCCCCGGCGGTCAGCAGCAGCTCGCCGCCGAGCAGGTACGGGGAGGGGTCGGGCATCTCGGAGGCGTGCACCCCGTGCACCCCGGCGGCGGCCGGCCCGGCCAGGTGGCGCAGGCCGAGCTCCCGGTCGCCGAGCAGCGCGGCGAGGGGCACCGGCGGGGTGAGCGGCTCCCCGGCGGGGCCGCTGCCGTACTCCGGATCGCGGGGATCGCGGGGATCGCGAGGAGGGCCGGGCATGGATACTCCATCTATTTCAGCTCTGCCGGATGGATGAAACGTACACTCCCCACCCCTGGGTGGCCCGCTTACGCTCGAAGTACCGCACACGTCAGGCCAGAGAAAGAGGCACAGCCATGAGCACGCAGCCGCGCGGCCCCGTCGACTCCTCCCGCATCCCGCGCTACGCGGGCCCGGCGACCTTCGCCCGTCTGCCCCGCCTCGACGAGGTCGGTTCCGCCGACGTCGCCGTCGTCGGCGTGCCCTTCGACTCCGGCGTGTCCTACCGCCCCGGCGCCCGCTTCGGCGGCAACGCCATCCGCGAGGCCTCGCGCCTGCTGCGCCCGTACAACCCGGCCCAGGACGCCTCCCCGTTCGCGCTCGCCCAGGTCGCCGACGCCGGTGACATCGCCGTGAACCCCTTCAACATCAACGAGGCCGTCGAGACGGTCGAGGCCGCCGCCGACGAGCTCCTCGGCGCGGGCTCCCGTCTGATGACCCTGGGCGGCGACCACACCATCGCCCTGCCGCTGCTCCGCTCCGTCGCGAAGAAGCACGGCCCGGTCGCGCTGCTCCACTTCGACGCGCACCTGGACACCTGGGACACCTACTTCGGCGCCGAGTACACCCACGGCACCCCGTTCCGCCGCGCCGTCGAGGAGGGCATCCTCGACACCGAGGCGCTCTCCCACGTCGGTACCCGCGGCCCGCTGTACGGCAAGCAGGACCTGGATGACGACGCCAAGATGGGCTTCGGCATCGTCACCTCGGCCGACGTCTACCGCCGCGGCGCCGACGAGGTCGCCGACCAGCTGCGCCAGCGCATCGGTGACCGCCCGCTGTACATCTCCATCGACATCGACGTGCTCGACCCGGCGCACGCGCCCGGCACCGGCACCCCGGAGGCGGGCGGCATGACCTCCCGCGAGCTGCTGGAGATCATCCGCGGTCTGTCCTCCTGCAACCTCGTTTCCGCCGACGTCGTCGAGGTCGCCCCGGCGTACGATCACGCCGAGATCACCTCGGTCGCGGCCTCGCACACCGCGTACGAGCTGACCACGATCATGTCGCGACAGATCGCGCAGGCGAAGGGCAAGTAAGCGAAGTGACGCACGACCACGACCTGGTACTCCGCCCCACCGAAGCCCAGAAGGCGGCCGCGCTCGCGCCGCCGCCGGGGCGGACGGGCGGGGACCTGGTCGTGGAAACGCTGCGCTCGCTCGGCGCGAACACCGTCTTCGGCCTGCCCGGCCAGCACGCGCTCGCCCTCTTCGACGCGGTCGGCCGCTCCGACCTGCGCCTCGTGGGGCTGCGTACGGAGAACAACGCGGGCTTCGCGGCCGACGCGTACGGCCGGATCACGGGCGAGGCGGTGCCACTGCTGCTCTCCACCGGCCCGGGCGCGCTGATGGCGCTGCCCGCCCTGGCGGAGGCGGCGGCCGCCTCGGCCCCGGTCCTCGCGATCTCCTCCCAGGTCCCGGTGGCGGGCCTGGGCGGCGGGCGGCGCGGGCACCTGCACGAGCTGCGGGACCAGTCGGCGTCGTTCCGGGACGTGGTGAAGTCCGTCCACACGGTCCGTACGCCCTCCCAGATCCCCTCCGTGATCGCCGAGGCCTGGGAGTCGGCGCTGAGCGCCCCGCACGGCCCGGTGTTCGTGGAGATCCCGGAGGACGTGCTGCGGGCCGAGACGGTCATCCCGCAGGTCACGGGCGTGGACGCGACCCCGCACGAGCTCGCGCCGCGGCCCGAGCTCACGGCGCTCGCCGCCCACTGGCTGGAGAACGCCACCCGCCCGGTGATCATCGCGGGCGGCGGTGTGGTCCGCTCGGACGCGGCGGGCAAGCTCAAGCAGCTCGCGGAGCGGCTGAACGCACCCGTCGTCACCACCTTCGGCGGCAAGGGCGCCTTCCCCTGGACCCATCCGCTCTCCCTCCAGTCCTGGCTGGAGGACCGCCACATGACCGACTTCCTGGAGGACGCGGACGTCCTGCTGGTGGTCGGCTCGGGTCTGGGTGAACTCTCCTCGAACTACCACACGTTCTTCCCGACGGGCCGGGTCGTCCAGATCGAGGCGGACCTCGGCAAGCTGGAGTCGAACCACGCCGGCCTCGGCATCCACGCGGACGCCCGCCTGGCGCTGCAGGCCCTGCTGGAGACGGTGGCCGAACGCGAGGACCCGACCGCCCCGGAGCGCGTCCGCCTGCTCCTCGCGGACATCGCGGCCCGCCTCGCCACCCAGGACGTGGCCCTCGAACAGGAACTCCTCGGCTCGATCCGGGCCGCCCTCCCGGCCCGCTCCCCGTCCTTCTGGGACATGACGATCCTGTCCTACTGGGCCTGGTCCGCCTTCGACCCCCAGCACCCCAACACCATGCACTCGGCGCAGGGCGCGGGCGGCCTCGGCTACGCCTTCCCGGCGGCCCTCGGCGCGTGCGTCGCGGAACCGGACACTCCGGTGCTGGCGGTGTCCGGCGACGGGGGCGCGATGTACTCCGTCGCGGACCTGGCCACGGCGAAGCAGCACGACCTCGACGTCACCTGGCTGATCGTGGACGACGGCGGCTACGGCATCCTGCGCGAGTACGGCTGCGGCACCGGAACCCAGCTGGCCGGACCCGACTTCGTGGCCCTGGCGCAGTCCTTCGGCGTCCCGGCCTCCACCACCACCCCGGAGTCCCTCCGCGAGGACCTCGCGCAGGCCCTCAAGACCCCGGGCCCCTCGGTGGTGGTCCTTCCGGCCACCCTGAAGATGTTCGCCCCGACGCATCTCTGAGGGGTGACCGAGCCGTCAGCCGTCAGCCGTCAGCCGCTGCCCGTCAGCCGCTGCCCGTCGGCCGCGGGGCGGGGCGGCCGTCAGTCGCGACGCCGCCCTTCCGGCTCCTCGTAGGGATGGAGGAGGAGGCTGACCACGGCCACCCCCAGCGCCGTCCACAGCCGTGCCCACGGGTTCTCGGTCAGCACTCCGACGATCTTCGCTGCGAGCAGCGCGATCAGGAACGCGGTGACGTAGGGGACGACGGCGCGGACGGTGCGCTGCATGAAGCTGCTGCTGGTCGGGTGTTCGTGAGTGGACATGGTCCTCGGTCCCTTCGCTGCGCCACCGGGTCGGCGGGCGGCCGACTTCCAGCATCGGCAGCGCGACCCGGTCGGCACAGATCCGGAAAGTCGTGACTTGACAGGGCCCGGCCCCGCCGCCCCCGCGCCTCCCCGATGGCGCCCCCGCGCCTCTGCGCCGTCTCCCCGCCGCCTCCCCGCCCCGGTCGGACGCGGTCCGCGCGCCCCCGCCGTACGGCAGTGCGATTGTTGCGGCGGGATGAAATCCGCCGGTCGGAGCGTTGGCGCTTCCGGCAGGACAGGACGAACGGGGAGGCCTCACGTGGCGGCGGCAGAGACAGCAGCTGGGGAGAAACAGGGCTGGGGCAAGCGGCTGGCGGCCTACACCTGGCGGTATAGGACCAATGTGCTGCTCGCGCTCGGCTCCTCGCTGGCCGGTATGGCCGTCATGGCGGTCGTGCCGCTGGTCACCAAGGTGATCATCGATGACGTCATCGGGGACCGGACGAAGCCCATGGCCCCCTGGGCCGGGATACTCATAGCCGCGGCCCTCCTCGTGTACGTGATGACCTACATACGCAGGTACTACGGCGGGCGGCTCGCCCTCGACGTGCAGCACGACCTGCGCACCGACATGTACGCCACGATCGCCCGCCTCGACGGGCGGCGGCAGGACGAGCTGAACACCGGCCAGGTCGTCGGCCGCGCCACCAGCGACCTCCAGCTGATCCAGGGCCTGCTCTTCATGCTGCCCATGACGATCGGCAACTTCCTGCTCTTCGGGATGTCCCTCGGGATCATGCTCTGGCTCTCGCCGCTGCTGACCCTCGTCGCCCTGCTCATGGCCCCCGCGCTGTGGTTCATAGCCAAGCGCAGCCGCAAGAAGCTCTTCCCCGCCACCTGGTGGGCCCAGGGCCAGGCCGCCGCCGTCGCGACCGTCGTCGACGGGGCCGTGACCGGCGTCCGCGTCGTCAAGGGCTTCGGCCAGGAGGAGCAGGAGACCGGCAAGCTGCGCGAAGCCGGCCGCCGGTTGTTCGCCGGCCGGATGCGGACCATCCGGCTCAACTCGCGCTACACCCCCGCCCTCCAGGCCGTTCCCGCGCTCGCCCAGGTCGCCATGCTGGCCCTCGGCGGTTGGATGGCCACCAACGGCCAGGTCACCCTCGGTACCTTCGTCGCCTTCTCCACCTACCTCGCCCAGCTCGTCGGACCCGTCCGCATGCTCGCCATGGTCCTCACCGTCGGACAGCAGGCCCGGGCCGGCGTGGAGCGCGTCTTCGAGCTCATCGACACCGAGCCCGAGATCCACGAGGGCACCCACGAGCTGCCCGCCGACGCGCCCGCCACCGTCGAGTTCGACGACGTCCGCTTCGGCTACGACCCCGAGCGGCCGGTCCTGGACGGGTTCTCGCTCTCCGTGGCCCAGGGCGAGACCGTGGCCGTCGTCGGTTCCTCGGGCAGCGGCAAGTCCACCGTCGCGCTGCTGCTGCCCCGCTTCTACGACGTCGACGGCGGCGCCGTCCGCGTCGGCGGCCACGACGTCCGCGAGCTGACGTACGACTCCCTGCGCGGCGCGATAGGCCTGGTCCCCGAGGACTCCTTCCTCTTCTCCGACACCATCCGCGCCAACATCGCCTACGGGCACCCCGGCGCCACCGAGGAACAGATCGAGGCCGCCGCCCGCGCCGCCCAGGCCGAGGGGTTCATCCAGGCCCTGCCCGCCGGGTACGACACCAAGGTCGGCGAGCAGGGGCTCACCCTCTCCGGCGGCCAGCGCCAGCGCGTCGCCCTCGCCCGCGCCATCCTCACCGACCCCCGGCTGCTCCTCCTCGACGACGCCACCTCCGCCGTGGACGCCCGCGTCGAGCACGAGATCCACGAGGCCCTGCGCTCCGTCATGGCGGGCCGGACCACCCTGCTGATCGCCCACCGCCGCTCCACGCTCGCGCTGGCCGACCGGATCGCCGTACTCGACCGCGGGCGGCTCGCCGACATCGGCACGCACGAGGAGCTGGAGAGCCGGTCCGCGCTCTTCCGCAGGCTGCTCACCGACCCCGACGCGCTCGGCGCCGCCTCGCCGCGGACCCCGGACGCCCGGGTGATGACCGAGTTCGAGCGCGAGCTCGACCGGGACCTCGAACGCGGCATCGAGCTTGAGGCCGAGATCGACTCGGAGCCCGTCAACGCCAAGCGCCGGGTCGCCGGCGGGGTCACCCCCGAGCTCTGGCGCCGCCAGGACGAGCCCGACGACACGGCCGCCCCCGCTCCCGGCGCCGCCCCCGCCGCCGCGGGTGGCGCGCCCGGAGCCGGGCATTCCATGGCCGGGTCCGTCTCCGGCATGCCCGCCACCCCCGAACTGCTCGCGCAGGTGGCCGCGCTGCCGCCCGCCGACGACCTGCCCGAGGTGGACGAGACCCGCGCCGCGGCCGCCGAGGAGAGCTACGGCCTGCGCCGCCTGCTCCACGGGTTCTGGGCGCCGCTCGCCATCAGCCTCGGCCTCGTCGCCGCGGACGCGGGGGCCGGACTGCTGCTGCCGATCCTGATCCGACACGGCATCGACCAGGGCGTGGAGCAGGCCGTGCTCGGCGCCGTCTGGGTGGCCGCCGGGCTCGCCCTCGCCGTCGTCGTCGCCCAGTGGGCCGCGCAGTTCGCCGAGACCCGGATGACGGGCCGTACCGGCGAGCGCGTGCTGTACGCCCTGCGCGTCAAGATCTTCGCCCAGCTCCAGCGACTCGGCCTCGACTACTACGAGCGCGAGCTGACCGGCAAGATCATGACCCGGATGACCACCGACGTGGACTCGCTGAGCTCCTTCCTGCAGACCGGGCTCGTCACCGCCGTGGTCTCCGTCTTCACCTTCTTCGGCATCCTGATCGCGCTGCTCGTCCTGGACGTCGAGCTCGCGCTGATCGTCTTCGCGACCCTGCCCGTCCTGGTCGTCGGCACCATCGTGTTCCGCCGCAGGTCCGTCGCCGCCTACGAGCTCGCCCGCGACCGGGTCAGCCTGGTCAACGCCGACCTCCAGGAGTCCGTCTCGGGTCTGCGCATCGTCCAGGCCTTCCGCCGCGAGGGCTCGGGCGCCAAGCGCTTCGCCGAGCGCAGCCACTCGTACCGCGAGGCCCGGGTCCGCGGCCAGTGGCTGATATCCGTCTACTTCCCCTTCGTGCAGCTGCTGTCCTCGGGCGCCGCGGCCGCCGTGCTGATCGTCGGCGCGGGCCGGGTGGAGGCCGGGACGCTCACCACCGGCGCGCTGGTCGCGTACCTGCTCTACATCGACCTGTTCTTCGCACCCGTCCAGCAGCTCTCCCAGGTCTTCGACGGCTACCAGCAGGCCACGGTCGCCCTCGGCCGCATCCAGGGGCTGCTGCGCGAGCCCACCACCACGCCGCTGCCCGAGCGGCCGCGCGCACTGGAATCCCTGGGCGGGGAGATCGCCTTCGAGAACGTCCGCTTCCAGTACGGGACGGCCGAGGAGCGGGGCGAGAAGGGCGAGGCCCTGGCCGGTATCACCCTGCGGATACCCGCCGGGCAGACCGTCGCCTTCGTCGGCGAGACCGGAGCCGGGAAGTCCACACTGGTCAAGATGGTGGCCCGGTTCTACGATCCGACCTCCGGCCGGGTCACCGCCGACGGCGCCGACCTGCGCGAGCTGGACCTGACGGCGTACCGCCACCGCCTGGGCGTCGTCCCCCAGGAGGCCTACCTCTTCCCGGGGACGATCCGCGACGCCATCGCCTACGGGCTCCCCGGCGCGAGCGACGCCGAGGTGGAGGCCGCCGCCCGCGCGGTCGGCGCCCACGACATGATCGCCACCCTCGACGGCGGCTATCTGCACACGGTCGCCGAGCGCGGCCGCAACCTCTCCGCAGGCCAGCGCCAGCTGATCGCACTGGCCCGGGCCGAACTCGTCGACCCGGACGTGCTGCTGCTCGACGAGGCCACCGCCGCCCTCGACCTGGCCACCGAGGCCCAGGTCAACCAGGCGACGGACCGGCTCGCGGGCAAGCGGACCACCCTGGTGGTCGCGCACCGGCTGACCACCGCGGCGCGCGCCGACCGGGTCGTGGTCATGGACCGGGGCAGGGTCGTGGAGGACGGCACCCACACCGAACTCCTGGCGCGCGGCGGCCGGTACGCCGAACTGTGGCGCACCTTCGTCGGCGAGGACGAGCGCGCCGCGGCCTGAGCGGACACCGGCCCGAAAGGGGACGCCCCGGGATCAGAACTCGCCGAAGAGCAGGTTCCCCGGGGCGTCCTCGTCGGTGCCGGTGTAGTACTCGCGTACCGCGGCGAGCAGTTCGTCGACGCTGAGGCAGCCGTCCCCGTTCGCGTCGATGCGGCGGAAGAGCGCCTCGGTGTCGGCGGGGCTCAGCCGCGTGTCGAAGGCCTCCTGCGCCCGGTGGAACTCCTGCGGGCTGATGAGCCCGTCGTCGTCGGTGTCGACGACCGTCAGGATCGCGCTCATCATCGGGCGGAACGAGCGGTCGTAGGCGGGCCCGCCCTGCGCGTACAGGCGGGTCATGCCCTGCTTGTACTCCTCGGGCGTGACCTTGCCGTCCCGGTCGATGTCCAGCTCGGTGAACAGGTCCTGCCAGAAGTCGGCCAGCCCGCCCATCACCAGCTCCGCCTTGGGCGAGCCGGCCGGCTCCGCGAGGGCCGTCAGCAGCCGGGAGCCGAGCGCGATGATGTCGTCGGCGTCGATCACGCCGCTCCTGTCGGCGTCCAGGTGCGTGAAGGCGCGCGCCAGCTTGCGGTCGAGCAGGTCGTTCGTCATCTCATGGCCTTTCACGGCTGCAGCCACGGCTGCGGTCACGGCGAGCGGGGTGTCGATCACCTAGCGTAATCGCCGTCCCGGGTGTGAACTCCCGCTGCTCCGCCGGGGGGTGGCGGATGCACCCGTACGAGGGAGGGTGGCCGGTGCCGGTGGGCCGGGCCCTTGTGCGCGGCAACCATCCGGGGAGTTCGGGCGTCGTACGTGCGTGCGTGTGCGGTACGTACGACCGATCGGGGGACAGGGTGTTGCAGGGGTGGAGGAGTCGCGGCCGACGGGTCGTGTCCCTGGGGGTGTTCACGGCGGCGCTGTGGCTCTCGGTGGGCGGGCTGTGCGCGCCGCCGGCGGCGCGGGCCGCGACCGAGGGCTGCGGCGGCCGGCTGGCCCGGACGGTGGCGTTCGAGGCGGGCGAGGTGCGGGTCTACAAGAGCCGCAACCAGGCCTGCGCGATGACCGTGGCGCGGGCCTCCGGCGAGCGGCGCCGGATGGCGGTGAGCATTCAGCCGCGCGGTGGCGCCCCGGTGCGCGAGGCCGGGCGATTCACCCGATATGCCGGGCCTGTCACCGTGGGTGCGATCAACCGCTGCGTGTATGTAAGGGGGAGCGTGGGGGCCGGGTCCGCGGATTCCGGCTGGATCCTGTGCTGAGGGACAGGCCCAACTGGGTCTGGTCAGTGGTGCGTTGACCCGGCTAGGTTCACGGCGACCGAAGTGAACTCAAGGGGAGGGTGAATGCGCAAGACGCTCGGATGGCTGCTGTCGCTCGTGGTGCTCATCGGCACCATGGGCGCGGCCGGCTTCACGGCTCAAGCGGCCACAGCCGCGCAGCCTGCGGCCGCCACGGACATCAAGGACCAGATCCTCGGCATTCCCGGGATGAGCCTGATCGAGGAGAAGCCGTACCCCGGCTACCGCTTCTTCGTACTGAACTACGAGCAGCCGGTGGACCACCGGCAGCCGTGGAAGGGCACCTTCAAACAGCGCCTGACCCTGTTGCACAAGGACGTCTCGCGGCCGTCGGTGTTCTTCACCTCCGGCTACAACGTCAACACCAGCCCGCGCCGCAGTGAGCCGACGACCATCGTCGACGGCAACCAGGTCTCCCTGGAGTATCGATTCTTCACCCCCTCCCGGCCCGACCCGGCCAACTGGTCCAACCTGGACATCTGGCAGGCCGCCAGTGACCAGCACCGCATCTTCACCGCCCTGAAGAAGATCTACAAGAAGAACTGGCTGGCCACGGGCGGCAGCAAGGGCGGCATGACGGCGACGTACTACGAGCGCTTCTACCCGCGCGACATGGACGGCGTCGTCGCGTACGTCGCGCCCAACGACGTCGTCAACAACGAGGACTCGGCCTACGACCGGTTCTTCGCCAAGGTCGGCACCAAGGAGTGCCGCGACAAGCTGAACGCCGTGCAGCGCGAGGCACTGGTGCGCCGCGTGCCGCTGGAGGCCAAGTACGCGGTCGCCGCCGCCGAGAACGGCTGGACCTTCACCACCGTCGGCGACCTCGACAAGGCCTACGAGGCCGTCGTGCTCGACTACGTGTGGGCCTTCTGGCAGTACAGCCTGCTCGCCGACTGCGCCTCCGTCCCGGCCGCCGCCACCGCGACCGACCAGCAGATCTGGGACAGCATCGACGCGATCTCCGGCTTCTCGGCCTACGCCGACCAGGGACTGGAGACGTACACGCCGTACTACTACCAGGCGGGTACGCAGCTCGGCTCCCCGGACATCAAGCAGCCGCACCTCAAGGGCCTGAGCCGCTACGGCTACCAGCCGCCGCGCAACTTCGTGCCCCGCGACATCCCCATGACCTTCCAGCCGGGGGTGATGGCGGACGTGGACCGGTGGGTGCGCGACAACGCCCACCAGATGCTCTTCGTGTACGGGCAGAACGACCCGTGGGGCGCCGAGCCGTTCCACCTCGGCTACAACGTGCGCGACAGCTACGTGATGATCGCGCCGGGGGCCAACCACGGGGCGAACGTCGCCAAGCTGATGGACGGCGAGAAGGCCCTCGCCACCTCGAAGATCCTGCAGTGGGCCGGGGTGGCCCCGGCCGCCGCGCTCGCCGATGCGGGGAAGGCGGCGCCGCTGGCGGCGCCCGACGCCCAGCTCGACCAGCGTGACCCGGAGCGCGAGCCGCAGCTGCGGCCGTAACCGGGAAACGGGACGGGGCGGGACAGGCGGGACACGCGGGCCGCGGGCCGGCGCCTGAGCGATCAGCGCGTCAGCCCGTGGCCCAGCGGGTAGCGGCCCGGGACCGGGACGGGGAGGTGGCCGGCGGGCCGCAGCGCCCCGGTGAGCACCCGGGCCGCCGCCCGCATCTCCACGTCCGTCCAGGAGTACGTCGCCAGCTCCGCCGCGCAGGCCGGCAGCCGGGCCGGGTCGTAGGGGTTGCGGACCGCCAGCGAGACGACCGGGACCCCGGTGGCGATCAGCTCCGCCACCAGCGTGCGCTGCGGACTCTCGCCCTCCGGGACGTTGTACGTGCACACCAGCACCGCCGCGTGACCGGCCGCGGCGGCCACGGCGCGGGCGGGCGGCACCGCCGTGGCCCGGCAGCCCAGGGCGGTCAGCTCCCGGGCCAGTACGGCCGTAGGGGGTCCGGTCGTACCCGTGGGGGAGACCGGGTCCGCCCCGGTGACCAGCAGGCGTGGCCCGGCCGTCGCATCGAACGGCACCAGCCCGCGGGGATCGGCCAGCAGGGTCGTCGTGGCGGCCGCGATCGCGTCGGCGGCATCGAGATGCTGCCGGACGCCCACGGCGGCGTCCACCTCCCGGCCCGTGGTGTACGCCTCGTCGAACAGTCCCCGGCGGGCCTTCAGTTCCAGGATCCGCAGCACCGACTCCTCGACGCGCGCCTCCGTCAGCTCGCCCGACTCCACGGCCGCCCGCACGCTGCGGTGCGCGAGGTCCAGGTCCGGCGGGTTCAGCAGCTGGTCGCAGCCCGCCAGCAGGGCCAGGACCGGGACGCGGTCGTTCCCGTACTTCTGGCGGACCCCGGCCATGTCCAGGGCGTCGGTGACCACCACCCCCTCGAAGCCGAGGCGTTCGCGCAGCAGACCGGTGACGATCGGCCGGGAGAGGGTCGCCGGGTCCCCCGAGGGATCGAGCGCGGGGAAGACGATGTGCGCCGTCATGATGGCGTCCACGCCCGCCTCCACCGCCGCCCGGAAGGGCGGCTCGTCCAGCTCCTCCCAGGCGGCCCGGGTGTGCCGCATCACCGGCAGCCCGACATGGCTGTCGGTCTCGGTGTCCCCGTGGCCCGGGAAGTGCTTGGCGGTGGCGGCGACCCCGGCCCCCTGGTAGCCGCGGACCTGGGCGGCGACCAGCTCCGCCACGGCGTGCGGGTCGGAGCCGAAGGACCGTACGCCGATCACCGGATTGGCCGGGTTGACGTTCACGTCGGCCACCGGCGCGTAGTCCTGCCGGATGCCCATGGCGGCCAGCTCGGAGCCCGCGATGCGCGCCGCCCGCAGGGCGTGGGCGGTGGAGCCGGCCGCACCGAGCGCCATCGCCCCCGGGAGCAGGGTCGCGGGCTTGCCGATCCGGGCGACGGCGCCGTGCTCCTGGTCGGTCGAGAGCAGCAGGGGGATCCGGGCACCGGTGGTGAGGGCGGCCTGCTGGAGGCCGACCGAGAGTGCGGCGATCTGCTGCGGTGCGCGGGTGTTGTGGGCCCAGGCGAAGTAGACGATCCCGCCCAGGTGGTAGCGGGAGACCAGCTCGGCGGCGGTGCGCACCCCGAACGCCGCCAGGTTCTGCTCGGCGTCCGCCGGATCGGGTTCGGTCGCCGAATGCCCGTAGGCCCGTGAGACGAAGAGCTGCCCGACCTTCTCGTCGAGGCTCATCCGCTCCACGAGGGCGCGCAGCCGAGCCCGGCCGGGGCGGCGGCCCGGCGGCCGTGAGTCGTCGGGGGTGTGGTGGGAGCCCACCGCGGCGGACGCCGCCCCGGCGGCCGTGACGGCGACCATGGCGGCTGCGGCGAGCAGGTTCCGGCGCGAGGCGTGGTTCGGCACGCGCCGGACCCTACCGGTGCTGTTCGGGCGGGGTCGGGCGTGTCGCTGCGTGTCGCCCCTCCGGGCGGGGCGGGGCGGTAGGCGGCCTGCGGGCGGGGCCTGTCGGCCGGGGGCCGCCGGGGCCGGCCGCGCGCCGGGGTGTCTCCTCGGTCGCCGAACGTGGCGGGGTGGCGCGCCGTGCGGGGTGGTTGCGTTCGGTGCGCTGCGGGGACACCCCGGCACACACCCGACCCCGTCGGGGCTAGGCCGTCTCTTCCGCCCGGGCCTGCCCGCGGAAGGCCGCGGGCGGCAGGCCGTAGGCCTCGCGGAACGCCCGGCTGAACGCGGACGCGTCCCGGAAGCCCCGCCGGGCGCCGATGACGTGCACGGGCACCTCCTGGTGCAGCGGGTCGGCCAGGTCCTGGCGTGCCCGCGCGAGCCGCTGGCCCTGAAGGAAGGCCGCGACCGTCGCCCCGTCCCCCTCCTGCTGGAACACCCGGTGGAGATAGCTGACGGAGATGTGGTGGGCGGCGGCGATCGCGGGGACGTCCAGCAGCGGATCGTCGGCGTTGTCCCGGATGAAGGCCATCACGCGGAGCGCCAGGGCGCGCCGGTGCGTCTCCGGGGTCAAGGACCGGTCCGCTTCGAGGACGCCGGCAAAGAGCGAGGCGACGAGATCGGCCAGTACGCCGCTCAGGCGCGGGCCCTCGGCCGGCCGGTAGGACCGGCTGTCCTTGGTCACCTGGCCGAGGAAGGTGGCCAGCAGGGCCCCCATTCCCTCCCGGGCCGAGATGCGCTTGCCGATGACCCGGCCAGCGGTGTGCGGGGGCAGCGGCAGCAGCGCTTTGGGCACCTCGACCCCGATGATCTCGACGGAATGCGGGCCGGAACTGATCTCGAACGGCCGTGACGTGTCACTGGTGTGGATGTCGAACACACCGTGCACCACGGTGTCCTTGCCCAGCGTTACCGCTCCCGCCCCGCGTTTGATCAGCGAGAGGTGGAACGCCTCGGGGTCCGACCTCGCTATCAGCTTCGGTGTGCGCTGGAAGGTCAGGGGATGGCATTCCATCGGATAGACCGTGATCCCGCCGAGCGAGATGACGCGCTGGTTCACCCAGAAGTCGGCGGCGTGCTCACTGCGCATCTCCATGGGCGCATGCGTCTCCGACATCAGCGCCCGCCAGCTCTCGAAACGGTCGGCGGGCGCCAGTTCCGCGCTGCGGAACGTTCTCTCGGGCAGCATGATCACGGGTTTACACCGGCCGTGGCGGCCCGCGCAACAAGAGCCGGCCCCGGGGCACGGGCGGCGGGGCGACTCTCCGTCAAGACACTGTGCACGCCAGGCCAATGCGCGGTGCTCCGGCGCTTGGCAGAGTGGGCGCCGGAGGGTCGGTGAGGGGACGGGAAACCGGAGCCCCCGCCGACGACCGGGGGCCTCTCGCGGGCCCGGCACTGAGCTGACGCCGCCAGGGGACGGGGGTTTCGGGCGGCGTCAGCTCAGTGCCGGGACCAGGCCGTCTGGGCCCAGTGCTCCTGAAGGCTCCGTACCGCCTCGGTGATCGCGGGGCGCCGGGCGGCCCCGGTCCGCCACAGGGCGTACAACCGGCGTACGGGGCCCGGCTCCAGCGGTACGGTCACGGCCCCCGGCGGCAGCGCGCCGGTGCCCAGCCGGGGTACGACGGCCACCCCGAGCCCGGCCGCGACCAGGGCGACGATGGTGTGGTTCTCCTCCGCGACATGGGCGATGTCGGGCTCGAACCCGGCGGTGCGCAGGGTCCGTACCAGCCAGTCGTGGCAGACCCGGCCGGGCGGCTGGCAGACCCAGCGCTCGCCGCCGAGGTCGGAGCGCCGGATGACCCGGCGCGTGGTGAAGGGATGCCCGGCCGGTACGACCAGGTCGCAGAGGTCGTCCCCGATCACCGCCTGCTCGATCCCCTCCGGCGCGGGCAGCGGGGCGATGTCCCAGTCGTGGGCCACCGCGAGATCGGTGACCCCCCGGGCCACCAGTTCCACGGACAGGTGCGGGTCCACCTCGGTGAGCCGGACGTCCAGCGCCGGATGCCGGCGGGCCAGGTCGGCCAGCACCTGCGGCAGCAGCCCGCGCGCCGCCGAGGCGAACGCGGCCACCGTCAGCAGCCCGCTGGGCTGCCCGCGGCGCTCCTCCAGGGTGGTCTCGGTGCGCTCCACGATCGCCAGCAACTCCTGGGCGGCGTCGGCCAGATGGCGGGCCTCCTCGGTGAGCGCGACCCCGCGCCCGCGCCGCTCCAGCAGGGTGGTGCGGGTCTCCCGTTCCAGCTTGGAGATCTGCTGGGAGACCGCCGAGGGGGTGTAGCCGAGGGCGGCCGCCGCGCCCGCGACCGAGCCGTGGACGGAGACGGCGTGCAGGGCGCGCAGCCGGGCGAGATCGAGCATGCCTCCATCGTGGCACCGCGGATACCCGTAAGCAATGCTTCATCCATCCCGGAAGACATCCGAGCTGGTGCTACACGGTCGGGCGGCCGATGCTCGAAGCATGCGTCCCGTACACACCGCCCTCGCCGTGCTCGTCGCAGCCGTCTGGGGCTTCAACTTCGTGGTCATCGAGATCGGCCTCGACCACTTCCCGCCCCTGCTCCTGTCCGCCCTGCGCTTCCTCGTCGCAGCCCTGCCCGCCGTGTTCTTCGTCGGGCGGCCCAAGGCCGCCTGGAAGTGGATCGCCGGCGTCGGGATCGCCCTCGGCGTCGCCAAGTTCGGCCTGCTCTTCACCGGCATGGACGCGGGCATGCCGGCCGGACTCTCCTCGCTCGTCCTGCAGATCCAGTCCGTCTTCACCGCCGTCCTCGCCGCCGTCGTGCTGCGCGAGCGGCCGGGCCGGGTGCGGGTGCTCGGGATGGCCGTGGCGCTCGCCGGGATCGCGGTCGCCGCGGTGGACGGCGGGACCTCCGGTCCGGTGCTCGGCTTCACGCTGGTCGTGGCGGCCGCCGCCTGCTGGGGCGTGTCCAACGTCCTGACCCGCAAGGCCGCCCCGCCCGACGCCCTGAACTTCATGGTGTGGGTGTGCACGGTTCCGGTGCTGCCGCTGTTCGCGCTCTCGCTGCTGCTGGAGGGCCCCGAGCGGGACCTGGCCGCGCTGCGGGCCCTGGACTGGTCCGGGGCGGCCGTCATCGGCTACGTCGCCTGGGTGTCCACCGTCTTCGGCTTCGCCGCCTGGAGCCACCTGCTGCGCCGCTACCCGGCCTCCTCGGTGGCCCCGTTCTCGCTGCTGGTCCCGGTCTTCGGGATGTCCTCCGCGGCCCTGGTCCTCGGGGAGTCCGTCTCGGGGCTGCGCTGGCTGGCGGCCGTACTGCTGGTGGGCGGGGTGGCGCTGACCTCGCTGGCCCCCGCGCGCGCCGTGAACCGTACGGGGGTCGGTTCGGGCGTCAGCGCGGGGAGCCCTCCTGCAGCGGCAGCCGCCAGTCCTGTCCCGTCAGGCTCACTCCGTACGAGCGGTGCGGCCGCTCCGCGATCAGGGTGAACCCGGCCTTCAGGTAGATGTCGCGGGCGTCGGCCAGCACGTCGTTGGTCCACAGCACCAGCTCGCGGTAGCCGACCGAGCGGGCGAAGGCCACGACGGTGTCGACCAGCAGGGTGCCGACGCCGCGGCCGCGGCCCTGCGGGTCGACCAGGAGCAGCCGCAGCCGGGCGGTGCCGGGCGAGCCCTCCTCCCGTACGCACATCACCGAGCCGACGGGCCGGCCGTCCAGCTCCGCGATCCACACCCGTTCCAGGTGGGGGTCGTGGTCCTGGGCGAAGTCCGCGACGATCCGGGCGACCAGGCCCTCGAAGTCGCTGTTCCAGCCGTACTCGGCGGCGTACAGCGCGCCGTGGCGCTGCACGATCCACCCCAGGTCCCCCGGTTCCGGGTCGCGGAGCCGCACGCTCTCAGCCATGGGGCAACTCTAGGGGGTGTCCTGCCGATCAGGGCGGGCTCGCGGGGTCCGGCACCGCGCCTCGCCGCGTTGTCCTCGGTCGGCGACGCTCCGCGTCGCCTCCCTCGTCCGCCTTGCGATCCTTCCCCTAGGCCCTGCGGGCCTGGGGAGACCCCATGGCACCGGACCCCGCTCCCTGACCCGCCCTGATCGACAAGACACCCCCTAAGGGGAGGGCGCGCCGGTGGGGCCTCTGAAGGGCGATTTCCTGCCGCCTACTTCTTGCCACCGCCGAGGATCTCGCCGAGCAGGTCGCCGAGTCCGCCGCCCGCGGCGGGGGCCGCGCCGGCCGCCCCGGTGCCCGCCGCCTTGCCGGAGGCGCGCTTGGCGAGGACCGCCAGGACGACCGGGAGCAGCATCTCGATGACCCGGCTGATGGTGGCCGCGGGGATGCCGGTCCGCTTCGAGACGGCGGCGGCCACCGGCTTGCTCACCTTGGCAAGGACCCCGGCCATCATGCCGCCGCTGAGCAGGCCGCCGAGGCCGCCGAGGCCGCCGAGCGTGGCCACGCCCTCCAGTGGCGGCTCGGCCTCGGCCACCTCGACGATGGCCTGGCGCACCTCCACGCCGTCGGCGTCGTCCGCGTCGGCCTTCTTCCGGAGGCCGCCGGTCATGGAGCCGACGGTCTCGGCGACGGTCTCCTTGGCGCCGGCGGTGTCCGTGCCGAGCAGCCCGGCGATCTCGGTCAGCTTGTCGTCGCCGAGTTCGCCCAGCACGTCGTCCTGGAATGAAGATTCGCTCATGCCCGAAACGCTACTTCTGTGGTGATTCACCGGCACCTTGAGTAGGCATTCGGTAACGGAAACGTAAAGCTGTGGCTCCGGATGCAACCGTGCGGGCGTATCGCGGGTCGTATGTTGCGTCGGTGCTTCCGGGGAGGGATCTGGGGGGATCGGGAAGTCCGACACGGGAGGGGTAACCGTGAGGGGGTCCGGCCGCGAGGCGGGACCCCCTTTGCGTTCCCCCGTCGCCCCGCCCCTGCCGCCCCGCCCCCGCGCGTTGTCCACAGGCCTGACGCACTGTCGGCGCCGCCCGGTAGTTTCGGGTCATGGCAGCAGCAGACGGGGCGCCGCGGGCGGTGCAACTGGCAGTGGTCGACGGCGTGCTCGAACGCATCACCTACGCCAACGAGGAGAGCGGGTACACGGTCGCCCGCGTGGACACCGGCCGCGGCGGCGGCGATCTGCTCACGGTGGTCGGCGCGCTGCTGGGCGCCCAGCCCGGCGAGTCCCTGCGCATGGAGGGCCGCTGGGGCTCCCACCCGCAGTACGGCAAGCAGTTCACCGTGGAGAACTACCGGACCGTGCTCCCGGCGACCATCCAGGGCATCCGCCGCTACCTCGGCTCCGGCCTGATCAAGGGCATCGGCCCGAAGATCGCCGAGCGGATCGTGGACCACTTCGGCACCGACACCCTCGACGTCATCGAGGGCGAGCCGAAGAGGCTGATCGAGGTACCCGGGCTCGGTCCCAAGCGGACGAAGCTGATCGGCGCGGCCTGGGAGGAGCAGAAGGCCATCAAGGAGGTCATGGTCTTCCTCCAGGGCGTCGGCGTCTCCACCTCCATCGCCGTGCGCATCTACAAGAAGTACGGGGACGCCTCCATCTCCGTGGTGAAGAACCAGCCCTACCGGCTCGCCGCCGACGTGTGGGGCATCGGCTTCCTCACCGCCGACCGCATCGCCCAGGCCGTCGGCATCCCGCACGACAGCCCCGAACGGGTGAAGGCCGGCCTCCAGTACGCCCTGTCCCAGTCCACGGACCAGGGGCACTGCTTCCTGCCCGAGGACCGGCTCATCGCCGACGGGGTCAAGCTGCTCCAGGTGGACACGGGGCTGGTGATCGACTGCCTGGCCGAGCTCGCCGCCGACCCGGAAGGGGTCGTACGGGAGTCCGTACCGGATCCGCAGGGCGGGCCGGACCCGCTGACCGCCGTGTACCTGGTGCCCTTCCACCGGGCCGAGCTGTCCCTGGTGGGGCAGGTACGCCGGCTGCTGCACGCCGAGGACGACCGGATGCCGGGCTTCCAGGACGTGGACTGGGAGAAGGCCCTGGGCTGGCTCGCCGGGCGGACGGGGGCCACGCTCGCCCCCGAGCAGCGGGACGCCGTGAAGCTGGCGCTGACCCGCCGGGTCGCCGTCCTCACGGGCGGGCCCGGCTGCGGGAAGTCCTTCACCGTGCGTTCGATCGTCGAGCTGGCGCGGGCGAAGAAGGCCAAGGTGGTGCTGGCCGCGCCCACCGGCCGGGCGGCGAAGCGGCTGGCGGAGCTCACCGGGGCCGAGGCCTCCACGGTGCACCGGCTGCTGGAGCTCAAACCGGGCGGGGACGCGGCGTACGACCGGGAGCGGCCGCTGGACGCGGACCTGGTCGTCGTCGACGAGGCCTCGATGCTGGACCTGCTGCTGGCCAACAAGCTGGTCAAGGCGGTGGCGCCGGGGGCACACCTGCTGCTGGTCGGCGATGTGGACCAGCTGCCGTCGGTCGGCGCCGGGGAGGTGCTGCGGGACCTGCTGGCCGAGGACGGCCCGGTGCCCGCGGTGCGCCTGACCCGGATCTTCCGGCAGGCCCAGCAGTCCGGCGTGGTCACCAACGCCCACCGGATCAACACCGGGTTGCCGCCGATCACGGACGGGCTGCCGGACTTCTTCCTCTTCCCGGAGGAGGACACCGAGGCGGCCGGGGTGCTGGCCGTGGACGTGGCGGCCCGAAGGATTCCGGCCAGATTCGGGCTCGACCCGCGGCGGGACGTCCAGGTTCTCGCGCCGATGCACCGCGGCCCGGCCGGCGCCGGAAACCTCAACGGACTGCTGCAGCAGGCGATGACACCGGCCCGGCCGAACCTGCCGGAGAAGAGGTTCGGCGGCCGGGTCTTCCGGGTGGGCGACAAGGTGACCCAGATCCGGAACAACTACGAGAAGGGCGCCAACGGTGTCTTCAACGGCACGGTCGGCGTGGTCACCGGCCTGGACGTGGACGAACAGCGCCTGACGGTGCGGACGGAGGAGGATGAGGAGATCGTGTACGAATTCGGTGAGCTCGACGAGCTGGCCCACGCGTACGCCGTCACCATTCACCGTTCACAGGGGAGTGAATATCCGGCAGTGGTGATCCCCGTCACCACCGGGGCCTGGATGATGCTCCAGCGCAACTTGCTCTACACGGCGGTGACCAGGGCGAAGAAACTGGTCGTCCTCGTCGGGTCCCGCAAGGCCCTCGGCCAGGCGGTGCGTACCGTTTCCGCAGGCAGGAGGTACACGGCGGTCGCTGCCAGGCTGTCCGGCCGGATACCGGTGGGAAACATCACCTAGATGATCGATCATTTGGGGTTCCGGCAACCGGTGCGGGGGGGCAGGATGAGCAGGTTGGCGGCACTCAGTGCCGTCAAAAGCACCAAAGGCCGACCCCGAGTGCACTCTCCTGCGCCAAATGGGGGAAGGTAGAGGCAGTCAGGGCACCTCGAAGAAGAGGCACTACGTCGGTGAGGGATGACGTGAGCGACAACTCTGTAGTACTCCGGTACGCGGACGGTGAATACACCTACCCGGTGGTCGAAAGCACCGTCGGTGACCAGGGCTTCGACATCTCGAAGCTGCGGGCCCAGACCGGGCTCGTCACCTTGGACAGTGGCTACGGCAACACCGCGGCCTACAAGTCCGCGATCACCTACCTCGACGGTGAGCAGGGCATCCTGCGCTACCGCGGTTACCCGATCGAGCAGCTGGCCGAGCGTTCGACCTTCATCGAGGTCGCGTACCTGCTGATCAACGGTGAGCTGCCGACCGTCGACCAGCTCGCGTCGTTCCGCAACGAGATCACCCAGCACACGCTGCTGCACGAGGACGTGAAGCGCTTCTACGACGGCTTCCCGCGGGACGCGCACCCGATGGCGATGCTGTCCTCCGTGGTCAGCGCGCTGTCGACGTTCTACCAGGACAGCCACAACCCGTTCGACGAGACGCAGCGCAACCTCTCGACGATCCGCCTGCTGGCCAAGCTCCCGACGATCGCGGCCTACGCGTACAAGAAGTCGGTCGGCCACCCGGTGGTCTACCCGCGCAACGACCTCGGCTACGTCGAGAACTTCCTGCGCATGACCTTCTCCGTGCCGGCCCAGGAGTACGACCTGGACCCGGTCGTGGTCTCCGCGCTCGACAAGCTGCTGATCCTGCACGCGGACCACGAGCAGAACTGCTCCACCTCCACCGTGCGCCTGGTCGGCTCCTCGCAGGCGAACATGTTCGCCTCGATCTCCGCCGGCATCTCGGCCCTGTGGGGTCCGCTGCACGGTGGCGCCAACCAGTCCGTCCTCGAGATGCTGGAAGGCATCAAGAACGACGGCGGCGACGTCGACGCCTTCATCCGCAAGGTGAAGAACAAGGAAGACGGCGTCCGCCTCATGGGCTTCGGGCACCGCGTCTACAAGAGCTTCGACCCCCGGGCGAAGATCATCAAGGCGGCGGCGCACGACGTCCTCTCGGCGCTCGGCAAGAGCGACGAGCTGCTCGACATCGCGCTCAAGCTGGAAGAGCACGCGCTGGCCGACGACTACTTCGTCGAGCGCAACCTCTACCCGAACGTGGACTTCTATACTGGTCTCATCTACCGGGCGATGGGCTTCCCCACCGAGATGTTCACCGTGCTCTTCGCGCTCGGCCGCCTTCCCGGCTGGATCGCCCAGTGGCACGAGATGATCAAGGAGCCGGGTTCCCGCATCGGTCGCCCGCGCCAGATCTACACCGGCGAGGTCCTGCGCGACTTCGTTCCCGTAGAAGCCCGCTGACCCGAGGCTTTCCTCCGCGCGGCGTGCGGCCGCGCGGAGCGCACCGCAGGTAACCCTGAGCATGCGAGAAGCGCCCCGCCGTCGATCCCCCCACGGGTCGACGGTCGGGGCGCTTCCCTTTTCCCCGAAACGGATTCCCCCCACGGGACCCGAGCCGGGGCGTCGGTGTGCCGGGACCCGTTCGTCCGGGAGGGCCGCTCAAAGCCTCCCGCGGGTACGTGTCCCGGCCGGCTGATACCCACGGAAACCCCCCAGGTCTCCGTGAAACGTCCCCCAAGACGTTCTTGGTATCGCCCCATTAGACCCACGACGACCCCGGATGGTTACGTTGCGGTCACTGTGATCTGCGTCTCCCGTGAAGGAAGTGTGCGGACCATGAGGAGAGAGGTTACTAGCGGAAGGACCGCAACCGGAGGCTGTTGGTCACCACGAAGACCGAGGAGAAGGCCATCGCGGCCCCCGCGATCATCGGATTGAGCAGACCGGCGGCCGCCAGCGGCAGGGCCGCCACGTTGTAGCCGAAGGCCCAGAACAGGTTGCCCTTGATCGTGGCCAGCGTCCGGCGCGAGAGCCGGATCGCGTCCGCCGCGACCCGCAGGTCACCCCGTACGAGGGTGAGGTCGCCCGCCTCGATGGCCGCGTCCGTGCCGGTGCCCATGGCCAGCCCCAGGTCCGCCTGGGCCAGCGCGGCCGCGTCGTTGACCCCGTCGCCGACCATCGCGACCGTACGGCCCTGCGCCTGCAGGCGGCGTACGACGTCCACCTTGTCCTGCGGGAGGACCTCGGCGATCACCTCGTCGATGCCCACCTCGCGGGCCACCGTCGCGGCGACGGCCTTGTTGTCGCCCGTCAGCAGGACCGGGGTGAGGCCCAGCGCCCGCAGCCGGGAGACCGCCTCGGCGCTGGTCTCCTTGACCGCGTCGGCCACGGTCAGGACCCCGCGTGCCGCGCCGTCCCAGGCCACCAGGACGGCGGTGCTGCCCGCGGCCTCGGCGGCCGACTTGGCCTCGGCCAGTGGGGCCGGCAGCTCGATCGACCAGTCGGCCAGCAGCCGCTCGCGGCCCACCAGGACGGCGTGTCCGTCGACCACGCCCTGGACGCCGAGCCCGGCGACGTTCTCGAAGGACTCCGGAACCGGCAGGGAGCCGGCCCGCTCCGCAGCCCCGGCGGCGACGGCCCGGGCGATCGGGTGCTCCGAGGCGTGCTCCAGGGATCCGGCCAGGCGCAGGAGTTCGCGTTCGTCGACGCCCGCGGCGGTGAAGACGCCGCCGAGGGTCATCCGGCCGGTGGTGACGGTGCCGGTCTTGTCCAGGACGACGGTGTCCACGCGGCGGGTGGATTCCAGCACCTCGGGGCCCTTGATCAGGATGCCGAGCTGCGCGCCCCGCCCGGTGCCGACCATCAGCGCGGTCGGGGTGGCCAGGCCCAGGGCGCACGGGCAGGCGATGATCAGGACGGCCACGGCGGCGGTGAAGGCGGCGGTGGGGTCGTCGGTGATCAGCAGCCAGGTGATCCAGGTGCCGATGGCGAGCACCAGGACGACGGGGACGAAGATCCCGGAGATCTGGTCGGCGAGGCGCTGCACCTCGGCCTTGCCGTTCTGCGCGTCCTCCACCATCTTCGCCATCCGGGCGAGCTGGGTGTCGGCGCCGATCCGGGTGGCCTCGACGACCAGGCGTCCGGAGGTGTTGACGGTGGCTCCGGTGACGGAGTCGCCCACGGCGACGTCGACCGGTACGGACTCGCCGGTCAGCATGGAGGCGTCCACGGCGGAGCTGCCCTCGAC
This sequence comes from Streptomyces sp. NPDC030021, assembly GCF_055574035.1. Lineage (NCBI taxonomy): Bacteria > Bacillati > Actinomycetota > Actinomycetes > Kitasatosporales > Streptomycetaceae > Streptomyces > Streptomyces sp. NPDC030021. The sequence goes on from NZ_JBVIAH010000002.1 coordinate 277,909, forward strand.
GACGGTGCCGTCGGTGGCGATCTTCTCACCGGGGCGGACGACGAACCGGTCGCCGACCGCGAGCGCACCTACCGGGATCCGGACCTCCTGGCCCGCGCGCAGGACGACGACGTCCTTGGCTCCCAGTTCCAGCAGGGCCCTGAGGGCCGCGCCCGCCTTCCGCTTGGAGCGGGCCTCCAGGTAGCGGCCCAGGAGGATGAAGGAGACGACGCCGGCCGCGACCTCCAGGTAGATGGCGGAGGAACCGTCGGTGCGGGAGATGGTGCCCCCCTGAACTGTGAAGAGGGCGAAGCCGTGGCGCATGCCGGGCATGCCCGCGTGGCCGAAGAACAGGGCCCACAGCGACCAGGTGAAGGCGGCCAGCGTGCCGACCGAGACGAGGGTGTCCATGGTGGCGGCGCCGTGCCGGGCGTTGGTCCAGGCGGCCTTGTGGAAGGGGTATCCGCCCCAGATGACGACGGGGGCCGCGAGGGTCAGGGAGAGCCACTGCCAGTTGTCGAACTGGAGGGCCGGGATCATTGCGAGCAGGACGACGGGCAGGGCGAGCGTGACGGAGACCAGCAGGCGCTGCCGCAGTGCGGCGAGCGCCGGGTCGGGGGCCTCGGCCGTCCCGGCCGCCTCGCTCCGCGCTTCCTCGGCGGCTTCCGGGGCGGGCGGCGGCGGGGGCTCCTCGGCGGTGTAACCGGTCTTGACGACGGTCGCGATCAGATCGGCGACCTGCACGTCGCCGCTGTAGGAGACGCGGGCCTTCTCGGTGGCGTAGTTCACCGAGGCTTCGACGCCGTCCATCCGGTTGAGCTTCTTCTCGATGCGGGCGGCGCAGGAGGCGCAGGTCATCCCGCCGATCGAGAGTTCGACCGCCGTTATCGGTCCGTCGTGCACTGTGCTGCTGCTCATGTTCCGGCTCCAGAGGGATGGCCGGGCCGTACGGGACCAGTATGAGCTGGCCGGCACGGCCCGGCAGGGTGCCGCGGGGCTGCCGCGGGTGCCGTGCGGGTGGGGCGGGCCGCTCAGACCTGTCCGGCGAACTCGTAGCCGGCCTCGTCCACGGCGGCGCGGACGTCCTCGTCCGCGAGCGGGGCGGCGGAGACCACGGTGACCTCGCCGGTCGCGGCGACGGCCTTGACCGTGCTGACGCCCGGCAGGGCGGAGATCTCGGTGGTCACCGCGCCCTCGCAGTGTCCGCAGGTCATGCCGGTCACCCGGTAGACGGTGGTGGTCTGGGTGTCCGTCTCGGCGGTCATGTCGTTCTCCTCTTCAGGGGCGTGTGCCGGTCACCGGGAGGGGCGGCCGATGGCTCCACCGTCCTCCCGACACTTCGAGATTATACCCCTGGGGGGTATCAAGGCGAGTATCGGCTCCCGGTTTCTCGATCCTGGTGGGAAAACTGGCCGGTATGGGCGAACTGTATGTAATTGGCTGAATGGATCACCCGGGAAGCCTCGCGGGGGCGCGTACGCGGGCACCGCGCTCACCGGTACGGCGGTGGGCGCGGTGGGCGCGTTCGGGCCGGCCCGCACCGCGGGCTGATCGCCGCGGCGGCCGTGATCCTGGCGGTGGTGATGGTGGCGATCGGCACCTCCCGGGTGACCGACACCAAGATGCTGGGGCTCGGGATCGCGCCGGCGGTCCTCATGGACGCCATGGTCGTCCGCAGCCTCCTGGTCCCGGCGGTGATGACCAGGACGGGCCCCTCACCCGGCGCCGCGGGAGTCAGTCCTCGCGGCGGCCCCGGTTCCCGGGCCGGCGGGCCACCCAGGCGCGCACGGTATCGGCGTACCAGTAGGGCTTGCCCGCCTCCACGTGGTCGGGCGTGGGCAGCAGCCCGTGCTTGCGGTAGGAGCGCACGGTGTCCGGCTGGACCCGGATGTGGGCGGCGATCTCCTTGTACGACCACAGCTGTCGGTCGCTCATGCTGGACACCTCCTTGTCCACGCCGCGGGGCCGGCCGGGAGGCCGTCGGGGGAGCCGGCGCGTGGACAGTGACGTTCACTCGGGTTGTGCCCGGGGAACGACGCGGAGTGACGGCAAGGGAGGGGCTGTCGATCTTCTGTGACGGAAGACCCGCGTAATGCGGACATGCGTGACAGAAGGGGGACCCCTGTGACAAGAGGGCCACAGGGGTCAGGTGGGGAATTGGCGGGGCGTCAGCGGTACAGGGCCGGCCGTTCCGTCAGCTCCACGGCGGCTCGTACGCCGGTGCGCGCCGCCGCGAGGCCCGCCTCGGAGACGGCGGCCGCCGCGTAGCCGTCCCACGCGTCGGGCCCCGCCACCCGGCCGCGCGCGGCCGCGGCCACCCAGCTCCGCAGCTGGCGGTCGTAGGCATCGGCGAAGCGCACCGTGAAGTCCTGATCGATGGCGCCGCCCCACCGGCCCGCCGACTGCACCACCATCGCGTGTCCGTCGCCGATCCGGGCGCTGCCCGCCTCGCCGACCGCCTCGCACTGCACCTGGTAGCCGAAACCGCAGTTGACGAAGATCTCCACGTCGACGACGGCCCCGCCGGAGGTCTCCAGCAACACCAGCCGGGGATCCCTCAGCCCCTCGGGAGCCGCCGCCGTGGGCCGCGGGGAGAGCACGGTGACGGCGGTGATCTCCTGCCCCAGCAGCCAGCGGGCCGCGTCCACCTCGTGCACCACCGAGTCACTGATCAGCATGTCGCTGGTGAAGAAGGACGGCGAGGAGGCATTGCGGTGCCGGCAGTGCAGGAAGAGGGGCCGCCCGATCCCGCCCGCGTCCAGCAGCTCCTTCAGCCGGGCGTACTCGGCGTCGTACCGCCGCATGAACCCCACCTGCACCAGGCGCCGCCCCAGTCGCTGTTCGGCCTCCATGACGCGCAGCGCCCCCGCCGGGTCCGGGGTCAGCGGCTTCTCGCACAGCACCGGCAGCTCCCGCTCCAGGGCGTGCAGGATCGCCTCCTCGTGGGCGGGTCCGGGCGAGGCGATCAGCACGGCCTGGACCCCGGGCGCGGCTATCGCAGCCGCCGGGTCGGTGTGCGCCGTCGCCCCGTCCAGGGTGCCCGCGACCTCCTTGACCCGGTCCCCGTCCGGGTCGGCCACGGCCACCACACGGGCCCCGCCCACCGTCCGCCCGATCCGGCGGACGTGGTCGGCGCCCATCTTCCCGGTGCCGATGACGGCGATGCCGAGCGTGCTCATGTCGTACTCCTCTTCCTTCCGAAGGGTCAGCGGGCGCCGCAGGAGCGGAGGTAGGCGCGGGTCCGCCGGGCGATCGGCAGCGGCCGGTCGGGCGGACAGGGGTACATGTCCTGCTCCACGATGGCGAACAGGTCCACGTCCAGACGCTGGGCCGCCGCGAGCACCGGTTCCAGCGCGGGCACCCCCGAGGGCGGTTCGCACATCACGCCACGGCCCACGGCCGGCCCGAAGGGCAGCCCCTCCGCGACGACTTCGGCGAGGATCCGCGGATCCACCTGCTTGAGGTGGAGGTAGCCGATCCGCTCGCCGAAGGTCTCCACGGCCTGCACGCTGTCCCCGCCGCAGTACGCGTAGTGCCCCGTGTCCAGACAGAGCGAGACCAGCCCGGGGTCGGTGGCGTCCAGGAAGCGGGCCACGTTCGAAGGGGTGTCGATGTGGGTGTCGGCGTGCGGGTGGACGACGATCCGCAGCCCGTACCGGTCCTGGACCTCCCGGCCGAGGCGCTCGGTCTGCGAGGTCAGTTCACGCCATTGGGCGGGGGTGAGGGTGCGGTCCTCCAGCACCTCCCCGGTCTTGTCGTCCCGCCAGAAGGAGGGGATGACGACGAGATGGGCCGCGCCCATGGCCTGGGTGAGCGCCGCGATCCGCGACACGTGCTCCCAGGTGTCCTCCCACACGGCGGGCCCGTGATGGAGTCCGGTGAAGACGGTTCCGGCCGAGACGCGCAGCCCGCGCTTGGCCGTTTCCCCGGCGAGGCGGGCGGGATCGGTGGGCAGATAGCCGTAGGGGCCGAGTTCGATCCACTCGTACCCGGCGTCGGCGACCTCGTCGAGGAAGCGTTCCCACGGGGTCTGCCGGGGGTCGTCGGGAAACCAGACACCCCAGGAGTCCGGAGCCGAACCGATGCGGATACGGGTCAACGCGGGCGGGGAGGACGTCATAACGGCCACCTTAGGGTGGAGGACCAATGGGAGGACTGACTGTGACCGGCACCGGCGATCCGTTCGCGTTCGACCTGATCACGATGGGCCGGATCGGGGTGGATCTCTACCCGTTGACGACGGGCATACCACTGGCCGAGGCGGAGACGTTCGGCAAGTTCCTGGGCGGCTCCCCGACCAACGTGGCCGTCGCCGCGGCCCGGCTGGGACGCCGGGTGGCGGTGATCACCCGCACCGGAGCGGACCCCTTCGGCGGGTATCTGCGGTCCGAGCTGCGGGGGTTCGGGGTGGACGACCGGTGGGTCGCCGAGGTCGCCGGGCTGCCGACCCCCATCACCTTCTGCGAGATCTTCCCGCCGGACCACTTCCCGCTGTACTTCTACCGGCTGCCGAAGGCACCGGATCTGCAGATCGTGGCGGACGAGGTGGACCTGGCGGCGGTACGGGCGGCCCGCGTGTTCTGGATGACGGGTACGGGCCTGAGCGAGGAGCCCTCACGGGCGGCGACGCTGGCGGCGCTGGAGGCCCGCGCGCGGACCGGGACGACCGTCTTCGACCTGGACTGGCGGCCGATGCTGTGGCGGGAGAAACCCGGGCCGTACTACGAGCGGGCGCTGCGGTCGGCGACGGTGGCCGTGGGGAACGCGGAGGAGTGCGAGATCGCCACGGGCGAGTCGGACCCGCATGCGGCGGCGCGGGCGCTGCTCGCGGCGGGTGTGGAACTGGCGGTCGTCAAGCGCGGCCCGGAGGGCGTACTGGCGGTCCACCGCGACGGCACGGTGGCGGAGGTCCCGCCGGTGCCGGTGGAGGTGGTCAACGGGCTGGGCGCGGGGGACGCGTTCGGCGGGGCGCTGTGCCATGGGCTGCTGGCGGGGTGGGAACTGGAGCGGGTGATGCGGTACGCGAACGCGGCCGGGGCGATCGTCGCCACGCGGCTGGCGTGCGCGGCGGCGATGCCGTTCTCTCACGAGGTGGAGGAGGTGCTGGGGCGTGCCGGTGGTGTCTGAGTGGGGGATGGAGTGGACGAGGTTGATGATCCTCGACCTGGCCCCGGGGGAGGTGTACGCGCACGCGTGCGGGGAGTACGAGTGGATCGTGCTCCCCCTGTCGGGCGGGTGCCAGGTCCGCTGCCGGGCTCTGCCCGGACCCGCGCCTCAAACTCCCCCAGCTACCGCTGGGAGGTACCCCCTGGCGGGGCTGAAAGAGCGGGGCTCTGCCCCGAATCCTGCCTCCCGTCCTCCGGCGGGTCCGGAGGACGGGGGCTCTGGCCCAGGGGCAAATCCAGCCTCGCCGGCGTTTGAGGCGCGGGGGTTCGGGGGCGGCGCCCCCGCAGCGGAGCCGCAGGTGTTCGAACTGACGGGGCGAGAAGGGGTGTTCAACGGCATCACCGACTTCGTCTACCTGCCGCGGGACGCGGACGCGGAGGTCCGGTCGGCCGCGGGGGGCCGGTTCGCGCTGGCCGGTGCGCGGTGTGCGACACGGCTGCCCGCCCGGTACGGCCCCGCCGCCGGCGTCCCCGTAGAGCTCCGCGGCGCGGGCCAGTGCTCGCGGCAGGTCAACAACTTCGCCGCCGCCGGCCCGGACGGCTTCGACTGCGACCGGCTCATCGCCGTCGAGGTGCTCACCCCCGGCGGGAACTGGTCCTCGTACCCGCCCCACAAGCACGACGAGCACCACCCCGGCGAGGAGTCCCGCCTGGAGGAGATCTACTACTTCGAGATCGCCCCGCACGGGGACACCCCCGGCCTCGGCTACCAGCGCGTCACCCCCTCCCCGGCCGGGAAGACCGACATCCTCACCGAGGTGCGGACCGGGGACGCGGTGCTGATCCCCGACGGCTGGCACGGGCCGTCCATGGCCGCCCCCGGGCACGACATGTACTACCTGAACGTGATGGCCGGACCGGGCGCGACCCGGGAGTGGCTGATCCGCGACCACCCCGACCACGGCTGGATCCGCGGCAGCTGGGACGGGCAGGACATCGACCCCCGGCTGCCCTTCTCCCGAACGGAGGACCACCGGTGAGGCTCACCGTCGCGCAGGCGCTCGTCCGCTTCCTGTCCCGCCAGTACACCGAGCGCGACGGACACCGGCACCGGCTGATCGCCGCCACCTGGGGCATCTTCGGGCACGGGAACGTGGCGGGCATCGGCCAGGCCCTCCTGGAGAGCGGGCCCGAGGCCATGCCCTTCCTCCAGGGCCGCAACGAGCAGGCCATGGTGCACGCCGCCGTCGGATACGCCCGCCAGTGCGGCCGCCTCTCCGCGCACGCCGTCACCACCTCCATCGGGCCCGGCGCCACCAACCTCGTCACCGGCGCCGCCCTCGCCACCATCAACCGGATCCCGGTGCTCCTGCTGCCCGGCGACACCTTCGCCACCCGGCCCGCCGACCCCGTGCTCCAGCAGCTGGAGGTCCCGTACGCCGGGGACATCTCCGTCAACGACACCCTGCGCCCCGTCTCCCGCCACTTCGACCGGATCACCCGCCCCGAGGCCCTGATCCCGGCCGCCCTCCAGGCCGTACGGGTGCTCACCGACCCCGTGCAGACCGGCGCCGTCACCCTCGCGCTGCCGCAGGACGTGCAGGCGCAGGCGTACGACTGGCCGGAGGAGTTCTTCGCCGAGCGCGTGTGGGGCGTGCGCCGGCCGCGGCCCGACCGGCACGAGCTGGCCCGCGCCGCCGAGGCCGTACGGGGCTCCGCGCGCCCGCTGATCGTCGCCGGCGGCGGGATCCGGCACAGCGAGGCCCGCGCGGCGCTGGCCGCCTTCGCCGAGGCCACGGGGATTCCGGTCGCCGTCACCCAGGCGGGCAAGGGCGTCCTGCCGTACGGGCACCCCGCCGACGTGGGCGGGATCGGTCACACCGGCACCTCCACCGCCGCCGCGCTCGCCCGGGAGGCCGACCTCGTCATCGCCGCCGGAACCCGGCTGACCGATTTCACCACCGCCTCCGCGACCCTCTTCCAGAACCCCGCCGTCCGGTTCCTCGGCCTCAACCTGGACCCGTACGACGCCCACAAACTCGCCGCCCTGCCCCTGGTCGCCGACGCCCGCGAGGGACTCGACGAGCTGCGGGGCGCCCTCGCCGGCCATCGCACGGACCCGGCGTACGGGGCGCGGTACGCGGCGGAGCGGGCGCGCTGGGAGAGCCGCGTCGAGGGGGCCTACGCCGTCCCGGAGGCGGCGGAGGACGCCGCACCCACCCAGGCCCAGGTGCTCGGGCTGCTCGACGCCCTGGTCGACGACACCGACATCCTGATCAACGCGGCCGGCTCCCTCCCCGGCGACCTGCACAAGCTGTGGCGGGCCCGGTCGCAGGACCAGTACCACGTGGAGTACGGGTACTCCTGCATGGGCTACGAGATCCCGGCGGCGATCGGCGTGGCGCTGGCCGCACCCGGCCGGCCGGTGTGGGCGCTGGTCGGCGACGGGACGTACCTGATGAATCCGACCGAGATCGTCACGGCCGTCCAGGAGGGCATCCCGATCAAGGTGGTAATCCTCGACAACCACGGCTACGCCTCCATCGGAGGCCTGTCGGGGGCCGTGGGCGGCGAGGGCTTCGGCACCGCCTACCGCTTCCGGGCGCCCGACTCCGGATACACGGGGGACCCCCTTCCGGTGGACCTCGCGGCCAACGCGGGCTCCCTCGGAATGGCCGTGATCCGCGCCCGCACCACGCGTGACCTGCGCGAAGCCCTCGCCGAGGCCCGTTCGGCGACCCGACCCACATGTGTCTACGTACAGACCCGAACGCCCGACACTGTGTCGGGCCCACCCCCGGCACAGGCGTGGTGGGATGTTCCTGTGGCCGAGACCGCGACCCGCAAGGCCGCTGCCACGGCCCGTGAAGAGTACGACCGGCAAGCCGCGCAGCGACGTCGCCATCTGTGAAGGAGCAAGGCAATGAAGACCGTCAACCACTGGATCGGTGGCAAGACCGTCGAGGGCGCGTCGGGCAACTACGGCCCGGTCACCGACCCGGCCACCGGCGAGGTCACCACACAGGTGGCGCTCGCCTCGGCCGACGAGGTCGACGCGGCGGTACAGGTCGCCAAGGAGGCCTACCTCAGCTGGGGCCAGTCCTCGCTGGCCGCCCGCACCAAGGTGCTGTTCGCCTACCGCGCCCTGCTGGACGCCAACCGCGACGCCATCGCCGCCCTGATCACCGCTGAGCACGGCAAGGTCCACTCGGACGCGCTGGGCGAGGTCGCCCGCGGCCTGGAGATCGTCGAGCTGGCCTGCGGCATCACCACGCAGCTCAAGGGCGAGCTGTCCACGTCGGTCTCCAACCGGGTGGACGTCTCCTCGATCCGCCAGCCCCTGGGCGTCGTCGCGGGCATCACCCCGTTCAACTTTCCGGCGATGGTCCCGATGTGGATGTTCCCGCTGGCCGTGGCCTGCGGAAACACCTTCATCCTCAAGCCGAGCGAGAAGGACCCGTCGGCCGCCAACAAGCTCGCCGAACTGGCGAGCGAGGCCGGTCTGCCGGACGGCGTGCTGAACGTCGTCCACGGCGACAAGGTGGCCGTGGACGCGCTGCTCGCCCACCCGGGGATCGCGGCCGTCTCCTTCGTCGGCTCGACCCCGATCGCCCGCCACATCCACACCACCGCCTCGGCCAACGGCAAGCGCGTCCAGGCCCTGGGCGGCGCCAAGAACCACATGCTGGTCCTGCCGGACGCCGACCTGGACGCCGCCGCCGACGCGGCCGTGTCCGCGGCCTACGGCTCGGCCGGTGAGCGCTGCATGGCGATCTCCGCCGTCGTGGCCGTCGGCGCGATCGGCGACGAGCTCGTCGAGAAGATCCGCGAGCGCGCCGAGAAGATCAAGATCGGCCCCGGCAACGACCCGACCTCCGAGATGGGCCCGCTGATCACCGCCGCCCACCGCGACAAGGTCGCCTCGTACGTCAAGGGCGCGGCCGACCAGGGCGCGGAGGTCGTCCTCGACGGCACCGGCTTCACGGTCGAGGGCAACGAGAAGGGCCACTGGATCGGCCTGTCCCTGCTGGACCGCGTGAAGACCGACTCCGACGCCTACCGCGACGAGATCTTCGGACCGGTGCTGTGCGTGCTGCGCGCCGAGACCTACGAGGAGGGCGTGGCCCTCATCAACGCCTCGCCGTTCGGCAACGGCACCGCGATCTTCACCCGCGACGGCGGCGCCGCGCGCCGCTTCCAGCTGGAGATCGAGGCCGGCATGGTCGGCGTCAACGTCCCGATCCCGGTGCCGGTGGGCTACCACTCCTTCGGTGGCTGGAAGGACTCGCTCTTCGGCGACCACCACATCTACGGCAACGACGGCATCCACTTCTACACCCGCGGCAAGGTCGTCACGACCCGCTGGCCGGACCCGGCCGAGGGCCACCTCGGCGTGGACCTGGGCTTCCCCCGCAACCACTGACCCGCCCCGCCCCCAGCAGTCCCAGCAGCCCCCGGCCACCTTCCCCCGGCCGGGGGCTGCTGCCGTGACCGCCGGACGGCGTCGTTCGCGGGCAACGACGGCGGTCAGTGCGTCCGGGCCAGGTCCGGTACGGACTGCGGCTGTTCGCCCGCCGCGCGGCGGCGGCGCAGTACCCACACCATGGCGCCCGCGCCCGCCAGTACCAGGAGCAGGCCCACGGCCGGCCAGGGCACGGCGATGAAGTCGGTCCCGGACTCCGAGACCAGATCGGGGTGGGCCGCCGCGCCCGCCGTGATCTTGACGGTCACCCAGTCCGACTGGGGGGCGTCCGGCCACGGTTCGGTCAGTTCGATCCGCTGGCCCGGCAGCAGGGACAGCTTCAGCTCGCGGGCGGGCCGGTCCAGCACCTCGCGCCCGAACAACCCCTCGGCGGACACCGCCACCTTGGGCTCGACGACCACGTTGCCCCGGTTGACCAGCGCGTACGAGATCGTGGCGCGGGCGTTGCGCACCCAGGGCAGCAGCGGCGCCGAGCGGCTGACCCGTACGTCCTCCACGCTCAGCCCCGCCGTGACCGGCCCCGGGACCCGGAAGTACAGCCGGGCGCCCACCGAGCGCTTCACCCCGACCTGGACCTTGCCTTCCTGCTGCACGCCCTCCACGGCGGTGCCCAGGGCGACGATCCCGCCGACGTGGTCACCGGGCGTCGCGTCCGCCGGGACCTTCACGGTGAACGGGATGTCCTTGCGGCCCTTGGCGGGCACGGTGACGGTGCTCGCGGTCTCCGGCGTCAGCGTGACCCACGCGCCGACGTCCTTCGGCTTCGCCTCCACCGGCAGCAGCGCGAAGGCGCCGCCCGCCGGGGTGTTCACGGCGTCGGTGGCGAAGACCTGGAACGCCAGCTCCTTGTCGGAGGAGTTCACGATCGTCACGCTGTCGCTCAGCGTGCTCCCGGCCGCGCCCTGGTGGAAGAAGTACGCGCGGTCGGTCATCGCCGCACCGGCCGCGGGTGTCGGGAACACCCCCCACGTGCCGTTGTCCGCGGCGCTCGCCGCGGTGACCGGCAGCAGGCCCGCGCCGCCGAGCAGCAGGCCGAGGAGCAGACCGTGCAGGAGGGTGCGGGTGCGGCTACGGGTGCGGCTGCGGGTACGCGTGCGCATGGGCGGTCTCCAGTGGGCGCGGAAAGGGGAAAGGGGTGGCGGGGGGGGGGGGGGGGGCGCCCCCCCCCCCCAGAGGAAACAACGGGCCAAGGGGCTAGAAAGTGGAGAACATCTTGTAGGTGGTCTCGCACCCACAGGAAGGGAGGGGGGGCGTTCCCGCG
>NZ_JBVIAH010000002.1:288746-438534 GCF_055574035.1 Streptomyces sp. NPDC030021
GGGGGGGGGGGGGGGGGGGGGGGGGGGGGGGGGGGGGGGGGGGGGGGGGGGGGTTTGGGGGGGGGGGGGGGGGGGGGGGGGGGGGGGCGCCCCCCCCCCCCCCCCCACCACCCTGGCCGAGCGGCCGTACGGGTCAGGCGATCGAGAAGGTCACGACCGTCTGGTAGGTGTCCGCGAACATGAAGGGCGGGAGCTGGATCATTCCGGCGCCGCCGACGGCGAACTCACCGCCGGTCAGCTCGTCCCCGCCGGCGGCCTGGGAGGCCACCTTCATCGGGACGTCGGAGATCGCGCCGGGCGTGCCCGCGGTGCAGGTGCTCGGGCTGTCCGGGTTGGTCACGGTGCAGGACGGCTGGATGCCGATCTGCGCCTTCGCCATCGAGTGGCCGGTGGTCTGGTTCAGGAACGGCGTACGCGTCGCCGTCACGTCCCAGCCGAGCGAACCGCCGCGGAAGTCCTGGACGGTCGCGGCGTTGAAGACGCCGACCACCGACTGGGCCTTGCCGTTGATGGTGACCGCGCCGAAGCTGACGGCCGGCTGGCCGTCCTTCGGGCCGAGGGCCAGCGGGCCGGGCAGGACCTCGACGTCGACCGGGTTCTTCACACCGGCCTGCTCCTCCAGGAACACGAAGGCCTTGTACGGGGTGATCGAACCGTCGATCCTGATCGCGTCGGCCTTCTTGGTGACCGTGATGTTGCAGGTGGCCGCGCCGGACGCGTCGGCCGTGCCCGCACCGGTGTCACCGGTCACCGCGCCCGCGAGCAGGGCGGAGCAGGTGACGGCGCCGGCCGGGAAGTTGGCGCCGGTCACGGCGACGGCGGTGCCCGCCGGGCCGCTGTTGGGCGTCAGCTTCGTGGTGACCGGGTCCTTGGGCAGGGCCTCGACCGCGACCGAGCCGAGCGAGGCGCTCGGGCGCGGCGCCGGGGTGCAGGTGGTGGTGAAGACCGAACCGGAGAGGTCCGCGTCGGTCACCGCCAGGTCGAGGGCGACCTGGACGGTCGTGCCCTCGGTGCCGTCCGGGATCTTGATGGTTCCGGAGAACGCCTTGGGGTCGAGCGGCTGCCCGGCGATGACCGAGACGGTCTCCGGCGGGCTGGTGACCACCTGGGTGGTGGTCCCGACCTTGAGGGTGATCTTGGAGGTGTTCACCGTGGTGACGGAGAACCCGGGGATCAGCGGGCTCGCGCCCGGGTCGATCGTGATCGGGACGACGTCGCCGGCCTTGGCGCCGTCGGGCAGGGTGACCGTCCAGTTCTGGTTGCCCGAGCCGTCCGGCTGCGGCGCCGGGGCGTCGCAGTTCTCGAAGACAGCCGTGGTCTTGGTCGCGGCCTGCGCGGATCCCGTCAGGGCCACCACGCCGCCCGTCAGGGCCAGAGACAGGGCTCCCGCCCCGGCCAGCACTCTTCGTCGATACGTTCTCGTACTCACTGGGTCGCGACTCCTTCGTCATGACGAACCCCTCCCCCCACCCGCTGTGTGGGGGAGGCCGAGCCGGTGCGGTGGCCGATATTGACGCGTCGCCGTGATGAGAAGTCAATGACTTGCTTTCGCCCGAAGCACACAGAAATTGATGGGCCATCAGGGAGAGTCTGATGGCCCATCGGATACCGACCGGTCGGGAGCCGGGGGAGGGGAGGTACTAGCGTCCGGTGGGGGTGTGGAGCAGCAGGTTCGGGGTGCCGGCCGGGAGCCCGGTGATCCGGTCGGACACGGCGCTGCGCAGCAGTTCCTCGGTCACCTGCGCCGGGGTGCGCGCCGTGCCGCGCGCCAGGATGAGAGCGGCCACCCCGGCCACGTGCGGGGCGGCCATCGAGGTGCCGGAGGCGCGGGCCGTGGCGGTGGTGGAGTCCTTCCAGGCCGAGGTGATGCCCACGCCCGGAGCCGAGAGGTCCACACAGGGGCCGTGGTTGGAGAACGGCGCCCGCCGGTCCTCGGCGTCGGTCGCGGCGACCGTGATGGCCTGGGGGACGGAGGCCGGGGATCCGCCGCAGGCGTCCTTGCCTTCGTTCCCGGCGGCCGCGGTGAAGGTGATCCCGGCGGACACGGCCCGGACCACGGCCGTGTCGAGGGCGTAGCTGCGGGTGCCGCCCATGCTCATGTTGGCCACGGCCGGGGTGGCGGGAGCCTTGGAGGCGTCCTTCACCACCCAGTCGAGACCCTTGAGGATCGCCGACAGGGACGCGGAACCATGGCAGTCGGCCACCTTCACCCCGACGAGCGAGACCCCCTTGGCCACCCCGTACGTCTCCCCGCCCACGGTCGCCGCGACGTGCGTGCCGTGGCCGCTGCAGTCGCGGGAGCTGCCGAGGAACACCGCGTTGTAGCCGAATCGGGCGCGGCCGCCGAATTCCAGGTGGCTGGTGTTGATGCCGGTGTCGACGACGTAGACGGTGACGCCCCCGGCCCTGCCGGGGTACGTGTACGAGCCGTCGAGCGGGAGTTCGCGCTGGTCGATGCGGTCGAGGGACCAGGGCGCGGGAGCCTGCGGCGCCATCAGCGGTTCGGGGGTGTCGGTGGCTCCGGGGGTGTCGGTGGTGTGGAACTCCGTGTCCGGCTCCACCGAGGCCACCCGGGGGTCGGCGGCCAGGGCGGCGGCCCGGGCGGCCGTGGTGCGGACGGCGAAGCCGTTCAGGGCGGCGTCGTAGACGGCTCCGACCTCGTCGCCGGCGTCCACGGCCGCGGCGGCCAGGGCGCGCGTCGGGGCGCGGGAGGTGGTGTCCTTGAGGACGACGACGTAGGGGGCGGTGCCGGAGCGGGGAGCCGGAGCGGCGCCCGTGGCGGGTGTGGCGCCCGTGGCGGCCGTGGCGGCCGTGGTGGCCGCCGCGAGGAGGGCGGCGGCGGGGAGGAGCGCGGCGAATGCGGTCATGCGGCCGATGCTCCGCGAGCGGCGGCGCGGGCGCGCGGAGGGTGCGCCGGGTGGGCGCACGACACGCCGCCGCGCGGGCGGATCCGAGCCCGGCCCGGTCCCGCGCCGCCGACCGCTCCGTCAGGCCGCGCGCCAGACCGTCATGTCCGCCATCAGGAAGCTCGGCAGTTCCCGCATCCACGGAGTCGACTTGAGTGTGAGCACGAGCAGCGCGATGTCCCCCGACTGGTGCTTGATGCAGAACTCGCTGCCCTGCGCCGCCTGGGACAGTGTCTGGCTTCTCGTGGGCCTGCCTCCGAGGGCGGTCCGGCAGGAGTCGAGGGAGCCGTGCGGCTCGCCCGACAGGAGGGTGATCACACTGGTGTCGCTCTCCAGCGTGCAGCCCACCTGCTCGCAGTCGAGGCGGAGGTCCCCGGCGCGATTGGCACGCTCGACCGGATCCTTGATGCCGACCGAGTTCTCCTCGTCCAGGCGCAACGAGGGGTACGGGACGGCCTTCGGGGGTGCGCTCGCGGACGGGCTCGGACTCGGGCTCTGGCTCGGCTTCGGAGCGGATCCGCCGGATCCGGCGGCTCCCCGGGTCGGGTCGCCGCTCGCCGAGCGGGCACCACCCGCCGGTGTTCCCTCGGCCGTCGGGGACTTCGCCCGGTCGCGCAGACCGTCCGCCGTCCGGTCGGCGACCACCCAGAGGGTGCCCAGCAGCACGGCGACCACCGTCACCGATGCGGCGGTGAGCAGCGCGTTGCGCCGCCGGCGCTTGCGCCGTTGCTCCGGTCCTTCCGGAGCCGCCGGCTCCGGAAGCTGCGGAGGCTGCCACACCTGGCTCATCGTGTGCGGAGAGCCGGGAGCCGGGGCGGGCGACGGAGCGGGTGCCGGTACCAGCTCCGGGGTCGGCTCGGGTACGGGCTCGGGCAGGGGCTCCGGGACCGTCAGCTCCGGTCCGGTCACCTCGCGCCAGAGCGCCGGGCCGCCGTCCGCGTCGGCGTCCTCGCCCAGTTGCGTCCGGCACCACGCCACGATCTCGGCGGGGGTGGCCCGCTCCTGCGGATCGGTGGCCAGGCACCGGGCGATCAGTGGACGCAGCTCCTGAGGCAGCCGGGACAGGTCGGGCGCGGAGTGCACGATCCGGTACAGCACGGTCGCGGAGGGGCCGGTTCCGTACAGCGGCTCGCCCAGCGCGGCGAACGCCGCCGTCTGGCCCAGCGCGAAGACGTCGGAGGCTGCCGTGACCTCATCCGCCGACGCCTGCTCGGGGGACATGTACTGCGGCGTGCCGATGGTGGCGCCCGTGGCGGTGTGCGCGGTGGTGTCGGACGCCAGCGAGATGCCGAAGTCGATGACGCGGGGCCCGTCGGCGGCCAGCAGCACGTTCGACGGCTTCAGGTCGCGGTGCACGATGCCCGCGCCGTGGATGGCCTGCAGGGCCTCGGCCACGCCCGCCATCAGCCACAGCACGGCGGACACGGGCAGCGGTCCGCGCCGGGCCACGGCCTGCGACAGCGAGGGCCCGGGTACGTAGAGGGTGGCCAGCCAGGGCGGCGTCGCGTCCGCGTCGGCGTCGATCAGTTCGGCGGTGTACGCGCCCCGGACCCGCCGGGCGGCCTCCACCTCACGGCGGAACCGCCGCCGGAACGCCGGGTCCTCGGCCAGTTCCGGTCGTACGACCTTGAGCGCCACCGGCCGCCCGCCCTGGGTGTGCGACAGGTAGACCCGGCCCATGCCACCCGCGCCGAGCCGCGCCGCGATGCGGTATCCGGCCACGGTGGACGGATCGTCCGCCCGCAGCGGCTCGAACACCTCGGTCGCGCTGTTCATCGGCCTCCCCCGATCCCCCGGTCAACCGATGGGCCGACCAGCGAACACCCTAAGCGCCGGGCCGGGGCCGGAGGTTGCCGGGGAGGCGGCCCGAGGAACGGCCGGGCGGGGCGGCGTCCGGACAGGACGTGACGGGGTGCGGGCGGCGTGACCCGGCTACGGGGCGAGGGGCCAGCCGCGCATCGAGAAGACACCCTCGTCACGGGCGCCGGCAGCGTCGTAGGTGGCCAGAGCGGCCTCGTTGTCGGTGTCGACCCCCACCCACATGCCGTAGCAGCCGCGGGCCTTCGCCTCCTCGGCGAGGGCCAGCGTCAGGTCGCGGCCGATGCCGCGACGCCGGTACCCCTCGTCCACGGAGAGCTCGTACAGGCACATCTCGGTGCCCTTGTCGGGGTGGCTCATCTCGATGCCGGAGACCATCCCGGCGGGCACGCCGTCGACGTAGGCGATGAGCATCAGGTGGCCCGGGGCGGCGAGGAAGCGCTCGGACCACTCCGTGCGGGCAGGCCCGTCGAAGAGGGGCTCGGCGGCGGTGAGCTCGGCGGGGGTGAGGGCCCGGCGGATGTCCATGGCGGCCACGATAGTGCGCAGATGACGGATGGTCAGCCGACGTGCGGCACGGCGTGGCGGCCGCGGCACACCCCCGCGCCCGGGGCGGCCCTTAGCCTGTTCGGGCTGTCGAAGAGTGCTGTCGAACCACTTGAGGGGGAGCATCGTGAGGAACGCCGTGGTCACGCCCGAGGGCGACCGGATCCGCTGGGTCGAGCTGGCGGGGGAGGAGCCGGCCCGGGTGTACGTGCACGGGCTCGGGTCCACCTCGCCCGCCTACTTCGCGGCGAGCGCCACCCATCCGCTGCTGGCGGGGCGGCGTTCGCTGCTCGTCGATCTGCTGGGCCACGGGCACAGCGACCGGCCCGAGGGGTTCGGCTACACCCTCGAAGCGCACGCCGACGCGCTGGCGGCCGCCCTCTCCGAGGCCGGAGCGGAGGGCGTCGAGCTGATCGCCCACAGTATGGGCGGGGCCGTGGCCATCGTGCTCGCGGACCGGCATCCCCGCCTGGTGTCCCGGCTGGTGCTCGTCGACGCCAACCTGGATCCGCAGCAGCCCGGTCCCGGTCCCGTCATGCCGGGCAGCAGCGGGATCGCCTCCTACACCGAGGAGGAGTTCCTGGCCGGGGGCTGGGCCGAGGTACGGGACAGGGTCGGCGCGCACTGGTGGTCCACGATGAGGCTGGCCGGCCGAACCGCCCTGTACCGAACGGCCGTCCACCTGGCCGCCGGCACCACGCCCACCATGCGTGAGCTGCTGCTGGAGTCGAAGATCCCGCGCACCTACCTGCTGCCCGAGGCGGACGGCCCGCTCCCGGGCGCCGAAGCCCTCCAGGCCTCGGGCGTGGCCGTGGTGTCCGTCCCCGACTGCGGGCACAACATCATGCTCGACAACCCGGACGGCTTCGCCCGGGCCACCGCGGAGGCACTGGCCCGCGACTGAGCGGTCCCGGCCCTCCCGGCAGGCCTGGCCCGCCCTGCGCGGCCCGCCTGCCCTGCCTGCCTGGCCGGCCGGGCGTGCGGAGTGGTCAGCCCTAGGTCCGGGGCGTGGAGGCGGCGCCGTCCCGGGGCCCCACGGAGCCCGGGGACGGGGTGCCGTCCGTCCAGGCGTAGACCCGCTTGCCGCGCACCACGACCTGGTACTGGTGGGCACCCCGGCACTCAGGCCGCACACCGTCCCGCAGGCTGCCCGGCCACCATTTGGCGTGCAGATCCGGGGCGGCGCCCACCGGCTTCGACGCGCCCGCGCCGCACTGGGGGCCGTCCAGCGGGGTCGCGCCGAGGGTGAACCGGATCAGCCGGGCCTCGCCGCTCGTGCGCACCCGTATGCGGACGTCGGTGGCGTCCTTGGGTATCCAGGACGGCAGGGCGAACGGCGCCTTGTCCCGCGTGGGGGCGTCGGCGGCGCTCGCGAAGCGCTTGCCCTTCTCCTTGTACACCTTGCTGTCGATCGTGTCGGTCACGGGGTTGGGCGGCAGATTGGGCAGCGCGAAGGCGGCGGTGGCGAGGACTCCCACGGTGGCTGCGGCGACGACGAGCGGGCGGCGGTTCATGCCTTCCAGTGTCGGCGGGCGGGCCCCCGCCGCGCGTCCCTCCTCAGGACGAACCGGAAGTGCGCCGCAAGTCCCATACGGACTCATACCTGGGAGGGTGTCGGGTCCGGTTCCGCCGACGCGCAGTAACCGCGCGGTGCCCGGGGGAGTTGGCCGGAGGTGACCCGTCCGCCCAGGCACCGAGGAACCCCATGCGCCGTCGCCGCCTCGTCCCCGCTCTCGCCACCGCCACCGCCACCGCGGTGCTCGCCCTCGCCCCGGCGGCCTGGGCGACCCCGCAGGTCCCGGCCGACAAGCCGCAGGTGCTGAGCCGCTGGACGCAGACCAGTGCCGCCAGTTACCGCGAATGGGCCGACGCCCGCGAGCACCGGGCCGCCTGGACCGCGTACGGCTTCGACTGGTCGACGGACCACTGCACCTCGTCCCCCGACAACCCCCTCGGCTTCCCCTTCGCGGACGCCTGCGCGCGCCACGACTTCGGGTACCGCAACCACCGCGCGGCAGGGCTGTTTCCGGCCGCCAAGACCCGGCTGGACCTGGCGTTCCACGCGGACCTGAAGCGGGTCTGCGCGCAGTACTCGGGCTCCCGCAGGAGCTCCTGCGACGGCACCGCGTGGACCTACTACCAAGCGGTGCGACTTCTCGGAATTTCCTAGGGATCACGGGGCCGATGCCGCCGCTGACGGGGACGCCCGATCAGCAGCACAGGACCGGGACGTGCTGGACCAGGTTGTTGCCGAAACCGCCCCGGTTCCAGGGCTGTTCGAGGGGCTGCGTGCCGCCCTCGGCGTCCGTGGCGCGGACGGTGAGCGTGTGGCGGCCCGGCGCCGCCGCCCAGTCACAGGACCAGGCCTGCCAAGCCCACCGGTGCGGCCCCGGCGGCGCGACCTCGGCCCGGGTCCAGGAGCGGCCCCCGTCGGCGCTCACCTCCACCCGTTCGACGGCCCCGTGGCCGGACCAGGCCCGCCCCTCCAGCCGTACGGGGCCGGGACGCACGACACGGGTGCGGGACATGAAGTCGGGGAATCCGGGCGGGACCATCAGGGCGCGCGGCGCGATCCGGGTGACCGGCTCGCCGGGGTCGTCCGGATCGTCGGCGGCCCGCCGGTAGCGGTAGGCCACGGCCTGCTGGAATCCGGTGAACGGCGCGTCGACGAGGGTGATCTCGCGCAGCCACTTGACGTGCGCCATGCCGTACCAGCCGGGGACGACCAGCCGCAGCGGACACCCGTGCTGCGGGGGCAGGGGCAGGCCGTTCATGGCGTAGGCGATCAGCACCTCGGGGTCGTCCCCGGTGGCGGCGGCCACCGGCAGACTGCGCCGGTAGTCCTGCTCGACGCCGCGTTCGACCCCGTGGTCGGCGCCCGTGAACACGGCCTCGACGGCGTCCGGCCGCACCCCGGCCCCGGCGAGCACCAGACGCAGCGGTACGCCCGTCCAGTCGGCGGTGCCCACCGCCTCGACCAGCCACGGCTGGCTGACCGGCCGGGGCGTCAGGCGGGCCCGGCCGTTGCCCGCGCACTCCATGGTGACGCGGTGGGTGACCGAGGGGAACGCGCGCAGGGCGGGGAGGTCCAGGGTCAGCGGGGTACGGACCCGGCCGCCGACGGTGAGGGACCATTCGTCCGGGTCGGCGGCGGGTATGTCGTAGTGGACCAGGACGTAGTGCAGTCCGGGCGGTGTGACCTCGTAGCGCAGGGCCTCCAGCGGAAGCCCGTGGTTGCGGGCCGCGAGCGCCAGCTCCTCCGGGCCGATGCCCTCACCGGGCGACGCGATGCGGCCCGGGGTGCTGACATCCTGCACCGACGCCTGCTCCATCTCCTCATGGTCGCGCGTGCCGCCGCTGCCGCGCCACCGCGCGACCGGGCACGGTCTACGGCGACCGGTCCGGTCTACGACGGCATCAGGTGGCGGGTGAACCAGTCGCGGGCCAGGCCGGCCACCTCGTCCAGGGCTCCCGGCTCCTCGAAGAGGTGGGTGGCCCCGGGGACGATCTCCAGCCGGTTCTCGCAGCGCAGCTCGCGCTGGGCCCGGCGGTTGAGGTCGAGCACCGTCGAGTCCCGGCCCCCCACGATCAGCAGCGTGGGGGCCCGTACGGCGGCGAGCCGCGCACCGGCCAGGTCCGGCCGGCCACCGCGGGACACCACGGCGCCGATCTCCGCGCCCGTCTCCCCGGCCGCCCACAGCGCCGCGGCGGCCCCGGTGCTCGCCCCGAACCAGCCCGTCGGGAGGGACTCGCGGCGTCGCAGCCAGGCGGTGGCGTCCGCGAGCCGCCCGGCCAGGGTCTCTATGTCGAAGACGTTGGCCCGGTCGGCCTCCTCGTCGGGCGTGAGCAGGTCGAGGAGCAGGGTGGCCAGGCCCGCCCGGTTGAGGTCCGCCGCCACCGACCGGTTGCGCGGGCTGTGACGGCTGCTGCCTGAGCCGTGCGCGAACACCACGACCGCCCCGGCGCCCTCCGGCAGGGCGAGGTCCCCGGCCAGGACGAGGCCGCCGGCGTCCACCTCGACCTCGGCGGCCCGGACGGGCGGGCGGGTGACGGGGTCGGCCGCCGCCCGCGCCAGCAGGAAGACGACCTCCTCGTCGGGGGTCTGGGAGAAGTCCTGGTACCACTCGCCCACGGCACGGAAGGCGTGCGGTGTGGCCAGGCACACCACCTCGTCGGCCGCCGAGCCCAGCCGGGCGACCGCGTCGGGCGGGGCCACCGGAACGGCCAGCACCACGCGGGCCGCGCCCTGCGCCCGTACGACCTCGCACGCGGCGGCGGCCGTGGCCCCGGTCGCGATCCCGTCATCCACGACGATCACGGTCCGGCCCTCCAGGGGCACCCGCGGCCGGTCCCCGCGGAACCTCGTGGCCTGCCGGATGAGCTCCGCCTCCTCGGCGCGCTCGACCGCCTCGATGTCCTGCGGTCCCAGACGGCCGCCGCGGACGATGTCCTCGCTGATGACGCGTACGCCGCCCTCGCCGATGGCGCCGAAGCCCAGCTCACGGTGGTAGGGGACGCCGAGCTTGCGCACCACGATCACATCGAGCGGGGCGCCGAGCGCGCGGGCCACCCGATAGGCGACCGGGACTCCGCCGCGGGGCAGGCCCAGCACGACGGGATCCTCCTCCTTCAGGTGCCGGAGCGCTTCGGCGAGCTTCTCGCCGGCCTCCGCGCGATGGGTGAACAGCACGATGGCTCACCCCCAACCCAGGGGAGACGGAAACCACGTACCCATCTCCTTCGACGCAACCGCATCCCCGGCCTTCCCGCAAGTCGGTCGGGGTACGGAGGTCAGGACGAGGCCAGGACGTGGTCAGGACGAGGCCAGGACGTGGTCAGGACGCGGCCGGGACCCGGCCGAAGAGCCGGCCCGCCAGGTCGATGCCCACGACCGTGCCCTCGGCGTCACGGCTGAACAGGCCGCGCTGCCCGGTCAGCCCGCCCTCCGTGACGACGTACTCGTCGCCGTCGGGGGACAGGAAGCCGATCGCGGCCGGCGGGAGGTCGTCGGGCATGTCGGCGTCGGACGCCTCGCGGATCTCCGGCTTGATCTCCACCGCCAGCGTGAGGCGGACCCCGTCGTCGGCGATGTCCACGTTCATGGCGTCGATGGCGTAGCGGCCCGCGACCTCGCGCGCCCGCGCCCCGTCGTAGGCGACGGGCTCCGGGTCCCGCTCCACCACGCCGAGGCAGCGCTCCAGCACCCAGCGCACCACGGCCTGGTTGAAGAGGTGGCCGTGCGGGCCGGCGTTGGCCAGCGAGACCACCGCGAAGTCCCGCTCGGGCACGATGAGCAGCTCGGCGGACTGGCCGTTGCCCGAGCCGCCGTGCCCGATCGTGCGGACACCGTCCACCTCGCGCAGGAACCAGCCGATGCCGAGGCCGTCGCCGAGCGTGCCGGCGCGCAGCGCGACCGTCTGTTCCGTCATGTGCCGCAGGGCCTCGGCGGGCAGTACGTCCTCGCCCGTACCGAGCTGGAAGCGGGCCCACCACAGCAGGTCGCTCACGGAGGAGGAGATGCCGCCGCCGGGGTTGTTGCCGCGCGCGCCCGCGCGCCAGGAGGTCCACGGCCGGGCGGGGCGCAGCTGCTCGTTCCCGCCGCCGGGGGTGTGACCGACGGCGAACCGCCGGACCATGATCTCGTCGAGGTCGAAGAAGGTGTTCGTCAGCCCGGCGGGCTCCAGCAGCAGCTGGTCCATGGCCTTCTCGAAGGGCAGGCCGGTGACCGTCTCGATGATCCGGCCGAGCAGGTTGTAGCCGGCCTGGCTGTAGGAGGCGCGGGTACCGGGCGGGGCGATCAGCGGCAGCTCGGGCAGGTGTGCCACGAAGCCGGCCAGGGTGTCGGCCTCGTCGCCGGTGAAGACGAGGTTCCACTCCAGGCCCGCGGTGTGGTTGAGCAGGTTCAGCACGGTGATCCGCTCCGCCGCGCTCTCGTCCGCGAGCTCCAGCTCGGGAACGTACCGGCGTACCGGGGCGTCCAGCTCCACCCGGCCCTCCGCGACCAGGCGCATCAGCGCGGTGGCGGTGAAGGTCTTGGTCACCGACGCCAGGTGGAAGAGCGTGTGGCCGTCGACCGGCTGCGGGTGGTCGAGGTTGGTCACCCCGTAGGAAGCGCAGGCTTCCTGACCCTCCATCAGTACCCCGACGCAGACCCCGGGAATGCCGAACTCCTTTGCGGTCGCCTCGACGAACGCGGACAGCTCGTCCCGTCGCATGCCGTTGGTTTCGTTGCTCATCTCAGGTCTCTCCTGGGGGTGCGTGCCTGGTCCTGCCCGACAGGAGGACGATGCGGCCACCCGCTGACGACCGGCTGACAGCCCGCTGACACCGGCCCGCGGCGGCGGTCTGCGGTCGGCCGACGGGGTCGGGACGAGCCGTGCGGCGGCGAGCGGTCCGGCGAGTTCGCGCAACTCGGCCTGCCGGCCCGTGCAGCCGGTCCACTGCGCCGGGAGTCGGCCCGGTACGGCGCTCGGCGTCCGGCCGAACTCGCCGCGGAGCAGTGTGAGACGGGTGTACGGCGTCTCGAACGAGGGCCCGGCGCGCGTATCCGCAGCTCGGCCGGCCGCTCGCTCGGCGGAAGCCCGGCCACGGCGGCCGGCAGCCCGCTGCGATCGGTTCGACCGCCGCGGCCTCGACCGGGCCGGGCGGAGCGACGCGCGCCGGGATTCCTTCGGCCGAGGTGGGGCGCCCAGCCCACCCCCGTGGGACTCGGCGCGTTCGAACTGTACAGGTCGGTTCATATGAACTCAACTGATCAGTTCAGGGGCTGCTAGGCTGGCGCCCGACCGGTGGGGGATCGGGTCGTGGATGCGAAGGCGAGCGGAGCGGTGATGGAAGAGACCCCGCGGGTGCCGACGGGCGACCGGGCCGCCCGCAAGCGGCTGGCGATCGTCAGGGCCGCGCGAACGGCCTTCGTGCGGGACGGCTTCAAGGTCGGCATGGACACCATCGCCGCGGAGGCCGGAGTCTCCAAGGTGACCGTCTACAACCACTTCGGCAACAAGGACGCGCTCTTCCTGGCCGTCATCGGGGACGCCCTCGAAGAGGCCCTGGGCGCGGCCGTCGAGGGCACCGCCGCCCGCCTGCAGGACATCGACGACCTCCGCACCGCGCTGGTGTGGACCGCCGAGGCCTGGGTGAAGGGCATGATCCGGCCCGACGTGATGGCGCTGCGCCACCTGGTGGTCAACGAGACCATCCGCTTCCCCGAACTGGGCCTTGCCTGGAAGCGGAGCGGCCCCGACCGGGTCCGTCCGGCCCTGCTCGACACCTTCGAGCGGCTCATCGCGGAAGGCCGCCTCGACATGCCTGACGTCGAGGTCGCCATCATCCAGTTCTACTCGCTGGTGCTCTACCCGCACCTGATCCACAGCGCCTACGGCGTGGGTCTGCCACAGGAGACCACCACGGCCCTGAGCGAGACCGGGGTGGACATGTTCCTGACGTACTACAAGTACCGCCCGGCCCTGGACGCCTAGGGCTTGTCCCGCAAACTGCCTGCTCAGGGCCTCATGGCATGATCGAGGCGTGATCAGCGAACCCGGTCAGTCCGGTGCGATGAGGTATGTCCTGTTCGATGTCGATGGCACGTTGATCGATGCCGTGGACAATCAGCGCCTGGTCTGGCGAACGTGGGCAGAGCGGTACGGTCTGGACCCCGATGAGGTCTACCGGGTGGCGCTGCGGACGAGGCCGATGGAGACCTTCGCGCAGGTCGCTCCGGACCGGGACGCCCAGAAGTGCCTGGCCGAACTGCACGAGCTGGAGGACGAGGACGTCCGCACCGGCACCTATGCGGCTTTCGACGGTGCCCCGGAGCTGCTGAACGCTCTGCGACCCGGGGCCTGGGCACTGGTGACGTCGAACTACGAGCACCGGGTACGTGGACGTTTCGCCCGGACGGGCTTGCCGGTCCCGGAAGTCCTCGTGGACGCCGCCGCGGTGGAGGAAGGCAAGCCGTCACCAGTGCCGTATCTGCAGGCCGCCGCGCGGCTTGGTGCACAACCGGAGGACTGCCTGGTCATCGAGGACGCCCCCTCCGGAGTGCAGTCCGGGCTGCGTGCCGGGATGACGGTGTGGGGCGTCAACACCCCCGCAGCGGTGGACGGCGTGCATCGCCACTTCGACACCTTGCACGAAGCAGTCCGCGACATCCTCGCCTTCGTCTCCGGACCCCGCCCTCACCGGCTGGAGGGTTCCACAACAGTGCAATGATCTTGCTGTGGCCGGTGCTGTCACGGCGTCGGAGCCGTCGTGGATGGTCCCGTTCACCGGGCTGAGCCCGCGCCGGTTCACGAAGCCGGTGACGGTACTGCGTCGCACGGGAGTCGATGTCACCCGCCGGGGCAGGCCGTGGAGCCTGCCGCTCGCAGACGGAGCACTGCTGGTCACGGCTTACTGGCGCCCGAACTTGACGATGCGCCGGCTCGCCCCGCTGTTCGGCGTATCCACATCCGCTGCCGACCGCATCATCGACCACCTCGGTCCGCTCCTGGCGCTGCAGCCCCACCGCCGCCGCAAGGGTGAGGAGCTCCCCGACTGGCAACAGGAGCACAGCCGTTCCCACAAGCAGGTCCGCGCCCGAGTCGAGCACGCCTTCGCAGCGCGAGCCCCTGCCGACACGCGCCGGACGCCATGATCAGCCGCTGTCAGGATGCGCGACGCTCACTGGTCCAGCACGCCGGCTCTGGCCAACAGGACCCCGAGATGACAGCGACTATGGGCACCGAACTGTTCGTACAGTTTCGAGATGTGGGTTCGGCAGGTGCGAACGCTCAGACCGACTCGGCGGGAGACGGCCTCGTCGGTCTCTCCCGCAGCAAGCAGACGTGCGATCGTGAGGCGGACGTCACTCGTCGTTTCGAAGACCGCCTCGGCCCTCAACTCGGTCGTGAAGGGCTTGGCCGTGAGCCAGGCGCGATCGAAGACCCCTGCCAGGAACGTGACAATCGCGGGGTGTCGGATAACAATCGCAAAGTCCCGGCCCTCGCCTCCGGGGATGAATACCACTTCGCGATCGAAGATCAACATCCGCTCGAAGAACTCCGTCATGGTGCGGACCTCCGCGCCGTGTTGGAGGACCCGGGACACGTACTCACGTGTGGGGCCACTGAATACGGCCGGGTGCTGATAGATGGTTCGCATGCGGACGCCGCGTTCGAGCAAGGTCTTGGTGTCGTTCCAGGCCGCTTCAAGGGATTCGGCGAGGCGTCCACCGCCAGGCTGGGCGGTGCACACCTCGACCTGACATCCGGCTGATATCCGAATGATTTCCCTGTTGATCTCTGCAACGCCCTCCAGGGTGTAGACCCCCCCGGAGATCTGAGCGGCCTTCTGGTAGATCTGGGTGAACTCGGACAGGTCCTGCCGGAGAAGGTTCGCCTGGTTCTCGTATTGCTCGATCTTGTTCATGAGCGGGAGTACGAGATGCGCGGCCGCGCTGGATGGGCTGACTGGCGAGAAGCACCCAGGCGCGTGCGGGGTCGGGCGCAGAAGTGCCTTGTGCGTCAGGGTCTCGGCGGCGTTGCGGGCTCGGTCGAGCGTCCAGTCCAGGACGTCGGCGGCCTTCTCCAACTCCAGGTGGCCTGTCTGCACGGTGTACTGGTAGAGGGCCGCGAGGTCGGGCGTACTCATGGCCGTCCTGTCCGTATTTCAGGTGCAATGCGACATCCGCATCGCCCTCCGGTTGCTGCAGTGCAGCTTGATGCCCCGTCATTGAGCTAGATCATCTTGGTGAACTCTGAGCATACTTCAGGTGTCGCAAACGCAGAGATACCGGAGCCGGCCGGAGCGTCGACGGGGCTTTCCCGTCGTACCCCTCGCCCCTGGATCTCGGTGTGCGCCGCTGTGGGGTCGGAGGAACCCTCGCGTCCACTCGTCGCCGTTACCTGTTGGGCCAGAAGGCCGGTGGTTCAGGCGTGTGTGCAACTGTCGCGAGCCCCACGCGTCAACTGAATGCTCGGGGGAGCAAGAAAGTGAAGCTGCATGATGTTATTTTCCATTTTTAGCCCTGGTGATATGTGGGCCACAGCCGCCCGAATACTGACTTGTGGTATGTTCGTCGGCCTCGCGGCAAGCGCCGGACTCGGTTTGCAGAATCCCGCAGTCGTGGCGGCCGTCCGAGGTGACTCCCTTGTGATGTCGCAGATCGCCACTCATGCTCTCGGGGAATCGCAGTCGCACCGGATCCTGTCAACGGACATTCGCTGGGACTGAGGATATCGTTCCGCCGCGGCCGACTCTTCCGGCCCATGATCCGTACATTCGCCCGGCGCGCTTCGTCCGACTCCGGCCGGGAATTCAGGACCGGTACCCGTATCGATATTCGGGGGCGTCGGCCCCTCTGTTTCTTCGCTCGACAGTCCGGCTGCACCGATCAGACTTGCTCTGAAACGATTGTCGTTGACGAGAAACAGTTCTTCTCCGCCTGGGCGGCCTTCTGGTCAAGGGCCCTGAGCGGACTCCATGCACACGGCTTCCAGCTGCCTGTCGTCGATGTACCCACACATGCCCCCAGGTCATTGCTCGCGCACCGGGCAGGGTGAAAGACGTAGGGCGGCGGTCCGGCCGTTCCGAACCACAGACCTGCAATGACGTGGCAGTTGCTCAGTTGAGACTGGTGCTCCGATTCGCTGCCCTCGACAGGTCCAAGTATTCGCCATACTCGTGTCTCGGGATGCTCTGCGGAGCATCCCGCATATTGCCGAGAGGTAAGTCCCCTTGTCTTCAATCGTAGGTCCCGAGGCTGTCTACTATTCAGTGTCCGACACTCGGATGGTCTCGGGTGAGGGCATCTATCTGTATGACTCGGATGGTCGTGGGTACATCGACTGTGCTTCCGCCACGTTCAATCTCAGTCTGGGCTACCGACATCCGGCTGTGATAAAGGCCATCAAGGATCAGGCTGATGAGCTCATCCATGTCTCGTCCAGTTTTCAGACGGATCCGATCAATTCTCTCTCCGCGCGGCTCGTCGATCTGGCCCCGAAGCGCCTGACGAAGGCACACCTCAAGGTGTCGGGAGGCTCGGTAGCCAACGAGGGGGCCATCAAAATGGCCCAGCTCGCCACTGGTCGCCGCGATGTCGTGACCATGTTCCGCAGCCATGTCGGGCAGACCATGATGATGGCCAGCCTGTCCGGCAACGCCTTCCGCAGGGCACCCTTCCCCACGCTCTATCCCGGCGGCATGCAGGTACCCGATCCCTACTGCCACCGGTGCTTCTACGGCCAAAAGGAAGGCTCTTGCGGCCTTATGTGCGTCGACAGGATCAGTGACTTCCTGGAGTTCGCCAGCAGCGGCAGCGTGGCGGCCATACTCGTTGAGCCCATCTCCGGCAACGGCGGCAATATCGTGCCACCGGACGGCTACTTCCCCAAGCTCCGTGAACTCTGCGACGATCACGGAATCAAGCTCATCTTCGATGAGATCCAGACTGGCATCGGCCGAACCGGGCGAATGTTCGCGGCTGAGCATTTCGGTGTGGAGCCGGACGCCATGACGGTGGGCAAGGGCCTGGGCGGTTCCGGCGCACAGGTCGCCGCCATTCTGGCGAGTGATGAACTCTCCGGGCTGCCGACCAGCGACCACTCCTTCACCTACGGCGCCAATCTGCTGGCCGCAGCAGCCGGGCTGGCCACACTGGACATCATCGACGACCCTGCATTCCTCGCGAACGTCCGTGCCACAGGCGAGCGGATCCTGGGCCGACTCGCGGAGATGGCGACCCGACACGCCTGTATCTCGGATGTCAGGGGTGTCGGTCTCATGATCGGCATCGAGATAGCCGATGCTGCGGGCAAGCCCGACAGCGACCTGACCAACCACCTCGCAGACAAAGCCATGGACCACGGCCTGATGCTTCGCACATCACGCTATGGCCACGGCAACGTCCTCAAGATCCGTCCCCCTCTGGTGCTCACCCTGGAGGAGGCAGATCTCATCTGCGACCGCTTCGACGCGCTGCTGAAGCAGCACGCCGGATGATGACCCGACTCGGCTGTGCCGAGGGCGACTGCGCCCGATACGCGATGGAGCGCTGATGGACTACGACCTGGCGTTCGTGGGCGGAGGGTTCCGTACCACCAGCTTCCTGTCTTCCGCACCCGACCTGTTTGCGTTCCGGACAGCCGTCTTCGAGCGCGGAGACGGTATGGGGCCCGGAGGCTTCGGCGATTACGGCATCACCACCACCTCGGTCGGTTCCCGGTTCCTCAAGGATCTGAGCCGGCACGGCCCGCTGGGGCTGATGCGCGAGTCCCCGCAGGTGGCACAAGTCGCCGGCGCTGAGGAGCCGGTGCACATGCAGCAGTTGGCACGAGCACTCCGGGAGGTCGGCTCAGCGGTTACCCATGAACTCGGTTCCGAACACGTCCATCTGAGGCGCGAGGTGGCCGCGATCAACCTGTCGAGCAGCGGCCCCGAAGCCGAACTACGGCTGTCGGACGGTCGTCAGGTCCGCTGTCGGCATGTGGTGGTGGCTTCCGGACGCATCGAGCGACCCAACCCTGAACTCGCATCGTGGAAGGCACGAGTCCGGCTCTCCGGTGACATCATCAGTCACAGCGGTCGTAGTCGGCTGCGTACCACGCTCGGTGCACTCGCCGGCCGGTCGATCGTCATCGCAGGTTCGTCGCACAGCGCCATGTCCGCGCTGCAGGTACTTCTGCAACTGGTGCAGGAGAACCGCGATCTGAGGCCCGAGTACCAGGCTCCGGTCATCCATGTCCTGCAGCGCAGCCCCGCTCGGCTGATGTACGAGAGCCTGACGGCGGCACAGGCCCAGCAGGTGGTGGGGCGGGAGCGTCTCGTCGATCCGGCCACCGACGTCTGCCCGCAGTCCGGCATCGTGTATCGCGACTCGGGCCTGCGGCACGAGTCCAGGGCCCTCTACTGCGCTCTGTGGCAAGGGGAGATTCCAGGCGCGAAATTGGTACGCGCTGCTCGTCTGGGCGAGAGCGCTGGATTGCTGGACGACGCCGCACTGGTGATCCAGGCCCTCGGCTACCGAGGCCACGCCCCGGACATTCTGGTGGACGGTGTGATGGTACGTCCGTCCGATTCTCAGCAGCGATTGGGTCACACCGAGGACGGTGCTGCACTCATCGGCGGGCACACCTATCCCTCGCTCTCGGTTCTCCGGATCGAGCCCACCCCCCTGGAATTGCGGGACCACTCGGTATACGGAAGCGGCCTGTACAAGCAGCTTGCCGTACGTATCGGAACTTGTCTGAGCAGCACGAAAGCACTGGAGACACACGTATGACGTCAGCTCCACAGGGGAGTCCCGACCACACCGTGCTCACGGGAGCAGAGCTCATCGCCCGGCTGGCAGACCTGTTCCAGGACCGCAAGCAGCCCGAACGGCCCCTGGTCGTGGGTATCACAGGAATGGACACCTCGGGAAAGTCCCAGTTGGCGACGGTGTTGGCCGCCGAGATGGGGCGCCGTGGGGCCGCCAACCAGCTCGTGCGGATCGATGACTTCCATCACTCGCAGGCGCACCGATACCGCCCCGACCTGCCTCAGCCCGAGCAGTACTACAAGAACAGCATCGACTTCGCCAGGGCGGCAGCCCAGGTCCTCACTCCGATCCGTGAAAAGGGGTGCCTGAAGACCGAGTTGACCCTGCTGGATCTGAGGACGGACACTCCCACACTGCGACGGAGCTATCACGTGGACGCGCACACGATCGTGCTGGTCGAGGGTGTCTTCCTCTTCCGCCCGGAAGTGCGCGAGTTGATCGACCTGTTCGTCTTCCTCGATGTCCGCGAAGACGTCGTGCTGGCACGAGGACGCCTGCGGGACGTGCCCACGCAGGGCGAGCAAGTGATGCACAAGTATCGACACAAGTACCTTCCGGCCCAACGGCGGTACCTGGTCGAGCATCCGCCTGTCGACCACGCCGAGGTCATCGTCGACAACTCGGACTGGGCCGCACCCGCAGTACTTGCCTGGCCCGGCGGCGTGACCGGGAGCGTCAACCATGAGCGCTGACCAGGCGACGACAGTCCGAGCGGTGGTCTTCGACTTGTGGAAGACCTTGGTACCGCTGCCCGATTCGGTCAAACAGCGCGCCTTCATCGAAACCTGCCACGCGCTGGGTGTGGCCCCGCAGGAGCTGCGCGGACCCTGGCAGGCCGGTCGGGTCACCAGAGAAACCACCCCGCTCACCGACTATCTGGCGGCGCTCCGGGTCAGCCTCGGCGCGGGGTGGAGCCGGGCACAGGCCGCCGAGGCGATGCGCGTACGGCGGAAGAACCACGGAGCAGGGTTCGCCGATCTGTCGCCGGGGGCCGTCGAGGTCCTGTCGAGCCTCCGACAGGCCGGCTTGCGAACCGGTCTTGTCTCCAACTGCAGTTCTGATGTCCGCGACATGCTCGACGAATCCGCCCTCGGCGACCAGTTCGAGGTCCAGGTGCTCTCTGCGGAGGTCGGCCTCATGAAGCCTGACCCGCAGATCTTCCGGCTCGCTGCCCAGCGGCTCGGCGTCGATTGCTCTCAGTGCCTCTACGTGGGAGACGGAAACGACAACGAGCTCGCCGGCGCGGCGGAGTCAGGCATGCAGGCCGTCCTGCTCGATCTCGGTGAAGGTCGCGAGTGGTCCGGAGCCCGCATCACCAGCCTCTCCGACCTACTGCAGCTGGCCATCCCCAGTTAGTCCAGCTTCGGACGCTCTGCGCCCGTCGAGCCTGCCCGACGGGTTTTCGGGACCGATGCTTTCACAAGGGAATCCGACCGTGAAGTACATCATCGCCACCAACACCGGTGACACCGTCCACGCTGCTCAACTGGCGGCTCGTCCGGACCTGCACGTCCTCTTCGTCACCGAGCCACGGTTCATACCGCAGTACCCCGTAGGAACCGACATCGCGCTGGTCGACGACCTCAACGACCCCGCGGCGGCCGCACGCGCGGTAGCCAGGCAGCGCCCATTGGGCAAGTACTCACACGTCGTTGCCCTGTCGGAGCGCGCAGCACCTACAGCCGGTTGCCTGCGCAGCCTGCTGGCGCTTCCCGGTCCGTCGTTCGACACGATCGTCAACTGCACCGACAAGTACGCCATGAAGCGCCGATTTCGCGATGCGGGACTCCCCACGGCGCGTTTCGCCATGGCCGGTTCTGCGGAACAGCTCGTCGACGCCGCCGAGGAGGTCGGCTACCCGGTCATCGTCAAGCCGGTCGTCGGTGCGGGTGTCGACGCCACGGTAGTGATTCAGTCGGCGCAGGAAATGGGTTCGTCACACATCGATGACTTCCTGAAGCGGTTGTCGGCGCCGGCCACAACCTCTCAGAAGAGCTTTCCCGTGCTCGTGGAGGAGTACTTCGACGTCATCGAGGAATACCATTGTGACGGATACCTGGTGGACGGCCAGGTGGAATACGTTCAGGTGTCCCGCTACCTGCGCCCGGTCTTGGCGTACTCCTCCGGAACGTTCGGCTCATATCTGCTTGATCCCGCACACCCGGACGCAAAGGCCGTCCGTGAGATGCACGCGCAAGCCGTCCGGTCCGTCGGCCTGCGCGATGGAGTCACCCACTTCGAGGTTCTCCGTACCTCACGCGGCCTGTTCGCAGGCGAGATCGCGGGCCGCCCCGGTGGCGGCGGCATCCGCCGGATGCTGCAGCTGGACGCCGGGTTCGACAGCTGGGCCGCACATATCGCCTGCAGCTTGGGTGAGCCGTACCAGTTCGACCCTCTCACGCAAGGACCCGGCGAAGGCCAGGTCATGCAGGTCATGTTGCCCTCCCGACGGGGGGTCGTTGAGAAGATCAGTGCGGCAGCCGACTTTTCCGGCGTGCCCGGATTCATCGAAGCGGACCTCCGACTCGCGGTAGGCGACACCGTCGATGGATTGATGGACTCCTCCTCGGTCAGCGGATACGTCTTCGCCCGATTGACCGAGGCGCAGGGACCGCGGGAGATCGTCACATCAGTCGAAAACGTCTTCCACCTCGAAGTTGCTCCCGTCTAACCGGTTCATTCCTCAACCGCCATGAAAGAAAGCGGAGACAACACCATGCTCCACAAGGCCAGCCAAAGGCAGTATCTGCTCGTTCCCATGCAGCCCACTCCCAATGGCCGTCTGCACGTTGGTCATGGGGCCGGGACCTACCTGCGTGCCGATGTCCTGGCTCGCGCGCTGAGAGTGCGCGGACATGTCGTCCACAGCATCACTGGCAGTGACGGCTTCGAAAACTGGGTGCTCGCCGAAGCCCAGCGGACCGGGCGTTCACCGGAAGAGACCTGTGACCACTACCACGCCGGTATCCAACGTGACCTCGCCAACCTGGGCGCACAGCCTGACGTCTGGATCGATCCGCGTTCCGCCGAGCACTACCCCGGCTACCGACGGCTGCATGAAGACGTCCTCGCGCTCCTGCGTCGATCCGGCGGTGCAGCAGCCGAGAAGGAACGCATTCCCTACTCCGTCGACACCGGCCGCGAGGTCGTGGGTACGTGGATCGCGGGCGGCTGTCCGAACTGTGGGAAACCGTGCGGCGGTAGCTCCTGCACCTTCTGCAGCGAGCACTTCCAGCCGGAGGAGGTCATAGATGCGCGGTCACGGCTGGACGACAGCCCGCTGGAGTGGCGTACCGAGGAAAGCTGGTTCGCTCGTCCCCGTGCCACCGGCTCGATCGTCGATCACCTGACCGCGTCCGGGCTGCGCCCCTCGTTCGTGGCACCAGCAGCCAGGTACCTGCACAACCGCGGTGGCCGTATCCGATTCACCGGCAGGGGGAGCTGGGGTATCACCGGATCCACCACCGCTCCCGGCACCGTCATCACCAACGGTTACTACCTCTACAGCGTCTACTGCGGCGAGGTGCACCAAGCCCTGACGGGAGCTGAGCTGAACCCGTTCCACCCGGACAGCGGAGTCACCGTCGTGGGCCTGTTCGGCAGCGACAACTCCACCCCGGGCCTGGTTGCTCCCGGGGTCATCGCCCAGGGATCAGAAGGGACACTCAAGCCCTTCGACCACACCGTGGTCAACGCGATGCTCCAGTTCGAGGGCCAGAAGTGCTCGACGAGCAAGCGCCACGGGATCTGGCTCAGCGAACTGCTGGAGAACACCGACATCAGCGGGGACGAGCTCCGTCTCTTCCTTGCCAGAGCGCCGCTGGACGAGGATGTCGCGGACATCACCCTGGCCGGACTGGTCGACTCGCTCCTGGACCAACGCAGTTGGTACGCGCAGAAGCTGGCGCCTGCTCTTGAGAAACTTCGGCAGTCGGTCGGCCGGGACGACGCGCTGGACCGCGATCCGCTGCGGGCAGCGGCTGAGGCACAACGGCCCTTCCTCGAGCCTGGATCCTTCGATCTTCCGCGCGCGGTCGAGGTCCTGGACGAATGGATGCGCTCCGATCTCGTTCACACCCCGCTCACCTGGATGCTGGGCCTCGCCGTTCTCGGGGAGCCGGTGACGCCGACGCTGGCAGGCGAACTGTGGCAAGCCCTCGGGTACGACGGCAGGCCCACATTGGACACCGCCATGAGCGTCTCGCCGAAGCCGCGAGGCACAGCCCGGCCGACCGCAGGGGCGTGGCCGCTGACCGTCCAGAGCCTGCTCCCCTTCGTCCACCGGTCCGGCGAACAGGCCTGACCTGTGCGCCACGCGGCCTGGCACAGGGTGCCAGGCCGCCAGACCCCTGAGGACGTATGCGCTACTTCTGGCTCCTGACCGGCGCTTCTGCGCTCTCCAAGATCGGCAACACTTTCCTCTACCTGGCGATTCCGTGGGTGGTCCTTTCCAGCACAGGATCGCCCTTCCTGGCCGCCGCCAGTCTCGCTTTCCAGTACCTGCCCTACCTGCTGGCACCGCTGCTGGGCGGTCTGATCGATCGCTTCGACCGCCGAAGGGTCTACTGCCTGGCGGAGGTGCTGCAGGCCGGCGCCGTGGCGGTCGTGCCGTGGCTGTTGCACGGCGGACACAACCTGGCCGTCATGACCAGCCTGTTCCTCGTCGGCCTGGGCGGCGTCGTCTCGGGAATCACCAGTGACTACGGGCTCGTTCCCTCGCTCGCTCCACCTGACCGCACAGCACAGGCCTTTGGCCGGTACTCGGCGGTGCTGGATGTGGCCCGGTTCATCGGCCCACCACTGGCCGGCCTGACCATCTCGGCGATCGGCGCGAACGGAGCACTCTGGCTGGACGCCGTCACCTTCCTGATCACCGCTGCGGTGGCGATGCGCCTGCCATCCACCGAGGCCGAGCGAGAGCAGTCCGGCCAAGGGGTTCGGAGCATGCTGCGGGATGGATACCGAG
Source organism: Streptomyces sp. NPDC030021 (assembly GCF_055574035.1). NCBI lineage: Bacteria > Bacillati > Actinomycetota > Actinomycetes > Kitasatosporales > Streptomycetaceae > Streptomyces > Streptomyces sp. NPDC030021. The sequence goes on from NZ_JBVIAH010000002.1 coordinate 312,286, forward strand.
AGTTCAGACGGCTCCCCGGCATGGGTCGCCTCACGCTGTGCATGTCTCTGTTCAACATCGGCTCCGGAGCACTGCAGACCGCCCTGGTGGCGCTTGGCGCCTCAGCGTGGGGCTGGTCGGCGCAGGGGATCGGTCTCGCGCTCACCGCCGGCCCGGTCGCCTCGGCGGCCGGATCCTGGCTCGGCCCGCGGCTGGGCACCGCCAGGAGCGTCGAGCGCCGGATCGGTGGCTGGTTCGCGGGCTGCGCTGCGGGCGCCGGGGTGCTGCTGATCCCCTCACCCGTAGCGGCCATCGCCGGATATGCCCTGATCTGCCTCGGCACCGGAGGCATGAACGTCGCCACCATGCTCTACCGGCACGAAGTGATACCTCCCGCGTACGCGGGACGTGTGAACGCGATCATCCGGGCTTTCGGCGTGGGAGCTCTCCCGGTCTCCTCCCTGCTGCTGGGGTGGGCCGTCACGCTTCCGGTGGGCTGGATGTTCCTGCCGGTGGTCGTTCCCGTCGTGGCCGCACTCATGGTGTGGGCGCTGGCGCCACCGCGGGGCGGACCCCGTGTCGACGCCTCCCCATCCGACAGCTCGCAAGCTTCCCTGCACCCGTCCACGACCCAGGAGGGAAACCCGTGAAGATCCTGATTCTCAATCGCTCCAAGCTGAGCACCACCCCCTATCTGGACTGGCTCGGACCAGAGCACAGCGGTGTCCTGATCACCGCCTCCGATGCCATCAGCAAGGACGAGCAGGCCGCTCAGGAGGAACTCGCCGGATACCTGGAGGTCATCCGCGTCGAGGGCTTCCACGCCAATCCGGCAGTGGAGAGCGCCGCGTGGGAGCTGCATGCGCAGCATGGTTTCGAGGCCATCATCGCGATGTCCGAATTCGACCTGCTGCGTGCGGCGAGGCTGCGCGCGGCCCTGGGCATCCCAGGACAGACGCTCGCCAGCGCCAAGGCTTATCGGGACAAGGCCGTAATGAAGGAGCTTCTGGCTGCGGCAGGGATACCGATGGCCCCTTACGCTCCGATCCCCGACGCCACCACGCTGCACACCTTCATCGCGGAGCATGGCTACCCGGTCGTGGTGAAGCCCCGGACCGGGGCCGGGTCGATGGGGGTGGAAGTCCTCCACGATTCGGCGGAGCTCGCGGCCTACCTCGAACTCAACCCCTGCCTCGGAGGGGATGACGACGCGGCCCTGCTCGCCGAGAAGTTCATCGCGCATGATCTCTTCCACGTCGACGGTCTGGTCATCGACGGGGTCCTGGTCTTCTCCTGGCCCTCGGCCTGTGGTTCCTGCCTGTCCTACCGGGACGGAGACGCTCTCGTGAGTGCCATGCTGGACGCACAGGATCCGCTCTTCGAACCGCTGAGGCAGCTCACCCTCGAGGCGATGGGAGCTCTGCCCACCCCTGCCACGACCACGTTCCACGCGGAGATCTTCCGAACGCCGGAGGGTGAGCTGCTCCTCAACGAGATCGCTTCCCGCATCGGAGGGGGCAAGATCTACGAAACCTGCCGGCTTGCACTCGACGTGGACATGGCACGCGACTACGTGCGCGCGGTGGGCGGAAGCTTCCCCGTGCCGGATCCCGTTCGACGAGCCGACCGCTTGGCCGGATTCGCGATCTTCCCCGGACAGGCAGGGACGCTGACGCACGCCCCGCAGTCCTGCACGGTGGACGGCGTGAACCAATACCGGCTCAACGTCGAAATAGGCACCGTCCTGGGCCAAGCCGAGAACAGCAGCGCGAGGATTGCTTCCGTTGTGGTCGAAGGGGCAACGCGCAGTGAGGTCGAAGACGTCCTGGAGCGGGCAAGCCGATGGTTTGCGGAGGCAACCGTGGTCGAACCGCGGACGGAGGAGGGCGTATGATCAGTCGGCGACTCTTGATTCTTGGCTGGAAGAGCGTGGTGGAGGACGCGCTCGACCGCGTGGGCATCCCACATGTCACAGTGGTGGAGATGGCCAAGTACAGCCGAGTGCGCTCCCGCGCCGACGAAAACCGTGTACTGGTGCCGTGCGGGAACATCGCGAACATTGAATCGGTTCTTTCGGCCCTGGCCAGGTCGGACATACGTAACTCGGAGATCTCGGCGGTCTGGACCGCTGATGAGTTCAGCGTCGTGGTCGGAGCCGCCCTCACCTCGGTACTTGAGCTGCAACCTTCCTTGGATGTCGACACTGCCCTGCGCTTCCGGGACAAATATCTGCAGAAGCAGGCTGTTGCCGCAGCAGGTCTTCCTGTTGCCCGCACGGCGCTCGTGGCCTGTAGCGAGGATCTCGACAGCTCTTCGGTATCGGCCGTAGGACTGCCGGCGGTAATAAAACCTGTGGCCGGCGCCGGTACATCGCTCACGCATCGAGTGGATACCATGGAAGAGCTGGAGCCGTTGGTTGCGAATCTTCTCGCCTCGGATGCCGCGTCAGGTCCATTTCTTCTCGAGTCGTTCGCCGACGGCCACGAGTTGCACCTGGACGGCTGCCTCTCACAGGGGGCGCTGACCGTCTTTTCTGTCTCCCGGTACCTCACTAACAATCTTGAGATCCAGACCGGCGGAATCAACGGCTCCTACATGCTGGATCCTGAGCGCTTCGCAGCGGAGTACTCCTTGGCGCAGGGGTTCGCTCTCAAGTGCCTGAAGGCGCTCGGCATGACCGAGGGGGTCTTTCACATGGAGGTGTTCCGCAGTACCGACGGTTTGTCCTTCTCCGAATGTGCGGCCCGGGCCGGAGGCGGCGGCATCATCGAGGTCTTCCAAGGGAAGTTCGGACTGCACCTGCTGGAGGAGCACGCCAAGGTGGCGGCCGGGCTGGAGCCGGGAAGCCCGAAGCCCTCATCGGACGCCTTCGGATGCACACTGTTGCGGGCTCGCCCGGGCAAAGCGCTCAGTGTTCCGACGGTGGCAGAACTGCTGGCACAGCCAGGAGTTGTCGAGGCCCATGTGGACCAGCAGGTCGGGGATCCGACGCCCGACATGACGAAGGACACGGTCCGCCGTGCCGGCTCTGCAATTGTGCGTGCCCGGAACGAGGAAGAACTGGTGGACCGCATCCAGAATCTCCGTGGCTGGTTCATGGACGCTGTTGAGGTCGCATCCTGAATCAGATCGGTCCATCTCGTTCGGACTGGACGGTGTTGCGGCACCCTGGATGATGTTCTCCATGTCAGCCGACGGGGCGTCATCCAGGGCGTTCGCCGGGTCGATCTGACCCGCGAAGTCATCCGTCCGAAAGGAGGTTCGACAGTTCCTTCATGTCATCGAATACGACTGTCCCCGGGCCGTGGAGCCAGTCCGCCGGTGTGAGACCACCGCAGTATCCGAGGGATCGCATGCCGGCCGCTCGGGCTGCGGCGACACCGTATTTGCTGTCCTCGACCACCATGCAGGAGGCCGGGTCGACACCCATTCGGGCTGCGGCGTGGAGGAACAGGTCAGGTGCCGGCTTCCCGCGGAGGACCTCCTCCGAGCTGAAGACTCGGCCCTCGAACCTGGGGTAGAGCCCGACCAGACCCAAGGTGTGGCGAAGACGTCGATGACTGCTGCTGGACGCGACACAGGTGGGGAAAGTGATCTGATCGAGGGCTTCGACGACGCCCTCGACCGGGGTCAACCGGGTGTCGAAGGCCTCGTCGTAGAGGTGCTGGAACTCCGCTTCCCACCCCTCGGGAAGCCGTCCGCCCAGGTGTGACTCGATCTCCCCGACCATGTACGCGTGCGAGCGCCCGACGAAGCGCTCGACGATCTCAGCCTCGGACATCGTCCATCCCAACGCTGCCAGGACCTTCGCGTCCACCTCCACGGCCAGGCGTTCGCTGTCTATCAGGACGCCGTCGCAGTCGAAAATTACAAGCTTGATCGGATTTCCCATCCGGCCAGCCTAATCCTCCAGCGGCAACTCACCCTCGAACACGTCGGAGTACGGGGAGCAGGCACCTCTGAAAGCGCGTGGCAAGAGATGGAAGCCGGCATCACGTTTGCTGACCATCGCGTAGTGCGTAGGTCCGATCGGCCGGTCACGGCCGGAGGGCCGGCGCAGGGAACCGCAGGGCCGTAGCCGGCCCGCAGCTCCTGCCCGCATGCCTCTGAGGTGGACGGAGCGGGCCACCCAGGGCGCATGAGGCCCGAAGGCGCCGCTGATCAGCGGCGACCGCCGGCCTGGGCGGCACACCCGCCTGACGCCCGGCTGAACAACGGAGTCCCGCCCGGGTGGCCGCGTGGGCATGGCCTCGTCTGCGGACCGGACGGGCAGGACATCGGGAGGCTTTCGGGAATCACGGCCGTCAGGAGGGTCCCAAACCGGGTTCAGCCGGAGTGCCGCCCTCGCCGCAGGGTTGGCGCGGGGGCTTACGCCGCTGCTGTGGCGTCCGCGCTAAAGTGCCGATGACCCGCACGAAAGCCCTCCGCGAGGGAGGGCTTCGGGGTGGTGCGTGGAGAGTGCCCCCGGCAGGACTCGAACCTGCGGCCAAGTGCTTAGAAAAACTGGCCTCGTTTCCCCTTCAAAGGGCACTGACCTGCAGCTACGCTCGCAGATGTTGCCGTTTCCCGCCTGTCGCACCGCGCATGCACCGGAGCCGCGCGTTCCACCTTGCCGGAGCCGGCCCGCCCCGCACACACGACACCTGTGTTGTAAGTTCGATCATTGCTCGGCTCAGTTGCGGATCTGACCGGCCGCGTCGGTCGTGCCGGGGCGCGCAGTGGTGTCAGCGTCTGTTGCTGTTGATGTCAGCCATGGATGTCAGCGGGACTCAGCGCTCGTCTCTCAGCGTCAGCCTCGACGAACTCACGGCCCTGGTGAAGACCCGGCTCAAACGGATGCAATACCGCCCCGGCCTCATCAACCGCCCCCTCGCCAAAACCGGACTCGACCTTCAACCGCCGTAACCTCAGACGTTGAAGATCTCTAGGATAGAGACCAGAAGGCCGGGGATTCTCAATGAGGGTCAATCCCCGGCCTTCTTCGTCTGACTACTTTCGGCTGATGTATCGAAAGCCGGCCATCAGGCGTCGGCGCTCGAATCCTTGGCCTTTTGCAGCAGAGCCTCCTGGTTACGACGGCTGCGCACATCGTCCTTGCGCAAACTCCTGCCCTCGTTCAAGATAGACTGAAACTGCTCGGTGGCAAGCTCGACTGCAGTAGTGATCGCTACTTCAATCCTCTCCGAGTCCGAAACCTTGAATTTCAGCTTCTTAGCGCCCCTCAGCTGCCGTCTTGCTGTCTCTATCTCAGAGGTTTCGAAGATAGACACAAGTTCCGGCGTGATCAGAGCGGACACCATCATCGCGATGTGATACTTCGCGGCTTTGAGAGTGGTCGAGTCGGGTGTTCGGGCGAAGAATCTGTCCACCCGATACAAGATCCAGGCCGCGTAGTAGTAAGCCTCAACGGAGTATTCACCCCAAACGAACGAACCCTCAGCCTCTAGCTCCTTCGGAGCACCGATCGCTCGGAAAGAATCGCCGAACAGTGTTGCAGCGACCGCTCGGTTGAGTTCGGGAGTCGTGACAACACGAGTCCGCGGGAAATCAAGAGACGCATGCTGGTTCTGCCGCAGATAACGTAGGCCGTTTACGCCCGACTGGTTGAAATACTCTTCCACGTCTTTCGCCATCTGGGAACTCGCCTGTATGTCAGTTGAGCCGATGGGAGTTTGCAGGTTAGTAGCGATCGCCACGCTCGTTCGCACCCCAGCGTCGCCTGAGCTGACGATTTTCACCGGGATCCAAAGGTCAGAGAGGAGGGCCGGCTTGACCTTAGCCGCTTCGCTTGTCGCCCACCTAACGAGCTGGTGACTCGTCTGCCCGCCATTTACGATCTGATACCCGGAGATGAAGAATCTGTCACCCGACCCTTGGAGAGATGTCGCAATGATCGTGAGTCCGTTGTTGAGGAAGGGAAAGTGCTCGCGGTCGTCGCTCTGAAGGGTTCTCGTGATCCGGGTATTCACTGGGTTGTGGCTACCGAGATCGAGACGCACATTGTCGTCGAAGATCCCTGGTCGTACGGAGCCAGTTTCATCCGTCAGCAACTTCATCACCTCTGTGCCAGACAAGAGCCCGATGTAAGCCTCACTCACCCGCTCAGTCGCAGGGATGGTCTGACGCTTCTCAAAGTTGAACCGTATGTTCTGTGGTCCGTGACGCTCTTTCAGCTTTGCGGCTAGTGCATCGTGGCCATGAGTGTTGAGGTGCAAAGGTTCTGAATAAATGCCGAGAGCTCGAATGCGACCGATCGCTTCTGTGACCTGAAGCTCTTGCTGTGCGCTCTTCCCGTCATTGCCGCTGGTGGTGACGTAGAAGAGTTCGCACGGGATTCGCGTGTCTTGGAACTTGTCGCCGCTCTCTGCGATCCGATCGATCAAAGCAGCCAGGTCGACCAGGGCCGGAGGAAGGTTGACGCTCTTCGCCTTAATCGCGTACTTTGTCACGGCCTCGACGCCGTGGAGGAACTTCGCGATGAGCTTAGAGTCGTAGGACTCGCTTGTCTTAGCCTGGATGAAGAGTACCCTCGCTGAATTAGACGCCTGGTCTGAGATAAGGTCGTCGATTTCTGAGGGTTCGAAGACGATCTGTCCGTTGACTACGACGGCAGCGATGTCGATGCCCTCGTCGGTCCCACCGCCGAGAACAGCGCGCTCAATCTGCTCGACATCGTCCCGTACATAAGGGAAGAGGTAGTTGGCTGCGACGTACAGCTCGAACTGCTTCGCCTCGCCCCCCTCGAAGCCAAAGTCTCGTGCAAACTTGGCCACTCGCTTTCCCGTGAGCGTGTGCACTTCATCCCCCTAGCCAGCGCGAGCGCTGATCGCCATCACGGTGTGTTTGTTAGTGAGCGTAGCGTCTGGGTTGCCGTCGACGTGAGCGAATGGTCAGGAGACCTGACTTGCCCTTCGGCAGCCTCGGTCGAGCTTTCTCCACCGACGAGCCTCGATGGAGTAGGGAAACTCTTACCGCATGAGGTCGCGGCGGCTTTCAAGTCGCGATCTTTTGGGCAGGAAACACCCCTGACCGACACTCCAGTGGCACAGACGGTGCCTCGCGGAACAGGTCTGGCCGCAGGTTGGCCACAGAGCTTGATGACTCGTCGGTGTCGCGTTGGCAAAAGGCCACGGCGGCATCGTCGCCAGCCTTGTACCGGGGCCACCGGTGCCCGTTGGGGTCAGTCGCCTCAACCTTGCGCACCGTGGCGATCAGCGCTGCGGGGCCTTCCCTCCGCAGTTGGACGAACACGTCCTCCCGAGAAGCCATCTGATACTCGGTGACGAGTCGTGAGACGCCGTCCGAAACTACGGCGGCCGAACGAACCTTGCTCGGGTCCACTGCGCCCGTTAGCGCGTGAAATGCCGCTTCCGGATCCGAAGCGGCCACCCAGTAGCCCTCGGGCGTGTTCCGGATCTGGCGTTGAGCAGCCACGAGCCTCGCCACGCTGGCGCGGTGTTCAGGGGAGCCCGTCGCGTGGAGCTCCGTTTCGGCCCGCAGGTCTTGGCAGACGTCGTCCACCCGAAGATCGGTCAGCGTTGTGAACCCGTCTGCCCCTTCAAGCACGATCGGCGAGTCGGCGAGGACTAGGTGATCGATGCGGTCCGACCGCTCCCGGAGAATGGCCACGGTCGCCGACGGCGTGCCCGGGTTCTTCAGGTCGCAGGTCTGGTGAAGCTTCTCCACCCGCTCCAGAGCCGTTGCCAACGCGTCCGGCAGCGGGATGGCGGGGTCTGCTAGAGCGGCGACGACGTGGCCACCGAGTTGGGCGACGTACCACGGCACGCCGTGTACACAGCCGGTGTCCAAGCCTGCTGTGCTGAGCTGCATCCCCCACCAGCGCGTTCGTCCGCGAACGCTGCACAACCGGTCCCACATGCAGCGTCCCCGTGGAAGTGGGGCAGTTCGTTGGAAAGGATCATCAGCCGTGAAGGGAGCTTGCCGGTCCACTGCTCGCGGTACTTGCGGTCTTCGGTGCCGCTCCTCGCCCCTTCGGCAAGGTGCTCGACCTCAGCACGTCCTGTTTCACGGCGTGCTCCAGCATCACTTTCAGCACGCGCCGATTGCGCTTGACGGTGCTGGCCGCGGTATCGGATCCATCGAGCCGACTGGAAACCGCCCGCAAGACCGCGTCCACCCGAGCCGAGTCCTCCCAAGCGGCCATGGACAGACAGTTGCGCTCGACCCACTTGAGGATGGAGAGAACCTCGGGAGGAGCTTCGTTCCGCCGACGGGCGTTGAAGGCGAACTCCCGCAGCGCGGTACGCACAACCACCGGGTCGTACGCGCTGGGCACCGGACTGCGCAGGAGCGCTCCGGTGGCGGCCATCAAGACCTTGGACGTCGTCTTACGGCTGTTCCCGCTCGTCCGGTGCCACTGGAAATCCGCGAACTTCACGGCGAACTCGTACCAGCTGACAGAGCTTGCACCTGAGGCGTGCGAGAGCGGCCGCCCCGTCGACACGCTGAAGGCTTCACCGCGGCGGGTGGCGCTGACCAGCTCGGAGCGGAAGGCGTCAGCCAACGCCCGCGTTGCGAACGGAGCTCGCCATTCGCGTCCCCGCTGTACGTCGGTACCTGCCGGCCGTGCTGGTCGTGGTGCCAGGCCCTGTCCTTCTCGAAACGCAGGTAGTCGTCACCCTCAAGCACCTGGGCGATGATCGGCGAGAGCCGGTGACCACAGACCACGACGTGGTTGTCGCGATTCAGGTTGACCATGCCGCTTGGTGGGATTACCTCGTAGTGCGCATCGAGCTTGAGCGTCGCCAAGAGCCTTCTCAGGCGATCGAAGTTCCCCAAGTCTTCTCGCGCGACCACTTCGCCCGGGTTTTCGTCAGGTAACTTTCCGGCTTCGTACTTGCCGCCTAGCGAGATGGTCATGAGGTCTGTACCGAAGAAGGCGCGTTCCGGCGGGGGCCCCTGAGGGGCTAGCTGGCCCACACGGCCGCGGCTCACACCCAACAGGGCCGTGATCTCCGACTGCGACATGCCCGATGCCGCCGCCTCCTCGATCGCCTCTCGCCGGATACGCGAAAGCTCAATCACGCGCCCCTGGTAGTCCGCCAAGAGGTCAATGGTCGCCATGTACGTCATGGATGCCCGGCTTCCTCCGGAGGGGGCCGCCGACCAGTGGGGCGAGCTGCTGATCCACACTGCGCAACCCGAAGTGGGCAAGCACTGGACGAACGACGGCGCGATCCACGAAGAGAGGGGCTTGAAGGGTAGGGCCAAGGACGACATGCGAACGGTTCCGTGCCGGCCCGCCTTGACCAAGATCCTCAGGGAGCACGTCGAGCGCGAGGAGCTCAAGCCGGGAGACCTGCTCTTTCCGGGTGAGAAGGGGGAGATGCTCGCCGGGTCCGTCATCCGGCGGGCATGGCGTTCCGCTCGCCAGGAGACCCTGACCCCGGAGGAGATCGCGTCACCTCTGGGGAAGCGTGTCTACGACCTGCGCCACACGTGCCTGACGAACTGGCTCAACGACGGCGTTCCGCCGGCGCAGGTGGCGGAATGGGCAGGTAATAGTGTCCCGGTCCTGCTGGCCGTCTACGCCCGGTGCATCGTTGGTCATCTAGGGGACCTCAAGAAGCGCATCGAGGCAGGGGGAGACCTCCCCGAGGTCTGAGGGCCCTTGCCCGAGAACGCCACCGCGTATCCACCGTGGCCACCCGTAGAAAGCGGGAATCAGCCGGATACGGCCGGACTGCCGTTCGCGGTTACCGCGCGGCCTTCCGGCCCTTATCACGCGACTACCGATATCTCGGTAAGGTGCGCTGACCTGCACGAAAGCCCTCCGCGGAGGGAGGGCTTCGGGCGGTGCAGAAGTGGTGCCCCCGGCAGGACTCGAACCTGCGGCCAAGTGCTTAGAAGGCACCTGCTCTATCCACTGAGCTACGGGGGCCGGAAGGCGGCCTTGGTGGGCCTGGAGCCCCCGGTGGGGGTGGGGCTGAGGTCCGTGCCGGGTCAAGGATAGGGCTCCGGTCGCCTTGTCCCGGTTGCTTCACCCGCGAGCCACGATGTGGAGGTTCGGTGAAGCGGTCCCGATAATCGCAGGCAGGTGCGATTCTCGCATCGCTTTTGCGCCGCGGCGCCCCTGGTGTTGTGCACTCGTTATGCCTGCGCCCCACTCGTCCGTCGTGCCCAGAATGTCCCACTGGAGTCGCGGTCGGCGCGCAGAGGACGTATAAGCTTCAAAAATGGTCCCAAATTGGGCATTCTTCGCATGTGGTGACCTTGGATGTTCGGCCTCAGCTGCTCGATGCCCTGTCCGCCCTGCGCGACCGGGTCGCGTCCGTGCGTCTGCCGCTGCCCCTGCCCGGCGCTCCGCGCGCCCGCCAGACCAGAGCCGAGCTGCTCGCGCAGCTCGACGACTACCTCGTACCCCGGCTGAAGGCGCCCGAGGCGCCGATGCTCGCCGTCGTCGGCGGGTCCACCGGGGCCGGTAAGTCCACCCTCGTCAACTCCCTCGTCGGCCGACAGGTCAGCGAAGCCGGGGTGCTGCGCCCGACCACGCGCACACCGGTGCTCGTCTGCCATCCGGATGACCACCACTGGTTCGCCGGAATGCGCGTACTGCCCGACCTGATGCGGGTCTGGGTGCCGCACGGGGAGGAGGAGGTGCCCCCCGCCGCCAGACCCCGGGCCCGCGACCGCGGACCGGCCGACACCCACGCGACCCGCGAGATGCGGATCGAGACCGTTTCCAGCCTGCCGCGCGGGCTCGCCATCCTCGACGCCCCCGACATCGACTCCCTGGTGGTCGAGAACCGGACCCTCGCCGCCCAACTCATCTGCGCCGCCGACGTCTGGGTGATGGTCACCACCGCCTCGCGGTACGCCGACGCCGTCCCCTGGCACCTGCTGCGCACCGCCAAGCAGTACAGGGCCACCCTCATCACCGTCCTCGACCGGGTCCCGCACCAGGTGCTCGCCGAGGTCTCGCGGCAGTACGGGGCCCTGCTCACCAAGGCCGGGCTGGGCGACGTACCGCGGTTCACCGTCCCGGAGCTGCCCGAGTCCACCGGCGGGGGCGGGCTGCTGCCGGCCAGTGCCGTCGCCCCGCTGTTCGCCTGGCTCGCCCATCACGCGCAGGACCCGGCCGCCCGGCAGTACGCCGTCGGGCGCACCGCGCTCGGCGCGCTGGACTCGCTGCGGCGCCGGATGCCGGAGCTCGCCTCCGCCGTCGCCGCCCAGCACGCCGCCGCCGTACGGCTGACCTCGGCCGTCGAGGACGCGTACAAACGGGAGGGCAAGCGGGTCCGGGGCCGCCTCGACCACGGCGCGGTACTGGCCGGGGACGCGCTGACCCGGTGGCGCGGCTACCCGCTCGACACGAGCGCCGACGAACTGCTGGACTCGCTCGCCGAATCCCTCGCCGCGCTCCTCCAGTGCGCCGTCGCCGCCGCCGACGAGCGCATCGCCGAGGCCTGGCGGCGCGAGCCGGCCGCCGGCGCGGTCTCGCTGCCCGCGCCCGACCGGGAGGCGGGCGAGCGCATCGGCATGGCCGTACGCCGCTGGCGGCGGGTCCTGGAGGAACTCGCCGAGGAGGAGGTGGCCAAGAGCGACCGGCAGCCCGCACCCGACCCCGACGGCGTGGCCGCCCTGCTCGTCGCCGCCCTCCTCGGCGGCAAACGGGCCCGGCCCGCGGGGGAGAAGCTCGCCGAACGGATCGGCGCGCAGGCCGCCCTGCGGCTGCGCGACCGGGGCGGGGAACTGGTCGGCGACCACCTCGACCAGGTGCTGCGCGCCGAACGCGACCGCCGGCTCGCCCCGCTGGAGGCGCTCGAAGTGACCCCGGAACCACAGGCCGAGCTGATTGCCGCGCTGTCCGTACTGCAGAAGGAGAGGTGACGCGGTGACCGCCCTGACCGACCGCACCGACGACCGCTGGGACGACGGACTCATCGCGCGCTCGCGCCCCCGGCCCGTGGACGGGCACGAGGACGAGGAGGGGGACGAGGGGTACGAGGGGTACGAGGGCGACGAGGCCCTCGTACGGGCCGTCTCCGGCGCGGGCAGCGACGGCGGCAAGTCGACCGCGCCCCCGCTCAGCCCGGAGGGACAAGCCCTGCGGCTGCGCCTCGACGCGCTGCGCCAGCTGGTCGGGCTGTCCCGGACCAGGCTCGACGGAAAGACCCTCGCCGAGGCCGGGCGGGTACTGGACGAGGCGGCCGCGCGCCGTGGGCTGTCGCCCCAGCACACGGTCGTCGCGATCGCCGGAGCCACCGGAAGTGGCAAGTCCACTCTCTTCAATTCACTCGCCGGTGTGCAGATCTCCGAGATGGGGCTGCGCCGCCCGACCACCGCCGCGCCCATCGCGTGCAGCTGGTCGGACGGAGCCGCCGGACTGCTGGACCGGCTGGAGATCCCCGGGCGGCTGCGGCGCCGGCCCCGCGAGACCTCGGAGGCGGAGGCGCTGCGCGGGATGGTCCTCGTCGACCTGCCCGACCTCGACTCGGCGGTCGGCGCGCACCGGGACCACGTGGACCGGGTGCTGGCGCTGGTCGACGCCGTGGTGTGGGTGGTGGATCCGGAGAAGTACGCGGACGCCGTGCTGCACGAGCGGTACCTGCGGCCGCTCGCCGGGCACGCGGAGGTGACCTTCGTCGTCCTGAACCAGGTGGACCGGCTGCCCGGGGAGGCCGCCGACCTCGTACTGGACGACCTGCGCCGGCTCCTCGACGACGACGGCATCGCCCTCGGCGAGCACGGCGAGCCCGGCGCCACCGTCCTCGGGCTGTCCGCACTCACCGGGGAGGGCGTCGGGGAACTGCGCGAGCTCCTCGGACAGTTCACCCAGGAGAAGGGCGCGGCCACCCGGCGGATCTCCGCCGACGTCGACCGCGCGGCCGTGCGTCTGCGACCGCTGTACGTGGCCGACGGGCACGCCGGGCCGGAGATCGGGGAGGCGGCGCGCGCCGAGTTCGAGGACCGGCTCGCCGAGGCGGTCGGGGCGTACGCGGCCGGGCTCGCCGCCGAGCGCGCGTGGCGGCGCAACGCCGGAAAGGCGTGCGGGACGCCGTGGCTGCGGCTGTGGCGCTGGTACGAGGGCCGCCGCGCGCCCCGCACCCTGGCGGGTCTGGCCGCCCTCGCGGCGATCGGCGGGCGCGGCCCGGCGGTCGCGGAGGCCCCGGTCGAGGAGGAGGTGACCGCGCGTCAGCGGGTGGAGCAGGCCGTGCGGGCGGTCGCCGACGAGGCGGTGTCCGGACTGCCGGACCCGTGGGCGCAGGCGGTCCGCGAGACCGCGGTGCGCGGCGCGGAGCGGCTGCCGGAGGCGCTGGACGAGATCGCGGTGACCCTCGGGGCGGCGGTCGCGGTGCCGAGCGTCAAACCGCCGCGGCCCAGGTGGTGGCCGGCGGCGGTGCTGGCGCAGGCGGCCATGACCCTGCTGCAGATCTACGGCGGGCTGTGGCTGGTCGGGCAGATCGTCGGGGTCCTGGAGCCGAGGCTGCTGCCGCCGGTGCTGCTGATGGTGGCGGGCATCATCGGCGGGCCGCTCGTGGAATGGTCCTGCTCGATCGCGGCCCGGGGTCCGGCGCGCAGGTACGGGCAGGACGCGGAGCGCAGACTGCGGCAGGCGGCGGCCGGGTGCGGCCGGGCCCGGGTGCTGGAACCGGTGGCGGCGGAGCTGCTGCGCTACCGGGAGGTGCGGGAGCAGTACGCCACGGTGGCCGCAGGGGGGAGCAGGTTGTCCACAACCCGGCAGTAATCCACAGGCCGGAGCGGGGACCGGCGGCCTGCCCCAGCATGGTTCGCACCCCGTACGGATGGTCCGTACGGCTGGTCCGTACGGATCCGTACGGGCCGGAACCATGGGGGAGGGCGACCGGGATGTACGACACCCAGGTGACGCTGGTGGGTTATGTGGCGACGCAGATCGACTACAAGGAGACGGTGAACGGCCCGGCGGCGCGGTTCCGCTTCGCGGTGACGCCGAGGTACTTCGACCGGCGCAAGGACGCCTGGACGGACGGGACCACCAGCTTCTACACGGTGTGGGCGCGGCGGACGCTCGCCGTGAACCTCGCCGGTTCCGTATCCGTCGGCGAGCCGCTGGTGGTGCACGGGCGGCTACGGGTGCGGGAGGACCCGCCCGACGGGGAGGGCAACCGGTGGTTCTCCGCGGAGATCGACGCGACGGCCATCGGTCATGACCTGAACCGGGGTACCGCCGCCTTCCGGCGCGTGGTACGGACGGAGACACCGCTGATGATCAATCAGAAGGCGGCGGTGGTCTGAGTGTTCGAGACGGATAGGATTCCCCGGTACTCACGGGCACCTGGGTCTTTGGCCCGAAGGGGAAGACTGTGTCGATTGCCGTTCCCGCATCCTCCGCTCCTGATCCCACTCCTGCGTCTGCGTCTGCGTCTGCGTCTGCGCCTGTTCCAGCTCCTGCTCCTGCTCCTGGCCCGGTTCCTCTCGAACCTCCCGCCGCGGTACGGGGCTCCGCGCGGCGGCCGCTGGCGGTGGCCCTGCTGGCCGCGGCCCTCGCCACCGCGCCCGCGGCGCGGGCGGCCGCCGACTCCGGCCCGGCCGCGCCCAGGTCACCCGAGGGTGCGAGCGCCGTGCTGGACGGGCTGAAGACGTTCGGGCAGGCGGTCCTGCGGTCCGGGGACGGCTCGGTCCGGCAGATCCCGGCCGGGCTCTACGAGATGCGGGTCGACGGCGGCGGGATGCTCCAGACGTACGGGGTCGGCGTGACGGGCAACGCCCAGCCGCAGGCCCGGTACACCGAGAGCGGCTGGAGCGGCAGCCCGCTCGCCGGGAACCGGGAGGCGGGCCGGATCCGCTGGGTCCTGGAGCACTCCTACCCGCAGCACAACGATCTGGCCGGGCTCGCCAAGGCGGCCGGGGCCGGGGCCCTCACGGCGCAGAGCGCGGCCGCCGGGACCCAGGTGGCGATCTGGCGGCTGGCGGAGGGGGCGCAGGTCGAGGCCGCGGACCCGGCGGCCGAGAAGCTGGCCGACTACCTGCAGCGGGCCGCCGGGCAGCTGCCGGAGCCGCCGGCCTCGCTCGCGCTGGACCCGGGCGACGTGTCGGGGGCCGTGGGCACCCGGGTCGGCCCGGTGACCGTGCGGACCGGGGCGCCGAGCGTGTCGGTCGTCCCGGACGCGGCGGCCGTCGCGATGGGGGTGCGGGTGGTGGACGCCGAGGGGCAGCCGCTGACCACGGCCGTCAACGGGAGCCGGCTGTACTTCGAGGTGCCCGCGGGCACCCCCGACGGGTCGGCCTCGGTCACCGTCCAGGGCGCGACCAAGGTGCCGGTCGGGCGGGTCTTCACCGGCGAGCTGCCGACCCACGCCCAGATCGTGGCCGGCTCCAGCGAGTCCGCGGCCGCCGCCACGGCCACGGCGGTCTGGCCGCAGCCCCCGGTCCCGGCGCCGGGAGGCACCTCGGGCGATGCCCCGGGGGCCGGTTCCGGCTCGGCGGCCGAGGTGCTGGGCGAGCGGTCCGCGGCCCTCGCGACGACCTCCCCGGACGACGAGCGGCTGGCGATCAGCGGCAGCTCGGCGGCCACCCCGGTCATCGCCTCCCTGGCGGTGGGCCTGGTGGTCCTGGGCGGCCTGGTGGTGCTGCTGCTCCGCAAGCGCCCGCTGGACGAGGAGGACACGCCCTGAGAACCTGCGGGGTGTCGTGACGGTCGGGCCGTGCGGCCCGACCGGATGGGCCCGATGGGCCGGGTGGCCGCGCGGACCGGTTCGGATCCGCCGCCCGGGGTAAGGGCAGAAGATGGCTGATCAAGAACTGACCTGGTCCGGCGCCTTCGCCCGGTGGGACCGCCGGCTGTTCGACGCGGTGGCGCAGCGGCACTGGCCCGGGGCCGACCGGGTGCTGCCGCGGCTCGGCCGGGCCGCGAACCACGGGGTGCTGTGGGGCGGGGCCGCCGCGGCGATCGCGGTCTTCGGGTCGGCCGGTGCGCGCAAGGCCGCCGTGCGCGGGGTCGCCTCGCTGGCGCTGGCCTCCGCGACCATCAACACCGTCGGCAAGTGGTCCGTACGCCGTCGCCGACCGCTGCTGGAAGGCGTGCCCATGACCCGGCAGCTGGCCACACAGCCGCAGACCACCTCCTTCCCGTCCGGGCACTCCGCGTCGGCCTTCGCCTTCGCCACCGGGGTGGCGCTGGCCTCCCCGGGCTGGGGGGCCGTCCTCGCCCCGGTCGCCGCGTCCGTGGCGTTCTCCCGGGTCTACACCGGGGTGCACTACCCCTCCGACGTGCTCGTGGGCGCGTCACTGGGGGTGGCCGCCGGGTTCGTCGTACGCCGCCTCGCGCGCGACGCGCAGGAGGCCCGGGTCGTGCCGGGCGACGAGCGGCCGGCCGCCGGGGCCCCCGCGCTCTCCGACGGGGCCGGGCTCACCGTGGTGGTCAACACCGGGTCGGGGACGGCCGCCGCCGCGGGTCTCGACATCCTGCGCACCCGCCTGCCCGCGGCCGAGGTGATCGAGTGCGGGGGCCCGGAACTGTCCGCCGCACTCGCGAAGGCGGCCTCGCGGGCCACCGTGCTCGGGGTCTGCGGCGGCGACGGCACGGTCAACGCGGCCGCCACCGCCGCACTGCGGGCCGGGGTGCCGCTGGCCGTGTTCCCCGGCGGCACCCTCAACCACTTCGCGATGGACTTCGGCCTCGCCGGAGCCGAGGCGACCTGCGAGGCCGTGGCGCAGGGGCAGGCCGTCCGCGTCGGCGTGGGCCGATTCTCCCCGGGGCCCGGGGGAGAGCCCGGCTACTTCCTGAACAACTTCAGCATCGGCGCCTATCCGGAGCTGCTCGGCCACCGGCTGCGCTGGGCCCCGCGCATCGGCGGCGGCCCCGCCGCGCTGCTGGCGGCCTGGCGGGTGCTGCGCTCCCAGCGGCCCGTGCGGCTGCGGCTGGCCGGGCGGCCCCGGAGCGTATGGCTGCTCTTCGCGGGCAACGGCACTTACCACGGCACCGGCCCCACCCCCCGCCGCCGTGACCATCTCGGCGAGGGCCTGCTGGACCTGCGGCTCGTCCACGGCGGTGGCCGCCCCGGCCCGCGGCTCCTGGCCGCCGCCTTCACGGGGCCGCTGAGCCGCTCCCCGATCCACGTGGCCACCCGCCTGCGCAGCCTGCGTATCGGGGACATCCCCGCGGGCACGCCGCTCGCCTACGACGGCGAGCACGCCGCGGCCCCGACCGACCTCGTCCTCGACGAGCTCCCCGACGCCCTGACCGTCTACCGCCCCCGCTGACGGGTCAGGCGTCGGCGGCGGTCGGGCCCGGGCTCACCCCCAGGTCGGCCCGCATGAGGCCGCGCATGTTCTTCCAGTGGTCCCCCAGCTGCAGCAGCTCGGTCTGTATCTCCTCGAACGACCAGCCGGGGTGCGGGTTGCCTTCCTCCAGGTGCAGGGTGCGCCTGTACGCGCCGGCCAGGGTCGTCGTCATCGCGTCCAGCTCCTGCAGCACCGCGTCCGAAGCCACCATCTGGGCCTCCGCGAAGGCGGTGTGCATGGCGAGCCGCGTCTCCTCCAGATCGGTCCGCGCCTGCGCGGTGGCCTCGCCCTTGTGGACGAGCCACAGGTACTTCATGAGCTCGATGCGGTAGCGGCGGTAGCCGGAGTTCGCCGTGACGTAGCAGGCCCGCCGCTTCTCCACCCCCGCCACGCGCTGCTCGCGCGCCCACTGGGCGTCGGCCGCCCGCTCCTGCCGTTCGAACTGCTCCGTCTGCACGCGTGCGAGCACGCGCTGGGAGAGGATCGGCGCGAGCAGGGTGCCGGTCACCGCGACGATCGCGCCGGCGAGCGCCAGCAGCGCGTTGTTCACATGTACCTCCGTGTACGGCCGACGGAGGCCGCGCCCCCGCATTCCCCGCCATCCTGCCCGGCCCGGGCCCCGCGGGGCCCGGGCCGCAGGGGCCCGTCCTGCGGGGCCCGTACTCATGCACCTCGGCCGGTGGCTGTCCCCGCTCGCCGGCCTACCTGCTGCTCTCCACGCCGAGATCGGCCCGCATGGCGTCCAGTGCCATCAGTGTGTTCCCCGCCGCCCCCCTGGCATCCATGTCCGTTCGTCCTGACAGAGGCATCCTGCCCCGGGGTGAAGCAGTGGTGGGTGCCGCCCGGCGGATCGGCGCCGCCGCACCCCGCGGGGGCGTGCGTTCTTGGCTCGCACACCGGCGATGACCGACAGTGACCGGACGTGGAGGCTCCCCCTCCGGCCGCGCCGCAGGTCAGGGGCCTCTGACCTACCCATTCGCCCGAGGGTATGGACGTACGGCAAGATGGGGTGTATCTGCCCACCATCGATCTGCCGGACGGTTTCTCTTGGCTGAGTTCATCTACACCATGCGCAAGACGCGCAAGGCGCACGGCGACAAGGTGATTCTTGATGACGTCTACTTGAACTTCCTGCCCGGCGCGAAGATCGGCGTGGTCGGCCCCAACGGCGCCGGTAAGTCCACCGTTCTGAAGATCATGGCGGGCCTGGAGCAGCCGTCCAACGGTGACGCCTTCCTGTCGCCCGGCTTCACCGTCGGCATCCTCATGCAGGAGCCCAAGCTCGACGAGTCGAAGACGGTCCTGGAGAACGTCCAGGACGGCGCCGCCGACGTCATGAAGAAGCTCAAGCGCTTCAACGAGGTCGCCGAGCTGATGGGCGTCGAGTACACCGACGCCCTCATGGACGAGATGGGCAAGCTCCAGGAGCACCTGGACCACGCCAACGCGTGGGACCTCGACGCCCAGCTGGAGCAGGCCATGGACGCCCTGGGCTGCCCGCCCGGCGACTGGCCGGTCACCACCCTCTCCGGTGGCGAGAAGCGCCGCGTGGCGCTCTGCAAGCTGCTGATCGAGGCCCCGGACCTGCTCCTCCTCGACGAGCCCACCAACCACCTCGACGCCGAGTCGGTGAACTGGCTGGAGCAGCACCTCTCGCAGTACAAGGGCGCCGTCGTGGCGGTCACCCACGACCGGTACTTCCTGAACAACGTCGCCGAGTGGATCCTTGAGCTCGACCGCGGCCGCGCGCACCCCTACGAGGGCAACTACTCCACCTACCTGGAGAAGAAGGCCACCCGCCTCAAGGTCGAGGGCCGCAAGGACGAGAAGCGCCAGAAGCGCCTCAAGGAAGAGCTGGAGTGGGTCCGCTCCAACGCCAAGGGCCGCCAGACCAAGTCCAAGGCCCGCCTCGCCCGCTACGAGGAGATGGCAGCCGAGGCGGACAAGATGCGGAAGCTGGACTTCGAGGAGATCCAGATCCCGCCGGGCCCGCGTCTGGGCTCGATCGTGGTCGAGGTCAACAACCTCTCCAAGGCGTTCGGTGACAAGGTCCTCATCGACGACCTGTCCTTCACGCTGCCGCGCAACGGCATCGTCGGCATCATCGGCCCGAACGGCGCCGGCAAGACCACGCTCTTCAAGATGATCCAGGGCCTGGAGGCGCCGGACTCCGGCTCCGTCAAGGTCGGCGAGACCGTCAAGATCAGCTACGTCGACCAGTCCCGCGCCAACATCGACCCCAAGAAGACCCTCTGGGCGGTCGTGTCGGACGAGCTCGACTACATCAACGTGGGCCAGGTCGAGATGCCGTCCCGCGCGTACGTCAGCGCCTTCGGCTTCAAGGGCCCGGACCAGCAGAAGCCGGCCGGCGTCCTGTCCGGTGGTGAGCGCAACCGCCTCAACCTGGCGCTGACGCTCAAGGAGGGCGGCAACCTGCTGCTCCTCGACGAGCCCACCAACGACCTCGACGTCGAGACCCTGTCCTCGCTTGAGAACGCGCTGCTGGAGTTCCCCGGTGCGGCCGTGGTCATCTCCCACGACCGCTGGTTCCTCGACCGGGTCGCCACGCACATCCTGGCGTACGAGGGCGAGTCGAAGTGGTACTGGTTCGAGGGCAACTTCGAGTCGTACGAGAAGAACAAGGTCGAGCGGCTCGGCGTGGACGCGACCCGTCCGCACCGTGCCACCTACAAGAAGCTCACCCGAGGCTGAGGTCGCGGTCATGGCCAGACACCACTACCGGTGCCCCCTGCGCTGGGCGGACATGGATGCCTTCGGGCACGTCAACAACGTCGTCTTCCTCCGTTATCTGGAGGAGGCGCGGATCGACTTCATGTTCCGCCTCGCGCCGGGGGAGGGCAGTGAGTCCTTCACGGGCGGGTCCGTCGTGGCCCGTCACGAGATCGACTACAAGCTGCCCCTCGTACACCGACACGAGCCTGTCCTCATCGAGTCCTGGGTGACCCGGATAGGCGCCGCGTCCCTGACCATCGGCTACGAGGTCAAGGACGAGGCGACCGAGGACGCGCCCGAGACGGTCTACGTGCGCGCCGAGACCGTGGTCGTGCCCTACAACCTCGCCGCGGGGCGGCCCCGCCGCATCACGGCCGAGGAGAGGCATTTCCTCGAGGAGTACCTCGACGCACCCGCGACCGGGTCCGAGTCCGGCACCGGCCGGGAAGGGCCCCTCGCGGCATGAACGACCAGCTGCGCTTCGCCGATTCCGGGGAGGCGGCGGACCTCGCCGCCTTCCTGGGCCGGCTGGTGCACTACGACCGCGCCGCCGCCGTACGCCTCCAGGGGGGCGGCGGCGCGCTCGCCGTCTTCGGACGGCCGCCGTCCTTCGACATCCTGGCCATCCGCACGGTGCGGCTCGCCGCACCCGTCGCGATGCCGCTGGACCTGACGGTGTCCGCCGGTGAGCTGCTGGAATCCGTGGACGAGGTTTCGGCCGAGGCCACCGTGCCCGGGCCGGTCACCGGACCGCCCTGGGCCGGCGTGCTCCCGCCCCGCGGTGGCTGGCGGCAGGTTCCGGGGCTGCCCGGCCCCGAGGCGATGGGAGCGGCCGTGGCCGCCGCCGTCGCCGAGTTCCGGGCCCGGGACGAGGCCCTGCCCCTGCAGCACCGGACCCGGTCCGAGCGCGACCGCATCGGCCGCGAGATCTGGTCCCGCACCCTCGGTGACACCGAGCTCCCGCTGCGGGCCGTGCACGCCGCGCAGTCGCTGGGCTTCCTGCGGCCGGTACGGGCCGCCGTGCCCGCCCCCGCCCCCCTGCCCGGCGCCTCCGCCTCCGCCCCCGTGGCCCTGCTCGCCGCCGGGACCTGGCTGCGGCTGCGCACCCCGTACGGATCCGTCGCCATGCGCCGCCCCGGCGTCACCGGCGGCCTGGGCGCCCTCCAGGTCCGGCCGGTCTAGCTCGCGCCTCCGCCGGGGCTGATTGATCCGGGACTACCCGTTGAAGGTGTGGACGTGGTTCGGGCGGCTCACGACGAACTCGTTCATGAGGATCGTCCGCGAGGTCGAGTCCGAGGTGTTCGAGCACCACTCGAAGGCGCGGTGCGGGACCACCTCCTGATAGCGGTCCCGCCATTCGGCGCCGTCGGTCGCGTAGGCGTAGCAGTACCAGATCGGGTTGAAGTTGACGTCGCCGCCGAAGACCGTGGAGCTCTGCCCGGGGCCGATCCTCCACCAGCCCTTCTTCACCCAGCTGCTGCCGTCGGAGCAGTTGGGCTGGTGCCACTCGACCATCGTCCAGATTTCCGTGTGGTAGTTGTTCTGGAGCCTCAACGACATGACGCGCCTCCTACTCGGATTCCGGCTGCCTGCGGGCGGCCGGGCTGCCGTCGGACCGGACCAGGGTCGCCGGCCCCAGACTGGGACTCGACGCGCTCGTGCTCACCGCTTGTGCCTGGCCGGAGCCGGCAGCAGGCCGGCCCGAAGTGAGCACGCGTTCCAGTGCCTCTTCGTCCGCATCGGTAGTCGGATCCGCACCGTCGGTAGTGTCGTGGGACATGAGTCTCCTGCTCTCCGTGGGTTGGTTGGTGCGCAGGAGAGGTTCCCGGCAGGGAGAGCCGTGTATCGCGAAGAGCGCACTCTTGCCCCGTACGGGCCCCAGGGGGTGTCTTGCCGATCAGGCCGGGCTCGCGCTCTAGCCGGCCGTGTTGATCATCGAGGCGGCGGCGTACGTCAGGTACTTCCACAGCTGCGCCTCGTGCTCCGGCGCCAGGCCCAGCTCGTCCAGTGCGACCCGCATGTGCCTCAGCCACGCGTCGTGGGCGGCCGCGTCCACCTGGAACGGCGCGTGCCGCATCCTCAGGCGCGGGTGGCCGCGGTGCTGGCTGTAGGTGGTCGGACCACCCCAGTACTGCATCAGGAACAGCGCGAACCGCTCCTCGGCGGGGCCCAGGTCCTCCTCCGGGTACATCGGGCGCAGCAGCGGGTCCTCCGCGACCCCCTGGTAGAAGCGCCGGACGAGGCGGCGGAAGGTGTCCTCGCCGCCCACCTGCTCGTAGAAGGTCTGCTCCTGAAGCGTGCCCCGCGGAATCTCATTCACCCGACCATCGTCTCAGACGCCCGGATCCAGGACCGAGGTCCTAGGACCATCCTCCGAAGCCCTCACAGGCCCCCTCAAGCCCCCCGACCCCCCTCGCGCTCGCACGCGGCGGCCCGGCGCAGGACAGTGGAGGCATGGCCGCACACACCGCGCACACCGAGACACGGGACCTGCGGGAGACCGCGCACGCCGCCCAGGTGCGGGAGCTGACCGCCGGCGGGGTGCTGGAGGACCCGCGCTGGCGGGCGGCCTTCGCCGCCGTGCCCCGGCACGTGTTCGTCCCGTACTTCTGGACCGGCCGCGGCGCCGGCCACGAGCGGCTCTGGGCGCAGGACCCCGACCCCGAACGCCGCGCCCGCTGGCTGCGCGGGGTCTACGTCGACACCCCGCTGGCCACGCGGATGCGCGACGGCCTGCAGGTCTCCTCCAGCAGCCAGCCCTCCCTGATGGCGAAGATGCTGGCCGCCCTGGACGTGCACGACGGCGACGACGTCCTGGAGATCGGCGCGGGCACCGGCTACAACGCGGCCCTCCTCTGCCACCGGCTCGGCGAGGAGCACGTCACCACCGTGGACCTGGACGAGGAGATCACCGAGTCCGCGCGGGTGCACCTGGCCGAGCTCGGCTACCACCCGGTGGTGGTCACCGGGGACGGGGCGCGCGGCTGCCCCGCCCGGGCCCCGTTCGACCGGATCATCGTGACCTGCACGCTGCCGCTGATCCCGCACGCCTGGCTCGGCCAGTGCCGGCCGGGTGCGCGGATCCTGGCGCCGCTGTCGACCGGCCTGATCGCGCTGACCGTCCGGGACGCCGGCTTCGCCGAGGGCAACTTCCTGCACACCTCGGCGTACTTCGTCCCGCTGCGCGGTGCCACGGCCGCCCCGCAGCCCGACCCGGCCGGTACGGGGTACGGGCTTCCGTACGAGCTGGTGGAGAACGAGCGCTTCCAGTTCATGCTCGTGCTGACCGCGGGCGCCCTGCACCCCCGCGAGGCCCTGGACCTGTGGCGCCGCGAGGGCCGCCCGGCCCGGGAACGCTTCGGGGTCTCGGTCAGCACCGGGGGCCAGTGGTCGTGGCTCGACGATCCCCAGGGGCCGTACGTGTGGCCCCTGGGGGAGGGGTGAATCAGCCGCGGCGGATCGTGATCGTCGTCCAGGCGCCCACGTGGACCCGGTCGCCGTCGGCTAGGGGGACCGGGACGTAGGGCTGGATCGGCTCCTCGCCGCCGTTGATCGTGGTGCCGTTGGTGGAGTTCTGGTCCACCACCGCCCAGCTGAGGTCGGGCTGCTGGACGAGCACCGCGTGCTGGTGGGAGACGCCCGGGTCCTCCGGGGGCACCGACAGGTCGATGTCCGGGGACTCGCCCGTGGAGGCGCGGCGGCGGCCGATGGTGATCTGGCCGCCGGACAGCGGAAGGTGCTGCTCCGGGGAGTACGCGGGCAGGTTCAGCCCGGCGGCCTCGGGGCCGCTGCGCTGCATCATCGCCATGAAGTACGAGCGGTCGGGGGCGATCGTCGCACTCCAGGCGCCCCCGCCCTGGGGCGGGAAGGGCTGGTGCTGCGGCGGAGGCTGCTGCTGGTACTGCTGCTGGGGCGGCGGTCCCTGCTGCTGGTACTCCTGCTGGTACTCCCGCTGGTGCTGCGGCGGGGGCTGCTGCTGGTACTGGGGCTGCGGGGCCCGCTGGTACTCCAGCGGCGACTCGTGCGCGGGCGGCGGCAGCAGCCAGTCGTCCTCGCGCTGCAGCGGCTCGGCCGGCCGGTTGACCCGGGACGGCCGTGAGCCCTGGTACTCGAAGTGGTCCTGGGAGTAGGTCCCGGGAGCGGGCACGGGCGGCGGAGGCGTACCGCGGCCCCCGGCACCGCCACCGACGCCGGCACCCGTCGCCTGGGGTCCCGGTTCCGGGGCCGGCGGGGCGTAAGAAGTCGGGGTACGGGTCAGGAAGTTGTAGCGGCATTCCTCGCAGAACGGGGCCATGGCCTCGCGCGGGGTCCGGCACTGCGGGCAGAGCTCGGCCTGGGCGGTCGGCTCACCGGCGGTCGGGGGGAAGCCGTAGCCGTAGGACGGCACCGGGGGCGGGCCCTCCGAGGCAGCCATGCGGTGGCCGCAGACCTCGCACCAGTCGTCGGACGCGGACTGGTGCCCGTTCGGGCAGGTCGGCATGGCGGCGCTTCCCCCTTCTTCTCCCTGCGTCATCACGTCAGGTCTTCTCAGGTCTTCTTCACTCGGACGGTCTGCGTCGAACGCGTGTCAAGAGTCATCTCGTCGGCATCGGCGACCTTCGCTTTCAGCCGCACAGTACCCGCCACCGCGTCCACCACATCCACCACCTTCGCCAGGAGTCGCGCTGTGTCGGCGTTTCCGGAGGAACTCGCCAGTTGTACCGCACGCCCCAGCTTGGCCGTGGCACCACCGACATCGCCCATTTTGCGGGCTTCCAAACCTTGCTGGATAGCCTCCGCCAGCTCCGCCTGTCCGGTGTAGTGGGCGACCTGCGCGTTGATGGCGGTGGACGCCGCCAGATCGTCCGTCCACACCGCGCGCACCAGGCCCTGGGCCAGGACGGTCGGTTTCCCGTCCGGCCCGCCCGCCGCGGCCGGGAGCACGAGCGTGGCGCGGGCGGCGAGCATCTCCTGGCCCACGGTCGCCGTCGGGACGCGCACGCACACGTGGTACTCGCGGGACTCGTCGCCCCACGACCCGGTCGGGTAGTCGCCGGCGCGCGGGCCCACCTCGGTGCGGCGGTCGGTCAGGTCCTGGAGGACGGGAGCCACCTGCTTGACGTACTGGATCTCCACGCCGACCGGGGTCCACAGGCGCAGCGCGACGTCCGCGACCTCCTTGCCCATGACGTTCTCCATCATGCGCGTGAAGTCCTCGGCGAGATGGGCCGGGTCGGCCACGATGTCGGCGGAGCCGAGCAGCGCGTTCGCGATCCCGGTGACCTCCTTGACGTCCCAGTCGGTGCCCACGCCGCGGGCGTCGCAGGTGAAGCGGCCCGCGCACGCGTCGAGGGTGGCGCGGAGCACGGCCGGCTCCTCGTGCTCGTTGCGGCCGTCGGTGAGCAGGACGCCGTGCCGGATGGCGGCGGTGGAGCCGCGCAGCAGGCCGTCGGCGAGGCGCAGCCAGGTGCCGATGGCGGTGCCGCCGCCGGAGCTCAGCCCGCGCAGGGCCTCCTTGGCCTGGGCGCGGGTGGTCGCGTCCGCGACCGCGAGGCGGCCCTGGCCGGGGTAGACCTCCTTGGCCACGTGTGTCCCGGCGATCACGGCGAAGGCGGTGCCGTCGCGCAGGGTGTCGACGGCGGCCGCCGTGGCCTCACGGGCGCCGCGCATCTTCTCCGGCGGGTACTCCATGGACCCCGAGCAGTCGACCATGAGCACCACGGCCGCCGTGCCGTCGGCGACCGGCGCGCGCGTGGCGGTGGCACCGCCGGTGGCGGTCACCGTGACGATCGCGTGGACGTCCCGTCCGCCCTCGGGGAGAAACTCGTTCTGGTACACCTCCACGCTGAACCGCGGGGCACTCGGCTTGGCGAAATTCGCCATCGGTTGGACTCCTAGGGGGCTCGGGCAGGCGGGTCAGACCTGCGGGCGCGCTTCCACTTCCTATTCCGGTCCTGCCGCCGGGCCCGGCTCCGCATCCGGTCCCGGTTCCTGCTCTGGGTGCGTGGCGAACGGCACGACTGCCACGGTGACGTTGTCGTGGCCGCCGCCGTCGAGTGCGTATCCCACCAGTACCTGGGCGCTGTGCAGCGGGCGGGTCGCGGCGTCGGCGGGTACCACCTGGGCCATCTCCCGCGCGGATTCCGCGTAGTTCCACAGTCCGTCGGTGCAGACCACCACCACCCCGGGGTGGTCGGGCTTGAAGGTCGCGGTGTGCGGTTCGAGGTCGTACGCGTCGGCCCCCAGCCAGCCGGTGATGGCGTGCGCGCGGACGTCCGCGTAGGCCTCGGCCTCGCCCATCAGGCCGGCGGCGACCATCTGGGCGGCCCAGGAGTCGTCCTCGGTGAGGCGCCGGGGCAGGGCGGCGCGGTCGTCGGGGACCCAGTAGGCACGGCTGTCGCCCACCCAGCCGATGGTCAGCAGGCCGCCGCCGACGACGGCGCCGACCAGGGTGCAGGCGGGGGCGTTCTGCGCGCCGGGGGTCTCCGGGGCCAGGGCGTTCACGGCTTCGGCGGCGGCCAGGATCGCCTCGTGCATGGCCTCCTGGGGGTGGGCGCCGCGCGGGAGCGCTTCGAGCAGCGCCTCGTTCGCGGCGACGGCCGCGGCGGCCGATGCCTCGTCGGGGCGGCTGGCGGAGGAGACGCCGTCGCAGACGATGGCCACGGTGGCGGCGGAGCCGTCGGGCAGGGCGGTGGCCGACACGGCGAACGAGTCCTCGTTGCGGTGGTGGCGCAGTCCCCGGTCGGTGACGGCGGCGACGCTCCCGAGCTCCTCCTCGATGTGGTCGCGCTCACGGGGCTGCGCGTGCCCGCAGTGCTCGCAGTACCCGTCGGTGTCGACGTGCCCGGCGCGGCAGGCGACGCAGGTCTTCCCGCCGGCCGCGCCGCCGGGCTGGGGCGGATTCTCGTACGGGGCTTCGCCCGTGCCCCAGGGCGTCCCCTCCGCAGGCGTGCCGGGGTCGCCCCCGGGCCGGTCGTGGCGGGTCTCGGGGCCGTCCGCGGCGCCGTACGGGTGTTCGGCCGCGCCCCACGGGGTGCCTTCCGGCGGGGTGCCGTTCCCGTACGGGTTCCCGTGGCCGGAGGCCGCGTAGGTGACCCCGGCCGGACCCTGCCGCGGCTCCGGTTCCGGCTCCGGTTCCGCCGGGGCGGTGACCCAGGCGGCCGGGTCGCCGACCAGCGTCGGCGCGGCCGCGGCCACGCTGCCCCAGCCCGGGGCGGGCTCGGCGGCGGCGTGCGGGACGCCGGGAGCCGGGCTCCCGTAACCGCCCGCAGCGGTCGGCCGGGCCGGTGGCGCGGTCGGCGCCGGTGGCGCCGGTGGGATGGGGATGGTCGGGTGGTCCACGGCGGCCGGGGGAGGAGCGCTCACGGCGTAGCCGCAGACGCCGCAGAAACGGTCACCCTCCTCCAGGGGTTCCGCGCAGCTGGGGCAGCCCGACAGCCGATGCATCGACATCACTCACACCCACGTCCGGGGACGGAAACGGTTTGCCCGCTCCACCAGTTCGATCCTCTCCTCGCCACGCCGCGCCAGCCGTGCGAGGACGCGGTACGAGCGCTCCAGTCCGAAGCGCAGGCCCCGCTCGTCCAGTTGACTGCCGAGCAGCGAGGTCCGGCCGGGGTCGGAACCCCGGCTACCCGACAGTACCCAGTCCAGGGCCGAGCCCAGAACCTCCGTCGCGAGCCGCTCCTGACGCTCCGGGTCCAGTCCGAACCGCCGCAGGGCTTCCACCTGGTCCGCGGCGGCCGCCAGGTCGGCCAGCAGCGGCTCCTGCGGGGACCGGTCGCGCAGACGTGCGCGTACGGCCGCCACCCGCGCGGCGGTGTAGTGGATGGACGCCTCGGGCACGGATTCCAGCGTGCGCACGGCCGCGTCCCGGTCCCCGGCGGCCAGTTGGACGCGGGCCAGCCCGAAGGCCGCGCTCACGAACCCCGGGTCGGTGGTCCACACGAGCCGGTAGTACTCGGCGGCGTTGTCCAGCTGGCCCAGCACCTCCGCGCACAGCCCCAGCGCCAGCTTCGGCGCGGGCTCGCCCGGGAAGGCGTCGTAGATCGCGTCGAAGGACAGGGCCGCTATCTCGTCGTCACCGGTGGCCAGCGAGGCGATGCCACGGGCCCACACCACCCGCCAGTCGTCCGGATGCCGGGCTTCCAGTTCCGCCAGGGTGTGTCCGGCCTCGGCCAGTTCGCCCAGTTCCAGGCGGGCCCGCAGCTCCCGCAGCCGCAACTCGGCCGAATCGGCCGGCGCCGCGCTCAGGGCACCGAGCAGGTCGCCCGGCGCGGAGGCCAGCAGACCCGTCAGGAAACCGGCGTTCGGGTCGGCCGCGTCCACCAGCGGTACGGGCAGGGCCAGCGCGGTGTCGCGCGCGTCGGGGGTCGTCGCTCTCGCGGCAGCCGGCTCCGGGGACAGGAGTACGGGTACGGGCGCGGCCCCCGCGCCCTGGACCACAGCGGGCGGCGCGGGCCGCGGACCCGGCACGCCCGTCACCCGCGTGGCGGTGGTCCCGAGCCCGGCCACGCCCGCCCCCGGTCCGCCGGTCGCGGGCGCCCACGTACCCGCCGCGCCGCCGCCGGCCGCCCCGGGCACGGGCGTGCCGCCGGGCGGGGTGCCGCCGACAGGGGTACGGCCCTGCGGGCCGAGCGCCCCGGCGGCCGCCGACCCGGGCAGGGCGCTGCCGCCGGGCGCGTGCGCTCCGGCCGCGGCCCGGCCGCGGCCGGCGAGCCCGAACAGTCCGCCGCCCCGCCGGGAGGCGATCGGCCGGTAGCCCAGCCGGGAGACGACGGTGCCGGCCGCGTCGGCGAACAGCTGGGTGTCCGGAACCCGCAGCTCCGGGCCGAAGAGGGTCGACAGCTGCGGCCGCGGCCGGCCCGTCTGCAGGGCGACCACCTCCCGCAGCACGCCCGTCAGCTGGTCCGCCATCTCCTGCGCGGACGAGAACCGCCGCCCCGGGTCCGGATCGGTCGCCCGCACCAGCAGCCGGTAGAAGGACTCGTACCGCCGGAACACCTCGATGTGCTCCGGATCCGGCAGCGAATCCACGAACACGTTGGTGTAGCCCTGGAAGTCGAAGGTCAGCACGGCCAGCGTCCGCGCCACCGTGTACAGGTCGGAGGCGACCGAGGGGCCCAGCTCCGCGACCTCGGGGGCCTGATAGCCCACCGTGCCGTAGATGGCCGACTCGGTGTCGTCCATCCGCCGTACCGCGCCCATGTCGATCAGCTTCAGCTGGTCCTGCTGCTGGATCGCGTTGTCGACCTTGAAGTCGCAGTACAGGAGGTTCCTGCTGTGCAGGTGGCCGAGCGCCTCCAGCGCCTCGATGCCGTAGGCGCACGCCTGCTCCACCGGCAGCGGGTCGCGCCGCCCGTCCGGCCGGCGCCGCTCGTTCGCGATCTCCTTCAGCGATTTGCCGCCGACGTACTCCATGACGATGTACCCGTCCAGCGAACCGGTCCGCTGGTCCAGGTGCTCCACGAAGTTGTAGATCCGCACGATGTTGGAGTGCTCGATCTCCGCGAGGAAGCGCCGCTCCGAGATCGCGGCCTCCATCGCGTCCTGGTCCCCGGTGTCCAGCAGGCCCTTGAGCACCACCCACCGGTCCGCGACCGCCCGGTCCACCGCCAGGTACACCCAGCCGAGGCCGCCGTGCGCGAGGCAGCCCGCCACCTCGTACTGGCCGCGCACCACATCACCGGAGCGCAGCTTGGGCACGAAGGAGTACGGGTGCCCGCACTTGGTGCAGAACCCTTCCGTCCGGCCCGGCCGGTCGCCCCGGGAGCGGCCCACCGGGGCCCCGCAGTCCGAGCGCGAGCAGAACCGCTTGCGCTCCGGCACCTCCGGGTTCTCCAGGACCGCGGTCGAGGGATTCGGACGCGGCACCTCCGGCACGTTGACCAGACCGGCGCCCAGCCGGCTGCGGCCCGAGGCCGCCGAGCCCGAACTGCGCACCGACACCGAACGGGTGGAGGTCGTCCCCGACACCGAGCGCGACAGCCGCCCGGACACCGAGCGGCGCGAGGAGGAGGACCGGGAGGACCGTGCCGAGGCCGAGGACCGCGCCGAGCCGTGGGAGCCCTGCGAACCCATAGAGCCACGGGACCCGCCGGAGCCCAGGGAGCCCCGGGCCGCGCTCGTCATCCCCGTCGGCGGCGACACGAGCTCGTCCGCGCCCGCTGCGATCGAGCCGATCGGCGCCAGCCCGCACGTGTCGCAGTAGACCTCGCCGCCGCCCATGTCCTCGTACGCCCCCGGGCAGCCGGGACGCACGCAGGCGGTTCCGATCAGGCTCATGCGTCCTCCTCCCCGGGCCCGTCGGGCCGCTGTTCCTGGTGTCGTGGTTGCTCGGGCCGGTCCTGGGGCGGCATCAGCGACTCCGCCGTCGCCTGCTGGTAGCGCAGGACGGCCTGTTCGGCGGCCCGCAGGTCGCAGGGCGCGCTCCACAGCATGCGCCGGGCGGTGTCGTACCGCTCGATCAGCAGGGGGTCCTCCGCCATTCCGTGGCGGGCCACCTTCGCCTTGTACGCGTCGAGCCGCCCGCGCAGCTCGGCCCGTACGGCCAGGGGCGCCGTCACCGCGGTCAACGATTCACGGGCCCGCCGCAGTTCCTCCTCGGCGCGCTCCTCCAGAGATTCCAGCAGCGGCGAGAGCCGGTGCCAGCGCGCCTGGCGCCGGTGTTCGGCCGCCGCCGCGAGCTGCTCCTGGAGCACCGTGGGCGGGCCGCTCACCGCGGGCACCTCGGACGCGGCGATCTTCGCCAGCACCTCGCCGCGCGCGGTCCGCGCCTCCGCCAGGGTCCGGTCGGCCCGCGAGAGCACGTCCCGCAGGGCGATCAGCCGCTGCTCCGCGTCCTGCCGTACGTCCAGCACCGCCTCGATCTCGCGGCGTACGTCCTCCAGCGCGAGCGCGGCCCGGTCGTAGCGCCCGGTGTCCGGACGGCCGCCGCCGGGCGCCGAGCTGCCCGACGCCGGCAGCCAGAAGGCCAGCGGGTCCGCGATCACCCGGGTGCGCAGCTCCGTCAGCTCGGCGGTGATGTCCTCCAGGTCGTCGCCGGAGGGGTGCTCGCCCGGCCGTACGCCCACCGACTGGGCCAGCGAGCGGGTGCGGTGCAGCTCGGCGGCGAGCAGGTCGATCCGGGCGGGCAGCGCCGACCACACGGCGTCGGCGGCGACCACCACGTCGAGCGAGCGCGCGTACAGGCCGTTCATCCGGGCCACCAGCTCGGCGAGCGAGAGCCGCTCCGCCAGCGCGACGCCCTCGGCGCCGGCCCCGGCGATCAGCACCCCGGGCCCGCGCAGCCGCTCGGTCAGCTCGATCAGGTCCTCGCGGTTCGGCCAGCGGCGCCGCTCCCGTACCTCCCGGGCGGCGGTCAGGGCCCCGCTGTAGGCGTCGAAGTACGTCCACAGCCGGGTGATGTCCGCGTCGGCGGCCGTCCACCGCTCCTTGGTGGTCCCGCTCAGCGCGGCGCCCTCCAGCAGCCGGCGCCCGGCGTGGTCCTGGAGGGCGAGCAGCGAGGTCTCGACGGCCTCGTGCTCCGCGCCCAGCCGGGCCAGCGCGCGGTCGACGTCGTCCCGGTCCATCACTGCAGACCCCACCTCCACCGGCTGTGCCTCCGCTTCCGCCGCCTCCGTGTGCGTCCTCGTATCCTGCCCCGCGCCCGGTCCCGTGTCCGAAACCGTCACGGGCCTCAGCCGTCCCGGTACTTGGGTGCGGGGGGCGCCGTCACACCGGGCAGCACGGGCTGCAGGTGCTTGAGGTACGCCTTCATCCACGGGCTGTCACCGCCGCCCGCGCGGTAGTTCTCCAGCACCCTGTTGACCCGGCGGACCAGGTCCGAGGCGTCCTTGTTCATCGCCACCCCGTAGAACTCGCGGGTGAAGGGCGAGCCCACCAGCTGCACCGACGGGTCCTGTGCGGCCTGACCGGCCGCGAGGGCGTTGTCCGTGATGATGCCGTCGACCTCGCCCAGCTGCAGCCGGACCAGGCAGTCCAGCTGGTTGGCGACGGTGACCGGCACCGAGCCGTACGACTGGGCCTTCAGGGCCGCCTCCGCCGTGGAACCGGCCGCGAAACAGATCCGCCGGTCCTTCAGCGAGGGGTCGTACCCGG
Organism: Streptomyces sp. NPDC030021; assembly: GCF_055574035.1. Lineage (NCBI taxonomy): Bacteria > Bacillati > Actinomycetota > Actinomycetes > Kitasatosporales > Streptomycetaceae > Streptomyces > Streptomyces sp. NPDC030021. The sequence continues at coordinate 344,302 of NZ_JBVIAH010000002.1, forward strand.
TGATCGGCGACCCCTTGGGCGCCAGCACCTGCTGACCGGCCTCGAAGTAGGCCGTCGAGAAGGCGACGTCCTCCAGCCGCTTGCAGTTGATGGTCATGGTCCGTACGACGATGTCGACGCGCCCCTCCTGGAGGGCGGGGATGCGCTGGCTGGTGGGGATGGCCCGGTAGATGACCGCGTTCTCGTCGCCCAGGATGTCCTTGGCGATGGCCTTGACCAGGTCGATGTCGAAGCCGTCGAGGCGGCTGCCCTCGGCGGTCTGGTTGCGGTAGCCCCAGCGGAAGCTGTTCTGGTCCACGCCGGCGACGAGCTTGCCGGCCGCCTTGATCCGCGCGATGGTCGCGCCGTCCACGTCGGAGGGGCGCAGGCTGGCCTCGGGGTCCTGGCAGGTGTCGGTGAGGGCCCAGGGCGCGGCCGGGGCCGCCGCCATCGACGCGGGCCGGCGGACCACCGGCCGGCCGGTGTCGGGCGTCGCGTGGGCCAGCGGCAGCAGCACGGCGGCGGCGGTCGTCGCGCAGGCGACGGCCATCGCGCTCACCCCGCCCCAGCCGCGCAGCCGGCCCGCTGCCCGGCGGATGCCGGAGGCCGCGCCCGCGGTCGCCGCCCGCCCGGCCCGGCCCGTCCGGCTCTCCCGGGCCGCGTGGTTCTCGTGGCCCTCGTGGTTCTCGTGACCTTCGGCGGCCCGCCTCGCCCGTATCCGCATCGCGCTCACCTGTACTCCGAAAGCCTGCGGCCGATGCCGAGCAGGGCCGCTGCCGCACCGATGACCGCCAGGACCGCGGCCCCCGTCACCAGACCGCCCAGCGCGCCGAGCCCGTCCTGGGCGGCCAGGGTGAACTCCCGCTGCTCGTGGGCGACGGCCTGTTCCAGGGAGGCGTCCACCGTGTCGAAGGCGGCGCCGCTGCTCTCCTTGTGCTTCTCGTCCCCGACGACCTGGGGCAGCGCGGCCTCGTAGTCCCCCTTCAAGTCCGCCTCCCGGGCCGCCGTGTGCCGCTGCTTCCACTGCTTCACGCCCTCCGCGGCCCGGCTGACGGGGTCCCGGCCGGCCGCGTCGTCGGCGAGCCGCAGCGCGGTCGCCAGTCCGGCGTCCAACTGCTTCATGTTGTTCGTGAAGTCCACGTCGTACTTGTCGGACTTCTTGTCCTCGGCCAGTACGGCGCCCCGCGCGATCAGGGTCAGGTTCTCACCGGCCCGCGCCTGCAGGGAGGCGATCCGCGCGTCGTTGAGCACCTTCATCGACTCCTGCCCGTCCGCCCGGGCCTCGCTCAGCGAGGAGCGTGCCACCGTGTGCCCCACGGTCAGCCACAACAGGACCACCACCGACGCGGCCGTCGCGGCCACCAGTCCGTGGTTGAGGACCCGGTTCGTGTGCCGGTAGTTGCGCCGCTGCGCCCAGACCAGGGCGGCGACCGCGAGCAGGCCCAGCCCGATCGAGGCCAGCGGCCAGGACCGGGCGTCGTCGTGGTCCGTGTAGAGCCGCCTGGTCTCCGACTCGTACAGCCGCTGGGCGGCGGGCAGCAGCTGGGTGGTCATCTGCTCGTTGGCGTAGCGCAGGTAGGCGCCGCCCAGCGGCAGGCCCTGCCGGTTGGTGGCCCGGGCCTGTTCGATCAGGCCGGTGTAGCGCGGGAGCTGCTCGCTGAGCACGGTGATCTGCCGGCGGGAGTCCTCGTTGCCGCCGGTGTTGGCGGCCGCGCTCACCAGCAGCTTGGAGGCGTTGGCGATGTCCTTCTCGTACCGCTGGCGGACCTCGCGCGGTTCCTGGGCGCCCAGCAGGAACCCGCTGGAGGAGGTGGTGTCGGCGTCCGCCAGGGAGCGGTAGATGCTCGCCGCGTCCGCGCTCAGCGGCTGGCTGCGGCCCACCACGTCGTCGGCGGCCGCGGCCCGGTCGGAGATCTCCCAGACGCTCACCGTGCCGAACAGCACGATCAGGGCGGCCAGTACCGCGCCGATGATCCGCAGCCGGCCCGGCTCGGTGGTCGCCGTCTCGCGCAGCCGTTCCACGCCCTCGGCCCAGGCAGTGCTCCGCCCGGGCGGCCCGTCGGGCGGTGGCGCCGTCGGTCCGGCGGACGGCACGGAAGTACCGCCCCCGGGCGCGGGCGCGCGTGATGTGATCGCCACCGTGACCTCCCCCTCGGTCCTGTCGTCCTCCAGCCGACGCTGGGAGGTACCCCCTGCGCAGCAGTATGGCCGTAGTGCCGGTCGACCACAGCACCCGGTGCTGGATCCAGGGCGATCCGTCCCTGGGGGCCCCCTTCGTCGCCCCTTCACCGTCAATACGTCCGTACGGGCGCCACGGTTCCAGACCGGAGGACTTCCGGGGCGGGTTCAACCGAAATGGGTACGGAGTTTTTCGTAGGCCTCGGGCGGGGACCCGAGCGCGTCCAGGCCCAGCAGTCCGGCACCGAGCACGGGCGGTGCCGTGATCACGGAGATCCGGGCGCGCGGGGCCCGTTCGGCGAGGCCCGCCGCGATCCGGTCGTTGAGCTGCGGGTGTCCGGCGGCCAGCACACTGCCGCCCAGCACCACCGGTACCTCCTGCTCCAGCAGACCCAGGCGACCCAGCGCCACCGACGCCATGGCCACCACCTCGTCCGCCTGCCGGTGCACCAGCGACAGCGCCACCGGGTCCCCGGCGGCCGCCACCGCGAACAGCACCGGTGTCAGCTCGTGGCGCCGCGCGTGCGGCACCCGGCCCAGGTGCATCGCCTCGATCAGCGAGGCCATCGACGCGTGGCCGAGGTACGCGGGCAGCGCGCGGGCCAGCTCCGTCGGTCCGCCCCGCCCGTCCTCGGCCCTGGCCGCGAACCACAGGGCCTCCTCGGCCAGTCCGCCCCCGCCGCCCCAGTCGCCGGAGATCCGCCCGACCGCGGGGAACCGCGCGGTCCGCCCGTCCGGGGTCATTCCGACACAGTTGATGCCCGCCCCGCACACCACCGCGACCCCGCACGGGCCGGCGCCCGTCGGCAGCCCGGAGCGCAGCAGCGCGAAGGTGTCGTTGTGCACCGCCGTCGCACGGCCCCAGCCGCGGCGCTCGATCTCCCGCGCCAGCTCCCGCTCCTCCACCGCGAAGTCGGCGTTGGCCAGGCACGCCGACACCCGCTCGGCCAACGGCCCGGCCGCCGGGTCCGCGCGCAGTCCGGCGTCGGCCATCGCCTCGGCCAGCACGTCGACGGCCGCGGCCACCCCCGTGCGCGGCGGCTGGAAGCCCCCGGCCTGGCCGGAGCACAGCACCGAGCCGTCCGGGGCGAGGAGCGCCACGTCCGTCTTGCTGTTGCCCGCGTCGACGGCCAGCACCGAGGGGAGGGTCACGCCCATGGCAGGTGCTCCTTGTTGTGCGCGAGGAGCCGGTCGGTCAGCCCTTCGGCCAGGTCGAACTGCCCGATGAGCGGGTGCGCCAGCAGTGCCTTGAAGACCCGCTCGCGCCCGCCGCGCAGGGCCGCGTCCAGCGCGAGGTCCTCGTAGGCGCTCACGTGCGCGATCAGCCCGGAGAACAGCGGGTCCAGCCTGGGCACCGCGAGCGGAACGGGCCCGGATCCGTCGACACGGGCCTGCACCTCGATCACCGCGTCGTCCGGCAGGAAGGGCAGCGTGCCGTTGTTGTACGTGTTGACCACCTGCACGGCCGGCCCGCCGTCGCCCAGCAGGGAGGCGGCCAGGTCCACGGCGGCCTCGGAGTAGAAGGCGCCGCCCCGTTTCGCCAGCAGCGCCGGCTTCTCGTCGAGCGCGGGATCCCCGTACAGGGCGAGCAGTTCGCGTTCCATCGCCGCGACCTCGGCGGCCCGCGAGGGTTTGGTCCCGAGCTCCCGGACGACCTCGTCGTGGGCGTAGAAGTAGCGCAGGTAGTACGAGGGCACGACGCCGAGCCGGTCCAGCACCGCCCGCGGCAGCCGCAGGTCCCCGGCGACGGCCTCGCCGTGCGTGGCGAGCAGGGTCCCCAGCACGTCCTCGCCGTCCGGGCCGCCCCGGCGCACGCCGAGCTCCCAGGTGAGGTGGTTGAGGCCCACGTGGTCCAGGTGGATGTCGGCCGGCGCCAGGTCCAGCAGGGCCGCGAACTTCCGCTGGAGGCCGATGGCGACGTTGCACAGCCCGACGGCCTTGTGCCCGGCCTGCAGGAGGGCCCGGGTGACGATGCCGACCGGGTTGGTGAAGTCGATGATCCACGCGTCCGGGCTGGTCCGCCGGACCCGCTCGGCGATGTCGAGGACCACCGGGACCGTGCGCAGCGCCTTGGCGAGCCCGCCCGCGCCCGTGGTCTCCTGGCCGACGCAGCCGCACTCCAGCGGCCAGGTCTCGTCCTGCAGCCGGGCGGCCTGTCCGCCGACGCGCAGCTGGAGCAGGACCGCGTCGGCCCCGGCGATGCCCGCATCGAGGTCGGTGGTGGTGGTGACGCGGCCCGGGTGGCCCTGCCGGGCGAAGATCCGCCGGGCCAGGCCGCCGATCAGCTCCAGCCGTTCGGTGGCCGGGTCGATCAGCACGAGCTCGCTGACGGGCAGGGTGTCGCGCAGCCGTGCGAACCCGTCGATCAGTTCGGGGGTGTAGGTGGAACCGCCGCCCACCACTGCGAGTTTCATCGTCGTCAGCCTTTCACGCCGGTCAGGGTGACTCCCTCGACGAACGCCTTCTGAGCGAAGAAGAAGAGGACGATCACCGGTGCCATGACCAGTACGGTCGCGGCCATGGTCAGGTTCCAGTTGGTGTGGTGCGCCCCCTTGAAGGACTCCAGTCCGTAACTGAGGGTCCAGGCGGCCGGGTTGTCGGAGGCGTAGATCTGCGGGCCGAAGTAGTCGTTCCAGGCACAGAAGAACTGGAAGAGCGCGACGGCGGCGATCCCGGGCCGGGCCATCGGCAGGACCACGCGCAGCAGGGTGCGCACCTCGCCGCAGCCGTCGACGCGGGCCGCGTCCAGGTACTCGTCGGGGATGGTCAGCAGGAACTGGCGGAGCAGGAAGATGGAGAAGGCGTCGCCGAACGCCATCGGGACGATCAGCGGCCACAGGGTGCCCGACAGGTCGAGCTGCTTGGCCCAGAAGAGGTACATGGGGATGACCACCACCTGCGGCGGCAGCATCATCATGGCGATCACGAGGAGCAGCGCGAGCCGTCGCCCGCGGAAGCGGAACTTGGCGAGCGCGTACGCGACGGGTACGGAGGAGACCACGGTCAACAGGGTGCCGAGTCCGGCGTACAGGAGCGTGTTGCGCCACCAGGTCAGGAAGCCCGGGGTGTGCCACACCTTCGCGTAGTTCCCCCATTCCCAGGTGTCGGGCCACAGGTCGCGGGTCAGCGCCTGCCGGTCGCCCATCAGGGAGGTGAGGAGGAGGAAGACGAAGGGGAGGACGAAGAAGAGGGCGGCGGCCACGCCGAGCGAGTGCACCCCGACCCAGTGCAGTACCGCCCTGGAGGATCTCCGGCCGGTGTGCGCGCTGCTCATTCTGCTCCGATCAGACCGCCACGGCGCCGCATCAGGAGCGCGGTGAAGGCCATGGAGAGGGCGAACAGGACGAGCGCGACGACACACGCGGTGCCGTAGTCGAAGCGCTGGAACCCGAGGTTGTAGACGAGCTGGGGCAGCGTCAGGGTGGACTTGTCGGGATATCCCGGCTCGAACTGCTGGCCCGAGCCGCCGATCACCCCGGCCGCGACCTTCCCCGCCACCAGCGGCTGGGCGTAGTACTGCATGGCCTGGATGACCCCGGTGACGACGGCGAACATGATGATCGGCGAGATGTTGGGCAGGGTGATGTGCCGGAACCGCGCCCAGGCGCCGGCCCCGTCCAGCTCCGCGGCCTCGTACTGCTCCTTCGGTACGTCGAGCAGCGCCGCCATGAAGATGACCATCAGGTCGCCGACCCCCCACAGGGCGAGGGCGGTCAGGGCCGGCTTGGACCAGTCGGCGTCGGTGAACCAGCCGGGGGTGGGCAGTCCCACCGCGTCCAGCAGGGTGTTGACGGGTCCGGTGCCGGGGTTGAGCAGGAAGACGAAGGCCAGGGTCGCGGCGACCGGCGGGGCCAGGTAGGGCAGGTAGAACAGGGTCCGGAAGATCCCGGTCCCCGTCTTGATCTTCGTGATGAGCAGGCCGATGCCGAGGCCGAAGGCGACCCGGCAGGTGACCATCACCAGGACCAGCCACAGCGTGTTGCGCATGGCCGGCCAGAAGAGCGGATAGTCCGTGAAGACGTAGCTCCAGTTGTCCAGGCCGTTGAAGGCGGGCTGCCGGAAGCCGTCGTACCGGGTGAAGGAGAAGTACAGGGTGGACAGCAGCGGGTAGACGAAGAAGACGGCGAAGCCGATGAGCCAGGGGGACAGGAAGGCCGCGGTCCGCAGGGCGGAGCGCCGCCGCTTCGACCGCAAGGGGTGGGCGCCGGTCATCGGGCTACTTCGCCTTCGCGATGTCCGTGTCGATCTGCTGGCCGGTCTTGGCGAGACCGGCCGGGATGTCGGCCACGTCGCCCTTCTCGACCCCGTACGCGAAGTCCTCGAAGGTCAGCTGGTAGGTGCCGCCGTCGGCCTGGGCCGGGGTGGTGCTGGACTCCGGGTGCCGGGCGATGTCGAGGAAGGTCTTGAACTCCGGGGTCACCTGGAGGTTCGGGGAGTCCAGCGCGGCAAGGGTGGACGGGATGTTGTGGATGGCGTTGGCGAAGGCCACCACCGCCTCGGTGTCGGTCGTCATGTACTTGACCAGCTCCCAGGCGGCGTTCTGCTTCTTGCTGCCCGCGGCGATGCCCATGATCGTCCCGGAGAGGTAGCCCTTGCCGTAGTCGGCTTTCTGCTCGTCGGGGACGGGCAGCGGGGCGGTGCCGATCTCGAAGGCGACGCCGGCCTCCTTCGCCATCGAGGCCCGCCACTCGCCGTCGATCTGCATGGCCACCTGGCCGGTGTGGAAGGGGTGCTCGGCGCTCCACTCGTCACCGAAGGTGTTGCGGAACCGCTCCAGCTTCTCGTAGCCGCCGAGCTTGTCCACCAGGTCCTTCTGCGCGGTCAGCATCTTGGCGAAGGCCGGGTCCCCGGCCAGGTTGGACTTGCCGTCGGCGCCGAAGTACGTGGCGCCCCACTGCGCCGCGAGCCGCGTCGGCTTCGTCTCGTAGCCGTGGAAGGTGGGCATCAGGCCGACCTGCTCGTACGAGTCGCCCTTGAGCTTGGTGAGCTTCTGCGCGACCTCTGTGAACTGGCTCCAGGTCTGAGGGGGTTCGGTGATGCCGGCGGCCGCGAAGGCGGTCTTGTTGTAGACGAGGCCGTACGCGTCGTGCAGCAGCGGCAGCGTGCACTGGTTGCCGTCGAACTGCGTGTACTCCAGCAGGGTCTTGGGGAAGACCTTCGTCTTGTCCACCCCGGACTTCGCGAGGAAGGGGTTCAGGTCGGCGAAGGCTCGGGAGTTGCAGAACTTGCCCACGCTGTCGGTGGTGAAGGAGGAGACCACGTCGGGGGCCTTGTCCCCGCCCGCCCGCAGCGCCTGGTTGATCTTGTCGTCGGTCATGTTGCCGGTGACCTGGACCTTGATGTTCGGGTGCGCCTTCTCGAACCGGGCGATGTTCTCCTCGATCGCCTTGGCCTCGCTCGGCGCGGACCAGCCGTGCCAGAAGTTGAGGGTGACGTCCGCCTTGGGGTCGTCGGAGGCGGTGTCCGCGCCCTGGCCCGTACAGGCCGTGGCGAGGGCGGATATCGCCGCGAGGACGGCGGTCGCGGTGGTCAGGCGTCCGGTTCTGGGCATGGCGGGGCTCGCTCTCTGGGGGAGGAACTTCCGTGGGGGATGCCGGTGGGGATGGCGGTGGGGTCTGCGTGGGTGTGCCGATACGGGGTGCAGGGGGAGGGCGGGGCGGCGGCGCAGGGCGGTTCAGCCCGAGGTGTCGAACACTTCGTCCCGGGTGGCGGCCAGCGCGCTCTCCAGCGCGCCGTGCAGGACGGGCCGTTCCTGCACCTCGCCGGGGACCAGCCGGGGCCGGGAGGGGGCCAGTTCGGCGAGCTCGGCCTCCAGCAGCGCGCGCAGCGGCTCGCCGCCCGCACTGATCGCCGCTCCGGACAGGACCACGATCTCCGGGTCCAGCACGGCGACGACCGAGGCGAGACCGGTGGCCAGCGCGGTGGCGTACGACTGGAGGAACCGCAGGTGCGCTCCCTCGGGGGCGGCGGCGGCCCGCGTGAGCAGGGCGACGGCGGCGGCGACCTCCGGTCCGTGCGGTGCTCCGGGGGCCTCGGGCGCACCGGGGGCGTCCGCCGGCTCCACGCCCAGTTCCGCGGCGAGCCGGGGCAGCCCCTCCACACCGGCCAGCTCCTGGTACCCGCCGGAGTTGGCCCGGGTGACCTCCCGGACCAGGGGCCGGCCCGGCACGGGCAGGAAGCCCACCTCGCCCGCGCCGCCGGTCCAGCCGCGGTGCAGCCGGCCGCCCAGGATCAGTGCGGCGCCCAGGCCCTCCTCGTTCCACAGCAGGACGAAGTCCTCGTGGCCGCGGGCGGCGCCGAGCCGCTGTTCGGCGACGGCGGCGAGGTTGACGTCGTTCTCGTACTCGACGGGCATCGGCAGGGCCGCCGCCAGCTCCTCCAGGAGGGTGGGGGAGTGCCAGCCGGGGAGGTGGCTGGCGTAGCGCAGGCGGCCCGTCTGGGGGTCGAAGGCGCCCGGTGTGCCGATGACGACCCGGCGCAGGTCGGTGCGGTGCAGTCCGGCGGCCTTCACGGCCCCGCCGAGGGCCTCGGTCACCTGGTGGACGGCCTCCGCGCCCTCGGTGTAGGGGACCTCGTGGGTGGCGACCACCGTGCCGGTGAGGTCGGCGACGGCCGCCAGTACCCGCTCCGGGGTGACGTCGAGACCGCCGACGTAGGCGGCCCGCGGGTTGATCGCGTAGAGCTGGGCGCTGGGGCCGGGGCGTCCCCCGTCCGTGCCGGTGGCCACGACGAGCCCGACCGCTTCGAGGCGGGCGAGCAGTTGGGACGCGGTGGGCTTGGACAGCCCGGTCAGATGCCCGATGCGGGTCCGGGACAGCGGGCCGTGCGTCAGCAGGAGTTCGAGTGCGGCCCGGTCGTTCATGGCGCGCAACAGGCTGGGCGTTCCGGGCGTGGCGGCGGGCATCGAGCGGCTCTCCCTCACCGAGGTGATCTGTTAGGTAAGTTTCCTATCACCTGTTGAAGTGTGTCAATGCCGCTGCCCCGCAGGCTGTGTCATTTCGCGGATGACCTGCGGGGCAGTGGGGCGAGCGGGGCTCGTGCGACGTACGGGTACCCGACTGCGCGACTTACCCGGCTACGCGGTTACTTCGTGATCCGCGGGCCGGCCGGCGGCGGGATCGGGGCAGTGGCCAGCGACTGCGGGGAGGCCGGGTTCGCGAGGGCGGACGGCGGAGCGACCGAGGCCGACGGATCCGCCGGGGCCTCCTCGCCCTCGTCGGGAGCCGGCATACCGCCGATGATCCGGATGCCCGCGGCGTCGAAGGCCTCCTTGATCCGCCAGCGCAGCTCCCGCTCCACCGCGAACTGCTGGCCGGGCATGGTCTTGGCGGACACCTTCACGGTCATCGAGGCGAGCAGCACCTCGTCCAGGCCCAGGACCTCCACCGGACCCCACAGGCGCTCGTCCCACGGGGACTCCTTGGCCATGGCGTCGGCGACCTCCTTGACCACCTCGCGGATCCGGGACAGGCCCTCGGAGGGCTTGACCTGGACGTCCACGCCCGCGGTCGCCCAGCCCTGGCTGAGGTTGCCGATCCGCTTGATCTCGCCGTTGCGCACGTACCAGATCTCGCCGTTGTCCCCGCGGAGCTTGGTCACGCGCAGTCCGACCTCGATGACCTCGCCCGAGGCCACACCCGCGTCGATCTTGTCGCCGACGCCGTACTGGTCCTCCATGATCATGAAGACGCCGGACAGGAAGTCCGTCACCAGGTTCCGGGCGCCGAAACCGATCGCCACACCGGCCACACCGGCACTCGCCAGCAGCGGGGCCAGGTCGATCTTGAGCGCGGCCAGGACCATCAGCGCGGCCGTACCGAGGATCAGGAACGAAGCCACCGACCGGAGCACCGAGCCGATCGCCTCCGAACGCTGGCGCCGCCGCTCCGCATTGACCAGCAGTCCGCCCAGAGCGGTGCCCTCCACCGCCTCGGCGCTGGTGTTCATCCGGGTTATGAGCTTGGTCAGCGCCTTGCGGACCGCCGAGCGGATCACCGCTGCTATCACGACGATCAGCAGGATCCGCAGGCCGATGCTCAGCCAGGTGGCCCAGTTCTGCTCGATGAAGCTGGCGGCCTCGGTGACGCTCTCCTGCGCCTCCTTGACCGATGCGGGCGCGTCCGGAACGTCGGCTGCCAGCGGCAGCAGGGCGGCGGGCCAGGGCACGACGGGAACCTCCAGGTGTAGCGGTCTGCCCGCGGAACGGGGCGACCCCCGGACGGATCCGGGGATATGCGGGACAGACCAACCACACTAACGGGGCAATCCCTTCACCTTGGTGCCGTGTTCGAGGGAGAGACCAGACTCACCTGGGGATGACTGACTGTGGTTGAAAACACCTCGGACCCGTTACGGGCGAGTGGTGGCGTTTCGACCAGCCCTAAGGAGAGACTGGAGAGCAGATCGTCCCGGCGCGAGCCACGCGCCGCCGACGTACAAGGAGGCAGTCCGTGCCGCACGTCCTGGTCCTCAACGCGTCGTACGAGCCCCTCGGCGTCGTACCGCTCCGCCGCGCGCTCGTCCTCGTCCTGGAGAACAAAGCAGTCTCCCTGGAGGAATCCGGCGCCTTTCTGCACAGCGCGACAAGGGTCGTCCCCGCGCCCAGCGTGGTACGGCTCAAGCGCTTCGTGCGGGTCCCCTACCGGGGGCCCGTTCCACTCACCCGGCGCGCCCTGTTCGCGCGGGACGGCGGTCGCTGCATGTACTGCGGCGCCGTCGCCACCAGCGTCGACCACGTCATTCCGCGCAGCCGGGGCGGCCAGCACGCCTGGGACAACGTCGTCGCCGCGTGCCGCCGGTGCAACCACGTCAAGGCCGACCGGCACCTGCTGGAGCTCGGCTGGCGGCTGCGCCACCAGCCGGCTCCGCCGTCCGGGCTGGCGTGGCGGATCATCGGCACGGGGCACCGGGATCCGCGGTGGATGCCGTACCTCCAGCCGTACGGGGCCGAGGATGCGCTGGACCGGATCGGGGTCGCGGCCAGTTAGCTCCCGCCGGGTTGCCGGTTCCGTGTGGGGCTGCGCCCGCCGGGGACCTGCGGCCCGGCCTCCCGGGGCTCCGCCCCGGACCCCGCGCCTCAAACGCCGGCGGGGCTGGAAGAGCGGGCTTCGCCCCGGACCCCGCGCCTCAAACGCCGGCGGGGCTGGAAGAGCGGGCTTCGCCCCGGACCCCGCGCCTCAAACGCCGGCGGGGCTGGAGGGGCGGGGCTGGGACGGTGGGGCCTACGGGGTGACCGCGTAGGCCTCCGCCGACCAGAGGGAGCAGCCGTACCGCGTCGCGCGCGTCTCGCACGTGATCCGCAGGAAACGGGTGTCCGGGGCGTCCATCCGGAGCGACTCGTGGCCGCCCCGGGAAGCCGTCACGGCAGCCGCCGGGCGCCAGGTCACCCCGTCCGCGGAGGTCTCCACCCGGTACGCCGACGGGTACGCGTCCTGCCAGTGCAGTTCCAGCCGGCCCACCCGCGCCGGGGCGGGCAGTTCCGCCCGCCACCACGCGCCGTCCACCGCCGGTGACGACCAGCGGGTGGCCGCGGAGCCGTCCACGGCCGCCGAGGCCGGGAAGCCGGGGGTCTCGTTCGCCGAGGAGGTCGCCCGCGCGGACCGCAGCAGATCGGGACCACCGGTACGGGCCACCGCACGCACCGTCAGGGTGCGTGACTCCCCGTCGAAGGTCACCGGCACCTGGTAGCTGCCCGCCGGGGTGCCCGCGGCGACGCTGACCTCCAGCGGGATCGACACCTGGCCGCCCCGCGGGGCCACCGCCGTCTGCGGAAGGCGGACCTCGATGCCCGCCGGCGGCCGCGCCGACAGCGGTCCGCGGACCTCGCCCGGACCCAGCGCGGACAACTGCGCCGAGACCCGCTGCGCGGCGCCGCCGATCTCGGCGTCGGCCGCCGCCCCGTCCGCCAGCTCGAAGCGGGCCCGCGGGCCGTCCCCGAACCACGGCACCACCTGGTGCACCGCGGGCGCGGACCCGGCCCCGGCCCAGGACAGGCGCACCGCGTCCGCGCTCAGCCCCGCCGTCTCCACCTGGGTCCAGCCCGAGGCCGCGGCGTCGGCGACCTTGCGCCACCCCTCGCCGGGTACGTGCGCCTCCACCACGGCGCCCCGCGCCCCGGCGGGGAGCGGGTCGGTCATCACGGTCACCGCCGACACCGGGCGCGGGGCGTCCAGCCGTACGGTCCAGGCCTCGGCCTCCTTCGTCACCGTGCCGGTCTCGCGGGTGGCGCCGGTCCAGGCGTCGGCCTCGGCCACCGCCTTCGTCAGGAAGGGGTCCAGGACGGCCTTGTCCACCCGGGCCGATCCCGGCTGCGCCAGCGCCGCCCGGATCTCGGTCAGGGCCCGGGAGGCCTGCCATGCGGCCGTCCCGTCCCCGCGGGCCTGCGCCTGCAGGACGTCCACCGCCAGCTCGCCCGCCGCCCCGTAGCGCGCCAGGCGATCCAGCCAGGGACCCGCCTCGCCCGACAGGGCCGGCAGCCGGTCCTTGGCCTCGCGCAGGACCGTGAACGCCTTGCGCAGCTCGGTCCCGGCCGCCGGATCGCCCGCGGCGCGGGCCTTCCAGAACTGCTCGACGAGCGGCTTCAGATACGCCGACTCCTCCTGCTTGAGCCCGGACGACGCGGTGTTCCCGGCGAGCGCCGCCACCGCCTGGCGTGTGCGCGGGTCGGCGCCCGTCAGCTCCCGTACCGCCGCCGCCCAGGACTCGCCGGCCCGGTAGCCGCGCGGGTTCCACGCGAAGTCCGCCGCCGTGAACAGCGGGATCCGCGACAGGGTGCCCTGGGGCATCGCGTTGGCCAGCAGCGCCGCCGAACCGCCCGCGACCGCCGGTTCGCGGCCCGCGTACGGGCCGAGGAAGATCCGGCCCGGATCCCAGTCGTTCACCGGGTAGTTGTCCATGGTGATCAGCGGATGCCCGAGGGCGGCGCGCGCGCCGGCCAGCTCCGTGCCCGTGATCGTGCGCGGCACCACGCCCACGCCCGTCCAGGCCACCTCCACCCGCGGGTCCAGCGCGCCCGCCAGGGCCGTCCGGTAGGTGGTGGAGCCTTCCTGGTAGTACTCCGTCGGCAGCAGCGACAGCGCGGGCGCTCCCGGATACCGGGCGGCCAGGTGCGCGGCCAGTCCGCCCGCGACCTCCGCGTGCGCCTTCGCGGCCGCCGCCGGGCCCTTCCCGTACCGCTCCCGGTCGGCCTTGCAGCCCCACTCGGTGTAGCTGACGTCCTGGAACTGCACCTGGAAGGCGCGGAAGCCGAGGTCCCACATCGCGTCCAGCTTGCGCGCGAGCGCCGCCCGGTCGGCCTCCGAGGACAGGCACATCGACTGTCCGGGGGTCACCGCCCAGGCCAGGACGACCTGGTTGGCGCGGGCCCGTTCGGCCAGCGCGCGGAATTCCGCCTGCTGCTCCTGCGGGTAGTCCTGGCGCCAGCCCGTCGTGCGGAACGGGTCGTCGCCGGGTGCGACGAGCAGCCGGTTCTGCTTGGTGCGCCCCATGAAGTCCAGCTGCGCGAGGCGCTGTTCCTGGGTCCACGGCTGCCCGTAGAAGCCCTCGGTGATCCCGCGCACCGGTGCGGCCGGCCAGTCCCGCACCAGCACTCCGGGCATCTTCCCGCCGCCCGCGGCGAGGAGTTGGCGCAGCGTCTGCGCCGCGTGGAAGAGTCCTTCCGCGCCTATGCCCGCCAGCGCGATCGTGTCCCGGCCGGCGTGGCGGCCCGCGGCCAGCCGGTAGCCCCCGGCCGGCAGGTCCTTCGGCGCGGCCGCGCCCAGCGCCCGCAGTGCTTGCTCCGCGTCCGTGTCCTGGAGCCGTACGACGGTGCCCCGTGCGGGCAGCGGGGCGCCGGGGGCCGGCTCGTGGACGGTCTTCACGCCCGCCGCGCGCAGGGCGTCCCGCACCACCCGGACGGCGTACGGATCGGCGTCGGCCGCCGCGACCAGTACGGCCTCGGTGCCCAGCGGCAGCTCGCGCGCGGGGTCGGCGGCCATGGACTGCGGCCGGGGCCACACGGCGGGCCCTTCGGAGGCCGCCCGGGGGGTGTCGGCTCCCGGGTCGAGCATCGGCCCGGCCGCGTTGGACGCGGGGGTCGCTCCGGGGCCCGCTCCGGGCGCCGGTCTGTCCGGTGTGGTGGGCGCCGCGAAGGTCCCGGGTGGCGCGGAGGAAACGGCACCGCCCAGCAGCGTGCCGATCACCGCCACAGCGGCGGCGGTGTTCCGCCTCCTACCCCTGAGCTGCACGGAGCCTCCTCGTCCCGAAACGTCCCCCACTCGTACGAATGAGCCTGAGCCCACCATCCGTGCGGCTGGAGTGTCAATGTGAGTGGGTGATCTGCCCCGGATGCGGCAGGAATGCGGTGCCTCCGAGTGGGTATGGACGCGGTGTTCCCCGGCGGCGTCCCACCCTTGTGAACCACCCTTGTGCCCCCATCATCTGACTCATCCTCATGCCCTGATGCCCGCACGCACGAAGGAGCGCCCGCAGATGGACGACCTGGCCCGGCTCGCTGCCCAGTACGGAGTCGCCACCGACTACCGGCCCGCCGCGGACGTCACCGTCCCGGTACCGGAGGCCACCGTCAAGGCGGTCCTCGCACTGCTGGGGGTGGTCACCGACGACGCGGCGAGCATCCGGGTGTTCGCCGAGTCCGCCGCACGGGAGGCGGCCGGGCGGCTGCTGCCGCCCACGGTGGTGCTCTGGCAGGGGGCACGGGTGGCTCCGGAGCCCGCCGGGCTGCCCCCGGGCACCCGGGTGCGGGTGGTGGCGGAGGAGACGGGGGAGGTGCTCGCGTGGGGCCCCGCGCTGCCGCTGGGCATCCACCGGCTCATCGCCGAGGCACCCGACGGACGCAGCGCCGAGGCCACCCTGGTCGTGGCCCCGGAGCGGGCCCCGGCCGCGCCCGAGCGGGCCCACGGGCTGCTCGTCCAGCTCTACTCCCTGCTCTCCGAGCGCTCCTGGGGCATGGGCGACCTCGGCGACCTGGCGGAGCTCGCCCGCTGGGCGGGCCGTACCCATGGCGCCGGGTTCATCCAGGTCAACCCGCTGCACGCGGCCGTGCCCGGGGCTCCGACCGACCCCTCCCCGTACCGGCCGTCCTCGCGGCGCTTCCCGGACCCGGTCCACCTGCGGATCGAGGACGTCCCCGAATACGCCGACTGCCCCGACCGCAGGGCCCTCGACGACCTCGCCGCCCGCGGCGGGGAACTGCGCCGCCAGGTCCTGGAGAAGGGCGCGCTGATCGACCGGGACGCCGTCTGGGAACTCAAGCGGTCCGCCCTGGAACTGCTGTACGCCGTTCCCCGCACCCCCGAGCGCGAAGCAGCCTACCGGGCGTTCTGCGCCGAACAGGGAGTCCCACTGGACGTGCACGCCACCTGGTGCGCCGGGCACGCGGGAGCGGAGGACCCGAAGGAGCGGGCCGACTTCCACCGCTGGCTGGTCTGGCTGACGGACGGCCAGCTCGCCGCCGCGCAGCGGGCCGCCCGCGAGGCCGGCATGACGGTCGGCATCGTCCACGACCTCGCCGTCGGGGTGCACCCGCAGGGTTCCGACGTCTTCGGGTCACCCTGCTACGCCCGGCACATCTCGGTCGGGGCCCCGCCGGACGCCTTCAACGCGCGCGGCCAGGACTGGGGGCTGCCGCCGTGGCGCCCGGACGTGCTGGCCGCCACCCGCTACGCCCCCTTCCGGTCCCTGCTGCGCGGGGTGTTCCGCTACGCGGGCGCCCTGCGGATCGACCACGTGATGGGTCTGTTCCGGCTCTGGTGGATCCCGGAGGGGACCCCGCCCGCGGAGGGCGCGTACGTCAGCTACGACGGCGAGGCCATGCTCGCGATCCTGGTCCTGGAGGCCCACCGGGCGGGCGCGCTGGTCATCGGCGAGGACCTCGGGACGGTGGAGCCGCGGGTCCGTCAGGAACTGGCCCGGCGCGGGGTGCTCGGCACCTCGGTGCTCTGGTTCGAGCGGGACTGGGACGGCGCCGGGGACCCGCTGGCCCCGCAGGCCTGGCGGGCCGACTGCCTGGCCACCGTCACCACGCACGACCTGCCGCCCACGGCCGCCAAACTCGCCGGGGGCCATGTGGAACTGCGTGACCGGCTCGGCCTGCTGACCCGTCCGGCAGAGCTGGAGCGCGCCCAGGACGCCGCCGACACCGCCGAGTGGCTGGAGCTGCTGGACGGGCTGGGGCTGGACACCAAGGGCGAGGAGGCCGCCGTACGGGCCCTGTACGCCTTCCTTCTGCGCACCCCCGCGCGGCTGGTCGGCGTATGGCTGCCGGACGCGGTGGGGGACCGGCGGCCGCAGAACCTGCCGGGCACCTGGGACCAGTACCCCAATTGGCGGCTGCCGGTCGCCGATGCCGCGGGGCGGCCGCTGACCCTGGAGGAGCTGGTGTCCTCGCCTCGGGCGAACGCCCTGCTGAGCGCGGTGGGGGAGGGCGCAGGGCCTCGTACGGCACCCCCGGGCGCGCGCCCCGTTTAGGTGTTCGCTACGTTTGCACCGTGGACAAGAAGAACGCTCTGCGCGCCGGCGCCGTCACGGCCGGAACCGCGCTGATGATGCTGCTGATGACGTCTCCCGCCCTCGCGCTCACCCGCGACGACGGTGACGACCCGGGTCCGGGCCTGAGCGTCGGCGAGACGGTCGGCCTGTACGTGGCCCTGCCCATCGCGATTTTCCTGGGCATCATCGGTCTCGTGATGGTCCTCGACAAGTCGTCGGACCGGAAGCCGAAGCAGGCCTGAGCCGGTCCGGCCCCGCGGGGCCGGGACCAGCAGACTTTCCCGGGCGCCGGGGGTCCGCACCGCCGATTGGATCCGGCCGTGCGACGACCCCCGGCGCCTTGTCGTGCCCTCGGAGCCCTCAGACGGCGGCCAGGAGCCGGCGGAGCAGGCCGGTGAGCACGGCGATCTCGTCGTCGGTCAGCCCGGTGAGCGCGGCGCGCTGTACTTCCAGACCGGCGCTGACGGCCTCGTCGATGAGTGCGAGGCCACGGTCGGTGATCGTCACCTGGAGCCCCCGCCGGTCGTGCGGATCGGGCTTGCGGCAGAGCAGCCCGGCCTTCTCCAGCTTGTCCAGACGCCCGGTCATGCCGCCCGTGGTGAGCATGAGGGTGGCCGAGAGCTGCCGGGGCGAGAGCGTGTACGGGTCGCCCGACCGGCGCAGCGTGGCCACGACGTCGAACTCGCCGCGCGAGATGCCGAAGCGCGCGTAGCACTGCTCCATCGCGTCGCCCATGCCCTTGGCGATCCGGTAGATGCGTCCGAAGACGGCCATGGGAGCCGTTTCCAGGTCGGGGCGCACGGCGAACCACTGGGCCGTGATCGCGTCCACGGCGTCCTTGTCGTCACTCATGTGCGCAGTATCCGGCTTCCCCGAGATCGTTCGCAAGAAAGTTGCTTGACGGTAAGTAACTTAGCGGTAAGCTACTTATCAGCAACCGAGTCCGGGGGAGAGGTCATGGCCGTGTTAGTGAGGAAGGCAGCCGCGTCAGGGGAAGCGAAGGTCGCGGGGGAGCGGTCGCTGCTCCTCGGAATCGGTATCAGCTCGGTCGGGATCGGTATGTACATCCCCTTCTCGCTGGTCTTCTTCCACCACGTCACCGGGCTCTCCCTCACCGTCGTCGGCCTGGTCATGACCGTCACCGGGCTGGCCGGGCTGGCATTCATGCCGCTGGCCGGCACGGCCGTGGACCGGTTCGGCGCCAAGCGGGTCAACCTGGTGCTCTACGGGATACGGGCACTCGGCTTCGCCCTCTACCCCTTCGCGAGCTCCCTGCCCGCCTTCGCGGCCGTCGCCCTCGTCACCGCGCTCGCCGACCGCTCGTTCTCCGTCGTCCAGCAGTCCCTGATCGGCGAGGTGGCGCGGGGCGCCGCCCGCGACCGGCTCCAGGCGTCCACCCGGGCCCTGCAGAACGCCGGGATGGGCGCGGGAGCCCTGCTCGTCTCCGGGGTGCTGGCCCTGTGGGGCACCGGCGGGTTCACGTACACCGCCTGGGGCAACTCGCTGGCCTTCGCCCTCGCCGGACTGCTCGTCGGCCGGGTCCGGGCGGTCCGGGCCGGGGAGGCCGCCGCCACCACCGCCGGGCCGCCGGACGCCGGGTACCGGACGGTCCTGCGCGACCGCCCCTTCCTCGGGCTCACCGCCGCCAACTTCCTCACCGCGCTGGGCTACTCCGCCCTCTCCGTCCTCTTCCCCCTCTACCTCTCGACCTGGCTGACGGCCCCCGACTCCCTCACCGGAGCCGCCTTCACCGTCAACACCGTGCTGTGCGCCGGGATCGGCGTACTGATCGCGGGCCGGGTCCGCCGCTCCGGCGCCCGCCGCACCCGCTCGGCCGCCCTCGGCGCCCTGCTCTTCGCCGCCGCCTTCGTCGGGCAGATCGTGCTCGGCACCTTGCGGCCCGGCGGGACCGCCACCCTGATCGCCCTGCTGGTCATCGTCGTCGTCTACACCCTCGGCGAGCTCGTCCACAGCCCCTCCGGCGGCGCCCTGTCGGTCTCCGCCGCCCCCGAGGCCGTCCGTGGCCGCTACCTGGCCACCTACCAGCTGTCCTACTCGCTGGCCGGCGCGCTCGCCCCCTCCCTCTTCACCGCCCTGCTCGCCGTCGACGGCCGCCTGCCCTGGGCGGTCCTGGCCGTCGCCGCCCTCGGCGCCGCCCTCGCGCTGCTCCGGCTGGAGCGGCACCTGCCGGCCGAGGCCGTACACGCCGAGCCCCCGGTGCCCCTCAAGGCATCCGCCGCCGCGCCGGTCCCCGTGACCGCCGCCGGCTGAGCCCCGCCGGTCCTCCCGCCCGCTTCCCCCGTCCGATCCAGGAGTCACCCGCCATGAAGCGTTTGGCCACCGTCGCCCTGACCGCACTCGCCCCCGTCTCCTGGGGCTCCACCTACGCCGTGGCCACCGAGCTGCTGCCGCCCGACCGGCCGCTGTTCACCGGGGTCATGCGGGCCCTGCCCGCCGGACTGCTGCTGACCGCGCTGGCCCGCACCCTGCCCAAGGGGCAGTGGTGGTGGAAGTCCGCCGTCCTCGGCATCCTCAACATCGGCGCCTTCTTCCCGCTGCTGTTCCTCTCCGCCTACCGGCTCCCCGGCGGGGTCGCGGCCGTACTGGGCGCCGCCGGCCCGCTGTTCGTCGTAGGGCTGGCCGCGCTGGTCCTCGGGGAGCGGGCCAGCCTGCGCACCGTGCTCGCCGCCGTCGTCGGGGCGTTCGGCGTGAGCATGGTCGTCCTGACCGCCGAGGCCCGGCTCGACGCGGTCGGCGTCATCGCCGGTGTGATCTCCTCCGCCTCCATGGGCGCCGGCACCGTGATGACCAAGCGCTGGGGCCGCCCCGAGGGCGTGGGCCCGCTGGCGATGACCGGCTGGCAGCTCACCGCGGGCGGACTGTTCATCATTCCCGTCGCCGCCCTCGTCGAGGGTGCCCCGCCCGCGCTCGACGGCAGGGCCTTCCTCGGCTACGGCTACATGATGCTGATCAACACCGGGATCGCGTACTGGCTCTGGTTCCGCGGCATCGGAGCCCTCAGCGCCACCTCGGTCACCCTGCTCGGCCCGCTCTCCCCGCTCACCGCCGCCGTCATCGGCTGGGCCGCCCTCGGGCAGGCGCTGTCGCCCGTCCAGCTCGTCGGGATGGCGATCGCCTTCGGGGCCACCGTCGCCGGCCAGCTGGCGGCCGCCCGTAAGCCTCAATCGTTCAGTTCTGCTGAAAAGAACGATCAGAACATTTCGATGGACCTGACGGATGAGGCGGTGCGACGGTAGTCCACACACACCATCAGCCCACCCCGAGGAGCAGACCCACAGTGGCCGTCATGGACCGCGTCCGTACCGTCTCGCAAGCCAGGCCCGGCAGCACGGGGAAGAAAGGTGCCGCCGGGCTCGGCGTGCTCCTCGCCCTGCTCGCGACGGTCGTCTGGTCCGGCAGCTTCGTCGCCACCCGGGGCATGGCCGAGACCGTCCCGCCCGTCCAGGCGGTCTTCTGGCGCTGGATCATCGCCCTGCTCGCCGTCGCCCCCTTCGCCGCCCGCCAGGCCTGGCAGCAGCGGGCCCTGATCCGGTGCCACCTCGGCTTCATCGTTCTCGCCTCGCTGTTCGGCGTCACCCTCTACAACACGCTCGTGCACCAGGCCGGACTGACCACCTCCGCCTCCAACATGGGCATGATCATGGCCGCCTCGCCCGTCATCATGGCGCTCTACGCCCGCCTCGGCGGCGAACGGCTCGGCAAGCGGCGGACCCTCGGCATCCTGCTCGCCGCCTTCGGGGTGCTGCTGCTCGTCGGGGACGGCTCGATCGGCTTCGACTTCGGCGCCGGAGACCTGTGGATGTTCGCCGCAGCCCTCTCCTTCGCCACGTACAGCGCCCTGCTGCGGCGCAAGCCCGCCGAACTCGGCGGACTGGCCTTCCTGATCACCACCTTCGTGCTCGGCGCGCTGATGCTGGCACCCGCCTACGCCGTCTCCGTCTCCGTCCAGGGCGGCTTCGAGGTCACCACCGGGACGGTCGGACCGCTGCTCTACGTCGGGGTGTTCTCCTCGGCCGTCGCCTTCTTCGCCTGGAACAAGGCCGTCTCGGTGATCGGGGCGGCCCGCGCCGGAGTCGTCTACTACCTCCAGCCGGTGTGCGTGGCCGGGCTCGGCTTCCTGCTGCTGGGCGAGCACACCGGACCGGCGCAGCTGCTCTGCATGGCGCTCATCCTCGGCGGAGTCGGGCTGGGGAGTGCCCGGCGGTAGGTTCGGGCCCATGACCGAGTGGGACATCAAGAAGCTGCGGATCCTGCGGACCCTCGCCGAACAGGGGACCGTGACCAGGGCGGCCGAGGCGCTCCACATGACGCCCTCGGCCGTCTCGCAGCAACTGACCAACCTCGCCCGGCAACTGGGCGTGGTACTGCTGGAGGCCGAGGGCCGCCGGGTGCGGCTCACGGACGCGGCCCACCTCGTCCTGCGGCACACGGAGGCGGTCTTCGCGCAGCTGGAGCGGGCCGACGCGGAACTGGCCGGATACCTCGCCGGGGACACGGGCGAGGTGCGGGTGGGCGCCTTCTCCACCGCCGTACCGGCGCTCGTGGTCCCGGCGGTGGCCGCGCTGCGGCGGACCCACCCCGGGGTGGAGGTCCGGGTCCGGGAGACGGAGGCCGCGGAGGCCTACGAACTCCTGTCGGCCGGGGGCGTGGACCTGGCGCTGTCCCTCACGGCCCACGCACCGACCGCGCGCGATCCCCGGTTCACCCGGGTGGCGCTCCTGGAGGACCCGCTGGACGTGGCGCTCCCGCCGGGCCACCCGCTGGCGGCCGCGCCCGGCCTGCGGCTGGCGGACCTGTCCGGCGACCCGTGGATCTACGGGGGCAGCGGCCCCTGGTCGGAGATCGCCCGGTCCGCGTGCGAGGCGGCGGGCTTCGTCCCGGAACAGGCGCACTCGGCGTCCGGCTGGACCGCGATCCTGGCGATGGTGGAGGCGGGCATGGGGGTGGCGCTGGTGCCCCGGATGGTGTCGAGCCGCGCCTCGGGCGTGGCCGTCCGCGTGCTGTCGTGGGACCGCCCGACGCGGCACGTGCTCGCCGCGGTACGCCGCGGCGCCGAATCCGCGCCCGCGCTGTCCCACGTCCTGGCGGCGTTGCGCGCCGTCGCTGCTGGACGCTGACCGCCGGGTGCGGGTCGCCGCTGCGCGGAGCCGTCTCCCCGCCCCGCCCTTTCACCGTTTCCCGGGGCCTCGCCCCGGACCCCGTACGTGCGCTCCGCGCCCGCGCCCTCAAACGCCGGGCGGGCTGAAGTTCAGCCCCGCCGGCGTTTGAGGCGCGGGGTCCGGGGCGGAGCCCCGGCTACGGCGCGAGCCGTCAGACCTGAGCGGCAGCGGCAGCGGCGTCCGCGGCCTGGGCCTTCAGGGCGCGCTCGACGCCCGCGCGGGATTCCGAGATCAGGCGGCGCAGGGCCGCGCTCGGCTCGGCCGAGGCCAGCCACGCGTCCGTCGCGTCCAGCGTCCCCTGCGAGACCTGCAGCGTCGGGTAGAGGCCCACCGCGATCTGCTGGGCGATCTCGTGGCTGCGGGTCTCCCAGACCTCCTTGACCGCCGAGAAGAACTTCTCCGTGTACGGGGCCAGCAGCTCGCGCTGGTCGGTCTGGACGAAGCCGCCGATCACCGCCTCCTGCACCGCGTTCGGCAGGTCGCCGGACTCCACCACCGAGGCCCACGCCTCGGCCTTGGCCTCCGCCGTCGGGCGCGCCGCCCGGGCGGTCGCCGCGTGGCGCTCGCCGGCCGCCGTGGCGTCCCGCTCCAGCTCCGCGGCGATGGCCGGCTCACCGGCGACGCCCGTCGCGGCGAGCCGCTCCAGGAACGTCCAGCGCAGCTCGGTGTCGACGGCCAGGCCCTCGATCTCCGCCGCGCCGTCCAGCAGCGCCGACAGGTAGGTCAGCTGCCCTTCGGTGCGGGCACTGGCCGCGAAGGCCCGCGCCCACGCCAGCTGGTGGTCGCCCGCCGGCTCGGCGCCGCGCAGGTGCTCCAGGGTGGCCTCGGTCCAGGCCGCCAGGCCCTGCTCCCGCCACGCCGGGTCGGCGTACAGGTCGATGGCCAGCTTCACCTGGCGGTGCAGCGACTGGACCACGCCGATGTCGGACTCCTTGCCGATGCCCGAGAGGACCAGCGCGAGGTAGTCGCGGGTGGCGAGCTCGCCGTCACGCGTCATGTCCCAGGCCGAGGCCCAGCACAGGGCGCGCGGCAGGGACTCGGTGAAGTCGCCGATGTGCGCGGTGACGGTGGCGAGGGACTGCTCGTCCAGGCGGACCTTCGCGTAGGACAGGTCGTCGTCGTTCAGCAGGAAGACCGCCGGACGGGTCCGGCCGACCAGCTCCGGCACCGTGGTCAGCGCGCCGTCGATGTCCAGCTCGATCCGGTCGGTGCGCACGAGGGCGCCGTCCTGGAGCTCGTACAGGCCGACCGCGATGCGGTGCGGGCGCAGGGTGGACTCGCCCTTGGCGCCGGCGGGCAGCGCGGGCGCCTCCTGGCGGATGCCGAAGGCGGTGATCACACCGTTCTCGTCGGTGGTGACCTCCGGGCGCAGGATGTTGATGCCGGCCGTCTCCAGCCACGCCTTCGACCAGGCGGCCAGGTCACGGCCCGAGGTCTCCTCCAGGGCGCCCAGCAGGTCGGACAGGCGCGTGTTCCCGAACGCGTGCGCCTTGAAGTACGCCTGCACGCCCTTGAAGAAGGCGTCCGTGCCGACGTAGGCGACGAGCTGCTTGAGCACCGAGGCGCCCTTGGCGTACGTGATGCCGTCGAAGTTGACCATGACGTCGTCGAGGTCACGGATGTCGGCCATGATCGGGTGCGTGGACGGCAGCTGGTCCTGCCGGTAGGCCCAGGTCTTCATGGAGTTGGCGAAGGTGGTCCACGCGTGCGGCCACTTCGAGCCCTCGGCGTACGCCTGGCAGGCGATCGACGTGTACGTCGCGAAGGACTCGTTCAGCCACAGGTCGTTCCACCACTCCATGGTGACCAGGTCGCCGAACCACATGTGCGCGAGCTCGTGGAGGATCGTCTCCGCGCGCACCTCGTACGACGCGTCCGTCACCTTGGAGCGGAAGACGTACTGGTCGCGGATGGTGACCGCGCCCGCGTTCTCCATGGCGCCCGCGTTGAACTCCGGGACGAAGAGCTGGTCGTACTTGGCGAAGGGGTAGTCGTAGGCGAACTTCTCCTGGAACCAGTCGAAGCCCTGCCGGGTGACGTCGAAGATCGCGTCCGCGTCGAGGAACTCGGCGAGCGAGGGGCGGCAGTAGATGCCGAGCGGTACGGACTGGCCGTCCGGGCCCTCGTAGGAGCTGTGCACCGAGTGGTACGGGCCGACGATCAGCGCGGTGATGTACGAGGAGATGCGCGGGGTCGGCTCGAAGCGCCAGACGTTGTCCTTGACGTCCGCGGCCTCGGCCCCCTCAGGAATGTCCCGTGGGGAGTTCGAGATGACCGTCCAGCCCTCGGGGGCCGTCACGGTGAACTGGAACGTGGCCTTCAGGTCGGGCTGCTCGAAGCTGGCGAAGACCCGCCGCGCATCCGGTACCTCGAACTGGGTGTAGAGATAAGCCTGCTGGTCGACCGGGTCGACGAAGCGGTGGAGGCCCTCACCGGTGTTCGTGTACGCGCAGTCCGCGACGACACGGAGCTCGTTGGCCCCGGCCGCCAGCTGGCTCAGGGCGATCCGGGAGTCGTGGAAGACCGCCGCCACGTCCAGGGACCTGCCGTTGAGGACGACCTCGTGCACGGCCGGAGCGACCAGGTCGATGAAAGTCTCGCCCCCGGCCTCGGCCGACTGGAAGCGCACGGTGGTCACGGACGGGTAGGTGCCACCCTCCTGTGCGCCGCTGAGATCGAGTTCGATCTCGTAGGAGTCGACGGTCAGCAGCTTGGCCCGCTGCTGAGCCTCTTCACGGGTGAGATTCGTGCCTGGCACGCGTTCATCTCCTTCGATGGTGACGTTGCCCGGCCATCCTGCCATCCGGACAGCGCCACCGCCTCGGACTAATCCATGGGCGAAGAAACGCGCGCGAGGGCGGCACCGTGACGGTGCCGCCCTCGCGTCGGGTGAGCGGGATCAGCCGCGCAGCTCCTCGGCCACGAGCTCGGCGATCTGCACCGCGTTCAGGGCCGCGCCCTTGCGCAGGTTGTCGTTGGAGAGGAACAGCGCGAGGCCGTTCTCCACCGTCTCGTCGGAGCGGATGCGGCCCACGTACGAGGCGTCCTTGCCCGCCGCCTGCAGGGGGGTCGGGATCTCCGAGAGCTCGACGCCCGGGGCGTCCTTCAGCAGCTCGTAGGCGCGCTCGACGCTGATCGGGTTCGCGAAGCGGGCGTTGACCTGCAGGGAGTGGCCGGAGAAGACCGGCACGCGCACGCAGGTGCCGGAGACCTTGAGCTCCGGGATCTCCAGGATCTTGCGGGACTCGTTGCGGAGCTTCTGCTCCTCGTCGGTCTCGAAGGAGCCGTCGTCGACCAGGTTGCCCGCGAGCGGGACCACGTTGTAGGCGATCGGGCGCTTGTAGACGGCGGGCTCGGGGAAGTCCACCGCGCCACCGTCGAAGGTCAGCTGGTCGGCGGTCTCGGAGACCGCGCAGGCCTGGCCCTTGAGCTCGGCCACACCGGCCAGGCCCGAGCCGGAGACGGCCTGGTAGGTGGTGGCGATCAGCGCGGTCAGACCGGCCTCGTCGTGCAGCGGGCGCAGCACCGGCATCGCGGCCATGGTGGTGCAGTTCGGGTTCGCGATGATGCCCTTGGGCCGGTTCTTGATCGCGTGCGGGTTGACCTCGGAGACCACGAGGGGGACCTCCGGGTGGCTGCGCCAGGCCGAGGAGTTGTCGATCACGACGGCACCCTGGGAGGCGACCTTCTCGGCCAGCGCGCGGGAGGTCGCGCCGCCCGCGGAGAAGAGCACGATGTCCAGGCCCGCGTAGTCGGCCGTGGAGGCGTCCTCGATGGTGATCTCCTGGCCCTCCCATTCGAGGGTGGAGCCCGCGGAACGGGCCGAGGCGAACAGCCGCAGCTCGTCCACCGGGAACTTCCGCTCGGCGAGGATGCCGCGCATGACTCCGCCGACCTGTCCGGTGGCTCCGACGATTCCGACCCTCACGGTGACTCCCTTTGGTACGTACGACGCGGGCGCGCGTGGAGCCATCATGCGTTCGACCCCACGAGCCTTGTCCAATCCATTGTCCGAGGTACGGACGGTGTCCTGGATGTGAACCCCTGTGGCGAGTTCGTGGCGGGCGTGTTGCGGGGCCCCTGAACACCCGTTTTGCCTGGTCGGAGCCGGTTAACGTCCGGTCTGTCGTGACCGTTATCCGGACATGACCGACCGCAGAACGAACCACCGAATCGGGGAGATCCACCGTGCGCGCCATCCGCCACCGCCGCCGGTCCATACCGGCGCTCGCCGCCCTCGCGGCCGCCGCCGTCGCCGCACCCGTCCTGCTGGCCGCCACGCCGGCGGCCGCCCACCCGCGCGAGGGCAGGCTGGCCAAGGAGCTGGTGGAGGAGGTCACCGCCAAGGGCGCCTACCGCCACCTGAAGAAGTTCCAGCAGATCGCCGACGCCAACGGCGGCAACCGCGCCGCCGGTACGCCGGGCCACGCGGCCTCCGCCGCCTACGTGTACGACACGCTGAAGAAGGCCGGGTACCAGGTCTCGTACCAGGACTTCGACATCTACGAGGCGCACACCAGGACGGAGAAGACCACGGTCCTCGGCCAGGACTCCCGCGAGCTGGCCACCGCGGCCTTCACCTTCACCAAGCCCACCCCGGCCGGCGGCCTGGCCGCGCCGCTCGCCCTGGCCCGGGTCGACGAGACCCCCGGCTGCACGGCCGACGACTACCCGGCCGGCGCTTTCGCCGGGAAGATCGCGCTGGTCAAGCGGGGTGCGTGCACCTTCGTGGAGAAGCAGCGGGCCGCCGCCGCGGCCGGCGCGCTCGGCGTGATCGTCTACAACCACAGCGGAACCACCCCGGTGCGCGGCGGGTTCTCCTCACCCGCCGAAGGGATCATCCCGAGCGCCGGCATCACGCTGGCCGACGGCGAGGCGCTGACCGCGGCCGCCGCGAAGGGCGAGGTGAGCGTGCGGCTGGAGCTGGACCAGGAGCACGTGAAGAAGACCACCCGCAATGTGATCGCCGAGACCCGCGGCGGCCGCTCCGACCGCGTGGTGACCCTGGGCGCCCACCTGGACTCCGTGCCCGAGGGCCCGGGCATCAACGACAACGGCTCCGGTTCGGCCGGACTGCTGGAGGTGGCCCTGAAGCTCGCGGACGAGGGCGCCAACAAGAAGGGCAAGGGGCCCGCCAACAAGGTGCGCTTCGGCTGGTGGTCGGCGGAGGAGCTGGGTCTGCTGGGCTCGGAGCACTACGTCGCGCAGCTGTCCGAGAAGCAGAAGAAGGACATCGCGCTCTACCTGAACTTCGACATGATCGCCTCGCCGAACCCGGTGCAGTTCGTCTACGACGGCGATGACTCGGACAGGACGGGCGCGGGCGCGGGACCGGCGGGCTCGGCCGAGATCGAGGCGCTGATCAACGGCTTCCTCGACAAGAAGCGCAAGCCGCACGAGGGCAGTGACTTCGACGGCCGCTCCGACTACGGCCCGTTCATCGCGAACGGCATCCCGGCGGGCGGCACCTTCACCGGCGCCGAGGGCATCAAGACCGCCGAGCAGGCGGGGCGCTACGGCGGCACGGCCGGGGCCCCGTACGACCCGAACTACCACGGGGCGGGGGACAACCTGAAGAACCTGGACCTAGGGGTCTTCGACACCAACCTGGACGTGATCGCGCACGCGGTCGGCACCTACGCCGAGTCGCTGCGCTCGCTCGGCAAGCAGTAGGCGCGGAGGAACGACCCGGGGGAACGGCCCGAGGGGGCGGTGCTCGTCAGAGCGCCGCCCCCTCGGGTTTCTTCAATACCGGGTCCTACGGGAGGACCTTCTCGATCTGCACGCTGCCGGTGCCGGCGGCGGTGCCGCGGGCGTTGAGCAGCTGGACCTGGCCGAAGAACTGCCGGCCCTCGGGGGCCGCGCTGTTGACCAGGACGTTCGCCGAGACGGATGCCGAGGCGCCGTTGGCGAGGTTCACCGCGGCGGCCTCGTCGACCTGGACGGAGCCCAGGGCGGCCGAGAAGAACACGTCGCGGTAGTCGTACGTGGTGGTGCCGGCCGGGATCGCGTAGCCGATGACCTTGACGCTGTAGGTGCCCGCGGCCGGGTTGACCAGGCTCACGGCCTCTTCGGAGTCGCCGTCGGCGGAGGAGCCGACCTTGACGCCGTCCTTGTAGACCTCAAGGTCGAGGTCCGCACCGGTGTCGGAGACCTTGCCGATGGCGACGTCGAGGCGGGAGACGCCCTCGCCGATCGTGACCTCGGAGGTCTGGGTCTCACCGTTCGCGATGGTCGGCTTGGCGACCTTCGCGGAGCCGAGCGGGCCGCCCTTGAGCTTGCCGCCGGAGATGGCCGCGGCGTCGTTCTTGACGGTCCACTGGACCGGAGCCGGGGTGCCCTGCTTGACCTCGGGGAGGACCTTGACCGCCGGGTCG
Source organism: Streptomyces sp. NPDC030021 (assembly GCF_055574035.1). Taxonomy (NCBI): domain Bacteria; kingdom Bacillati; phylum Actinomycetota; class Actinomycetes; order Kitasatosporales; family Streptomycetaceae; genus Streptomyces; species Streptomyces sp. NPDC030021. The sequence continues at coordinate 372,503 of NZ_JBVIAH010000002.1, forward strand.
AAGCCCGCGCCGAGGACGGAGACGTCCAGCTTGAACGGGTTGTCGAGCAGCGGCGAGGTACGGCGCGACTCGACCTCGATCTCCCAGACGCCGGGCTGCGGTTCGGCGTACGAGCGCAGGTCGGGGCGGCAGGTGTTGGCCGGGTTGTCGTAGTTCGGGTAGCACATGGTGGTCGCGCTGTCCTCGACGCCCACACCGAAGGGGTGGATCGAGATGAAGCGCGTCTGGCTGCCCGGCTTGAGACCGCCGAGGGCGACCTCCAGCGTCTTCGCGCCCTGCGGCACGGTGACGAAGTACGACTTGTGGCTGTTGCGCTGCACCGAGGAGGAGTCCGAGAACGTGAACGACGGCTTCGCCAGCGGGGCGGAGGCGACGACGGTCGTCAGGATCTGCTTGTCGATGCCCTCGGTGGTCTCGTCGTCCAGCTGCAGGATGCCGCTGTGGACGCCGGCCGACTTGACGTTGGCCTCGACCTTGATGGTGACGGGCTTGTTCAGCGGCAGGGTGACGTAGTCGTAGCCGCCGACCACCTTGAAGCTGCCGTCGTTGTTGCGCCAGCTCAGGTCGTGCCGGGTGCCGTACTTGACGCCCGTGGTGCGGGTGACGACGACGTCGTAGACCTTCTTCTGGCCGACCTTGAGGCCGCCCTCGCGGTCGTAGAGGCCGGTGCCGAAGCCCGGGGTCTTCAGGAACTGGTCGATCGCGGTGTCGACCGGCGCCTTGACGGTGAACTCGTTGGCCTTCGCGTCGCGCTGGATGGACTCCCACGCGCCGGGGATGTTGATCAGGCCGGAACCCTGGGCGTGCGCCGGGACGTCGTCGATCTTCTTCGCGGTGCTGGTGAGCGCCACGCGCAGGCTCGCCGGCGTCAGCTTGATGTTCTGCTGCTTGGCGGCCGAGATCAGCAGGGCGCTGGCGCCCGCCGCCTGCGGCGAGGACATCGAGGTGCCCTGGAGCATGCCGTAACCGGCCGGCAGGGTGTAGCCGGCCTCCTTCACGGGCGCGCCGGGCAGCCAGGTCTGGATGGTGTTGATGGCCGCGCCGGGGGCGGTGATGGTCGGCGTGAAGCCGCCGTCCTCACGCGGACCGCGCGAGGAGAAGGGGAACATGTTGTACTTCTTGGTCACGCCGGAGCCGTAGTTGGCGGCCCAGGTCTCCTTGGAGACCGCGGCACCCACGGAGATGACCTTGTCCGCGAGACCGGGGTCGCCGATGGTGTTGACACCGGGGCCCTCGTTGCCCGCCGAGATGACGAGCTGGACACCGTAGGTGTCGATGAGGTTCTTGTAGAGCTCCGAGCGGGCGTTGTTGCCGTCGTTCAGCGCCGGCAGACCGCCGATGGACATGTTGACGATGTCCACGCCGCGGTTGACGACCAGGTCGATCATGCCCTCGGTCAGCGCGATGTTGGTGCAGCCGCCGGACCAGGAGCAGGCGCGCGAGGAGACGAGCTTGGCGCCGGGCGCCTCGCCGTTCATCGCGCCGCCGAAGAGGCCGTTGGCGGAGGTGATGCCGGCGACGTGCGTGCCGTGCTCGGACTCGATGATGCCGACGTTGACGAAGTCGGCCTTCTTGCCGACCCAGTCACCGCCCAGCGGGTCCATCGGGACGTCCTTGCGGATCTCGATCACGAACGGGATGCGCTCGGCGACGTCGGTCGCCGGGTTGTCCGTGCCGAAGTAGCCGATCTGGTAGCCGTCCTTGTACGGCTTCATCGGCTCGTTGTTCGTGAAGTCGCCGTCCTGGTCGGTGTCGACGCGGACGGTGCCGGCGGCGGCGTCGTAGAGCAGGCCGAACCGGTCGGTGGTGTCCCCGTCCCGGTTGACGTCGCCCTTCATGTCGCCGGTGGCCGTGATCGACTCGGTGAACCGGCTCCACTGGAAGTTGCCCTCGGGGGCCTTCCAGCTCTGGCCGCCCGCGGTGAAGGTGCCGCCCGCGGAGGTGACCGGGGTGATCTGGGCGCGCCAGGTGGCGTCGTTGTCGGTGATCGGGTCGGTGGCCGTCACCCAGTCGACGATCTTGCGTTCGCCGGTGGTGGTCTTCTGCAGGGCCGGGTGGCCGAGGTCGACGCCCGAGTCCATGATGCCGATGGTCACGCCACGGCCGTCGGCCTGCGGGTTCTGCTTCACGAAGTCAACGGCACCCGTCTCGAAGGACGGGTTGTACGGGTTCTTCGCCGGGGTGTTCTTGTCCGGCGCCGGGTACGTCTCGGCGGCGGTCTTCTTGACCGCGCCCGAGTCACCCTTGGCGTCGGGACGGGGGTCCGGCAGCTGGATCTCGTGCCGCAGGTCGATGCCGTGCACCGAGGACAGCTTGGTGGCCGCCTTCAGCGCGGCCTCGGCCTTGCCGGTGGGCAGGGTGGCACGCACGTAACCGAGGTTGTCGTACGTCTGGCCCACCGAGGCGCCCTGGACCGATCCGAGCTGGTCCGCCACCTGCTTGGTCTGGCCGGGGGCGGTAGCGACCATGACGGTGACGTTCGCGTCACCCTTGGCCTTGGCCTGCTGCAGGAGTTCGGCGTCGGCCGAACCGAGCTTCTGGTCGGCGGACTTGACCGCGGGCGAGGTGCCCGGGGTGTCCGCGCCGGTCGCCGCGAACACGGGCCCGGCGCCGGTGGCCGCGAGAGCGGCGACCAGACCGGCCGCGGCCGCGACGCGCGCGACGCGTCTGGCCCCGGGTATGGAGCTGGGGGATTCGAGGGTCATCAGCATCCCTGGTAAGTGAAAGATACGGTCCGGATTTCGGTGCCGGATGACCGGTCAGCTTGGTCTAAGCGACAGCTCTTTGGGGAGAGTTGTCATTGACCGAGACCTGTCATGGCGGACTCTCGCCAGTGCGAAGAATGCGCCAGTGCGGCCTTACCGGGGCGTAGTGGTGCGAACCGTAGGGGCTGGTCGGTCGATTTATCGACTTGGCGGCCCTACGTCAGCACCGGGACGCGATCGCGCCCCGGTGCGGGTGTGACAGATTTTGCGCGCTCAGCGCTCGCGCGTGCGCGCGTAATGGCGCGAGGCTTTCGCCCGGTTTCCACATGCGGCCATCGAGCACCAGCGCCGCGTGCCGTTGCGCGAGACGTCGAAGAAGCGCAGGACGCAGGTCTCGGACGCGCACGTGCGGATCCGCTCGGGCGCGGAGCCCAGCAGGTCGAGGTAGCCGCGCGCCGCCGTCCAGGCGGGCCCCCAGGCCGGATCGGCGAACTCGGCGCGCTCGCCCGGGCCTTCGGCGGTCAGGGTGGCACGGATGCGGCCGTGCTCCAGCACGGCGTCGACCAGGGTGCGGGCGCTCTCGTCGGCCGGGTCCGCGACCGCGCGGGCCAGGGCCTCGCGGGCGGTGAGCAGGTGGACGAGGGTGGCCGCGTCCGCGCGGAATCGGCCGGCCAGGCCGGTGCTCTCCAGCCAGACCGCGAGGCCTTGCACCCGGGTGAGCCCGGCGGCACCGGCGAACAGGTCCAGCGGTTCGCCGTCGACGGCCCAGCGGGTGTTGAGCAGGTCGAGGGCGATCGGCTCCCCGGTCAGGGGGCGTGGGTCCGCCGCGGTCATGTCCGTCTCGTCCCTCTCGCCGGGTGGCTAACCCTTCAATGGTACGTGAGCGGTTGACGCGCGCTCGCCTAACCTTTAATCTTGACTTTAAAGGTTAGATCCGATCGTGGGAAGGTTCCTCCGATGTCCGGGGCATACCACTGGGGCGCGCTGGCCGTGCAGGAGCGGGTCGGCGTACGCGACCTCGCCGAGCACGTCGGCCGCTCGATCGGCACGGGCATCCGGGACGTCGCCGCGGCCTTCCTCGGGCTGCAGCCGCACCTGGTCGTCGGCGCCGCCGACGGCGCGGGGCGGATGTGGGCCACCCTGCTCACCGGCGCGCCCGGTTTCGTACGGGCCACCGGGCCGGACCGGATCGCGGTCGCCGGCGGTCCGCCGGCGGGCGACCCGCTCGCCGAGGCGCTGGCCACGGCCGGGACCCGGGTCGGGACCATCGCGCTCGACCCGCGCACCCGGCGCCGGATGCGGCTGAACGGGACCCTGGAGGTGACGCGGGGAGGCTTCGCCGTCGAGGCCGAGCAGGTCTTCGCCAACTGCCCGAAGTACCTGCAGAAGCGGCAGCCGCTGGAGCTCGCCCGGCAGGGGGAGGGCGTGGTGCGGCGCGGGGAGGCGCTGACCCCCGGCCAGCAGCGGACCGTGCGCGGCGCCGACACCTTCTTCGTCGCCACCACGGCGGAGGCGGACGGGGCCGACGCCAGTCACCGGGGCGGGCTGCCGGGCTTCGTGGAGGTGCTCTCGCCGGTCGAGCTGGCCTGGCCGGACTACGCGGGCAACGCGATGTTCCTGACGCTGGGGAACCTGACGGCCGACCCGCGGGCCGGGCTGCTCTTCCCGGACTGGGAGAGCGGGGCGGTCCTTCAGCTCAGCGGCCGGGCCCGGACGGAGTTCGGGGCCGAGGGAAGTCGCCGCACCCGCTTCCGGGTGGAGTCGGTGGTGGAGAGCGTGCATCCGGGGCGGCTGCTCTGGAGCACCCCGGAGTACTCGCCTCACCTGGGCAGTACCACCAGGTAGGCCGCGGGTTCCCCGTCGTCGGAGGCCGTCAGGGCGGTCCGGATGACCGCGGCCTGCTGCTCGGGCCAGTCGCGGAGCTTGCGCGGGGTGATGTGGATGACGGTCACCCCGAGCCGCTCCAGCGTCTCGCGCTTGCGCACGGACTCGGACCACTGCTCGTCCTCGCCCTGGCGCGGGGCGCGGGTGTCGATCTCCACGGCGACGGCCTGCTCGGGCCAGTACGCGTCGACCCCGCCGAGGTGCGGGCCGCCGGGCAGCCGCAGGTCGACGTTCCACACCGGGTCGGGGAGCTCGTAGCCGCGTACGACGCGGTACAGCCGGTCCTCGGCGAGGGCCCGCCCCTCCGCGAGCAGCGACTCGACCGCGTCGACCACGTGCGGCCGGTTCAGCAGCCGGGCCACCGTCAGCTCCCGTACGACGGCGGCCGGTTCGCAGTGCCCGCCGCGGACGGCCTCGCTCAGCAGGCGGCGTACGGTGCCGGCGTCGGAGAGCTGGGTGACGGCGTCGGCGACGGCCCGCGCGACGGGCGCCACCGGCAGTCCGGTCACCTCCTGGGGCCTCGGCGGGGTGTGTGTCCGTACGATCCGCACGTCCCCGGTGGAGCGCAGCCGCCGGGTGCCGGGCACGAGGACGTCGATGTGCGAGAGGGCGGGCAGCGGGGGCGCGGAGCTGAACCGGTACAGGGCGAGCGCCGCCAGCCCGGTGATCATGGCCTCGCCGCCGCGCCGCCCCGCGTACAGCAGCGCCGCGTGCAGCCGCTCCTCGCTCGTCGCGGGACCCGGGTGGAGCAGGAACACCCCGGGCAGGATCTGCTGCCAGGGCCGCTCGGCCGCGTCGGAGGCGGTGACGCCGTGCTCGCGCAGCTGGGCGAGGGTCAGCACGCGGGGGCGGCTGCCGGTGAGGTGGGCGAGGGGGAGGGGTGCGTTGTGGTTCATGACGCGGTGATTCCCTCAGGCCGCGGCCCTGCTAACCCCTGTTACACGCTCGTCGACAAATCCGGACAAGCTAGGGCTAAAGTACGGACGTTCGACTGCCGATGGGGTGCGCCGGTCAGGGGGGCCAGTGCGGGCCGGCTGCGGGTGCCTGGGCGCGGCGCCGTTGCGGGGGCGCTGCCCCCGGGCCCCCGCGCCTCAGACGCCGGCGGGGCTGGATCTCGCGCGGCGCATTCCGCTCTGCGAGGCTGGGTGCCCGGAGGGCAACTCCAGCCCCGCCGGCGATTGAGGCGCGGGGTCTGGGCGGAGCCCCAGCAGGGGTGCCGCAGCTAGTTGGCGGCCGTCGCGTCGCAGGCCTGGGCGCGCAGGGCCCGGGCGAGGTCGTCCCGGGACTCCAGCACCAGTCGGCGTAGCGCCGGAGCCGCATCCGCGTGCGCCGACAGCCACGCGTCGGTGGCCTCCAGCGTGACGGAGTCACTCTGCAGCGACGGGTACAGCCCCTTCACCACGTCCATCGCGATCTGGATCGACCGGTCCGCCCACACCCGTTCGATCACCTCGAAGTAGCGCCCCGCGTAGGCCGCCAGCAGGTCCCGCTGCGAGGACTGCTGCATGCCCGCGATCGTCGCCTCCACCAGCGCGTTGGACAGTGCGTCCGATTCGACGACCGCCGCCCACGCCTGGTCCTTCACTGCCTCCGACGGCCGCGCCGCCAGGCACCGCACCTGGTGCCGCTTGCCCGACGCCGTGTCGTCGCGCGCCAGTTCGGCGGCGAGCGCGGCCTCGTCCACCGCCCCGTGCGCGGCCAGCGGCAGCAGGAAGTCCCAGCGCAGCTCCTGGTCCACCTCCAGCCCGTCGATCCGCGCCGACCCCTCCAGCAGCCCCAGCAGCAGCTGGAAGTCGCCCTCCGTGGCCGCACTCGCCGCGAAGAAGCGGGCCCAGGTCAGCTGGTGCTCCGACCCCGGCGCCGCCAGCCGCAACTCGTGCAGCGCGCCCGCCGCCAGGTCCCGGCCGCCCTGCTCGCGCCAGTCCGGTGCCGCGTAGTGCGTGACCGAGGTCAGGGCCTGCGCGTGCAACTGCTGCAGGACGCCGACGTCCGTCTCCCGGCCCGCGTGCGCCAGGACCAGCTGGACGAAGTCGCGCGCCGGCATCAGGCCGTCCCGCGTCAGGTTCCACAGCGCCGACCAGCTCAGCGCCCGCGCGAGCGGGTCCGTCAGGTCGCCGAGGTGGGCCCGCAGGGTCTCCAGGGAGCCCTCGTCGAAGCGGATCTTGCAGTAGGTGAGGTCCTCGTCGTTGACCAGGACCAGGTCGGGCCGCTCCGTGCCCGCGAGCTCCGGGACCACCGTCCGAACACCCGACACGTCCGCGTCGGCCCGCGCGTAGCGGACCAGCGTCCCGTCGGACTCCAGCCGGTACAGGCCCACCGCGACCCGGTGGGGGCGCAGCTCGTCGCCCTCCTGCACGACCGCCAGTTCGGTCACCCGGCCGCCCGCGTCGTAGGTGATCACCGGGGTCAGCACGTTCACCCCGGCGGTCTGCAGCCAGGCCCGCGACCAGGTCGCCATGTCCCGCCCGGAGACCTCGGCGAGCACCGACAGCAGGTCGTCGAGCGTGGTGTTCCCGTAGGCGTTGGCCTTGAAGTAGCGCCGCGCGCCCTCCAGGAAGGCCTCCCGGCCCACGTAGGCGACCAGCTGCTTGAGCACCGCCGCGCCCTTGGCATAGGTGATGCCGTCGAAGTTCAGCTTGGCGTCCTCCAGGTCACGGATGTCGGCCGTGATCGGGTGGGTGGACGGCAGCTGGTCGGCCCGGTAGGCCCATGCCTTGCGGTTGTTGGCGAAGGTGACCCATGCCTGGTCGAAGCGGGTGGCCTCCACCAGGGCGAAGGAGCCCATGAAGTCGGCGAAGGACTCCTTCAGCCACAGGTCGTCCCACCACTTCATGGTGACCAGGTCGCCGAACCACATGTGCGCCATCTCGTGCAGGATCGTGTTCGAGCGCCGCTCGTAGGAGGCCTTCGTGACCTTGCCGCGGAAGATGTACTCCTCGCGGAAGGTCACCATCCCCGGGTTCTCCATCGCGCCCAGGTTGTACTCCGGCACGAAGGCCTGGTCGTACTTGCCGAAGGGGTACGGGTAGTCGAAGAGCTCGTGGAAGAGGTCGAAGCCCTGCTTGGTGACGAGGAAGACGTCATCCGCGTCGAAGTGCTTCGCCAGCCCCTTGCGGCACATCGCGCCCAGCGGGATGGTCAGGTCCCCGCGCGTGTAGGAGTCCGTCACGTAGTGGTAGGGACCCGCGACCACGCATGTGATGTACGTGGAGATCGGCGCGGTCTCCGCGAACTTCCAGACGCCGGCCTCACGGGACTCCTCCGCGCCGTTGCTCCACACCTGCCAGCCCTCGGGAGCCGTCACCTCGAAGCGGTAGGGGGCCTTCAGATCGGGCTGTTCGAAGTTCGCGTACACCCGCCGTGCGTCGGCCGGCTCGTACTGGGTGTAGAGGTAGACCTCGCCGTCCTCCGGGTCCACGAAGCGGTGCAGGCCCTCGCCGGTCCGGCTGTACGCGCAGTTCGCGTCCACCACGAGGACGTTCTCGGCGGCCAGGCCGTCGAGGGAGATCCGGGCGCCGTCGAAGACGGCGGCCACGTCCAGCGCGCGCCCGTTCAGGGTCACGGCGTTCACCGAGGGCGCGATCAGGTCCGCGAAGGTGGAAGCGCCGGCACCCGCCGCCCGGAAGCGGATCGTCGTCACCGAGCGGAAGGTCCGCGGACCCTCGGCCGGTTCGGCCTCGTCCGCCGCGGACCGGATGTCGAGGACCACCTCGTACCCGTCGACGGACAGCAGCTCGGCCCGCTCGCGGGCCTCGTCGCGGGACAGATTCTCTCCGGGCACGTGCACTCCTTCGTGCGTGATCGCGTTCTTGTGTCGAATCCTCGCACGAGGGAATGCGCGCCACCCGGTACTGGTTGGTGACGGGGAACGTGAGCCCAGTGATGCCCTTTTGCGACCCATGCCGAGACTGAGGAGAGACATGACCGACACCCAGGTGCGCGAGAAGACCCCGGTCGACTTCTGGTTCGACCCGCTCTGCCCTTGGGCCTGGATGACGTCCCGCTGGATGGTCGAGGTCGAGAAGGTCCGCGACGTCGAGGTCCGCTGGCACGTGATGAGCCTCGCGGTGCTCAACGAGAACAAGCTCGACGAGCTGCCCGAGACCTACCGAGAGCTGCTCGGCCCCAAGGGCTGGGCCCCCGTGCGCGTGGTGACAGCGGCCCAGCAGAAGCACGGTGAGGAAGTCACCGGCAAGCTCTACACCGCGCTCGGCACCCGCATCCACAACGACGAGAAGGGCCCGACCCGCGAGGTGATCGCCGAGGCGCTGGCCGAGGTCGGCCTGCCGGAAGAGCTGCTCGCGTACGCCGACTCGGACGAGTACGACGAGGTGCTGCGGGCCTCGCACAACGACGGGATAGACCGGGTGGGCCAGGAGGTCGGCACCCCGGTGATCTCCGTTCCGGGCGCCGAGGGCGATGTGGCCTTCTTCGGTCCGGTCGTCACCCCGACCCCCCGCGGCGACGCGGCCGCCCGGCTCTGGGACGGCACCCTGCTCGTCGCCTCGACCCCGGGCTTCTACGAGATCAAGCGCACCCGCACCAAGGGCCCGTCCTTCGAGTAGGACCGGCCGGCGCACCACATGGAAGACCCCCGTGAGTCACGTCCTCACGGGGGTCTTCCGTTCGACACGCCCGCCGGTGAAGGCTGAGAAGACGATCACGAGGCGGACGGGCTTGTGGGGCTGCGATCAGCCCTTGGCGGGGATCAGCAGCGGGGTGTTCGCCTTGGCGTCGGCGTAGCGCTTGGACACGTCCTGCCAGTTGACGACGTTCCACATCGCCTCGATGAAGTCCACCTTCTGGTTCTTGTACTGAAGGTAGAAGGCGTGCTCCCAGGCGTCGAAGACCAGGATCGGCGTGCTGGCGACGCCCACGTTGCCCTGGTGGTCGTAGACCTGCTCGACGACCAGGCGGCCGCTGACGGGCTCGTACGCGAGCACACCCCAGCCGGAGCCCTGGGTGGCGGAGGACGCGTAGGTCAGCTGCTTCTTGAACTTCGCGAAGGAGCCGAAGGACTCGGTGATCGCGTCGGCCAGGTCGCCCAGACCGTCGGCCGCGGTGGGCTCGCCGCCGCCCTCGCCGGTCTTCGGGCTGGCCATGTTGTGCCAGTAGATGCTGTGCAGGATGTGGCCGGAGAGGTGAAACGCGAGGTTCTTCTCAAGGCCGTTGAGGGCGCCCCAGTTCTCCTTGTCGCGAGCCTCCGCCAGCTGCTCCAGCGTGTTGTTGGCGCCCGTGACGTAGGCCGCGTGGTGCTTGTCGTGGTGCAGCTCGATGATCTGCGGGTTGATCACCGGCTCCAGCGCCGCGTAGTCGTACGGAAGCTCAGGAAGCGTGTAGATGGCCATGCGTGTTATCCGGTCCCCTCAGCGTGCCAATCGCTTATTGCAATTAATGCGCAACTGCACGCTAGCAGTATCTATTCCTCTCCTCACGTAAGGGCTGCCTCTCCTGCCCGGACCTCCGGAACGCCGGAGGCCGGGCCCATGCGATCGCATGGGCCCGGCCCCTGACGTGCCGTCCGGTGCGGGTGTTACGCCGCCGCGGCCCGGCGCTGCATGACGTAGCCGGCCGCCGCGAGGGCGACGGTCAGCCCGCCGGTGAAGACCACCTGGACCCGCGTGTCCTCGCCCAGGGCCATCAGCACCAGGACCCCGGCCACCCCGGCCAGCGCCACCCAGGTCAGATAGGGGAAGCCCCACATCTTCACGACCAGCTTCCCGGGGGCCTCGCGCTCCAGCCGGCGGCGCAGCACGAACTGCGAGACGGCGATGAAGCCCCAGACGATCAGGATGACCCCGCCCACCATGTTCAGCAGCCAGGCGAACAGGGTGTCCGGGTACCAGTAGGACAGCAGCACGGTGACGAAGCCGAAGCCGCAGGAGACGAGGACCGCCCGGCGCGGCACCCCGCCGCCGGCCTTGCCCAGCGCCTTGGGGCCCTGGCCGCGGGAGACGAGGGAGTAGGCCATGCGCGAGGAGCCGTAGATGTTGGCGTTCATCGCGGACATCAGGGCGATCAGGATGACCACGTTCATGATCTCGCCGGCGGCCGGGATGCCCAGGCGGTCAAGGGTCGCGGCGTACGGGCCGTCCGCCGTGACGGCCGGGTCGTTCCACGGCAGGAGGGTGACGATGACCAGCATGGAGCCCACGTAGACGATCGCGATCCGCCACATGGTGGTCCGCACGGCCTTGGCCACGCCCCTGACCGGGTCCTCGGACTCGGCGGCCGCGATGGTCACCGTCTCCAGTCCGCCGTACGCGACGACGGAGGCCAGCAGTCCGACCAGCAGGCCGTCCACACCGTGGGGCAGGAAGCCGCCGTCGTGCAGCAGGTTGGCGGAGCCGGGGGAGTCGGTGCCGGGCAGCAGACCGAGCACGGCCAGCACGCCCAGGCCCAGGAAGAGCGCGATCGCGCCGATCTTGAGGGCGGCGAACCAGAACTCGAACTCGCCGAAGTTCGAGACGGCGGCGAGGTTGGAGCCGCAGAACACCGCCATGAAGACCAGCACCCACATCCAGGAGGGGGTGCCCGGGAACCAGCCGGTCATGATGTGCGCCGCGCCGATGGCCTCGATGGCCACGCCCACGCAGAGCAGGGTCCAGAACATCCAGCCGGCGGTGAATCCGGCCCAGGGGCCGATCGCCCGCTCCGCGTGCACGGAGAAGGAGCCCGAGGCGGGATTGGCGGCGGACATCTCGCCGAGCATCCGCATCACGAACATCACGAGCAGCCCGGACGCGGCATACGCGAGCACGATCGAGGGACCTGCGGCGGCGATGCCGGCGCCGGAGCCGACGAACAGTCCGGCGCCGATGACACCGCCGAGGGCGATCATCGAGAGGTGGCGCTGCTTGAGTCCGTTGCCGAGGGGTGATCCGGCGCCGGTCTGCGGTGCTTCAGGGGGTGTCAGGGTGCTCTGGCTCATTTGCGCCAGTCTGCCGAGTGTCCGATCGCCGGACATTCGATGTCCGATATTCGGACGACGGCTTCACGGTTCGTGATCATCCCCGTACGCTCGCGGCGACGTCGCAGCCACCGGATGCACCGGATGCGGCGGACGTACCGGATCGAGGGGGCAGTTGATGGGCCGGACCGTGACAGGACTTCGCAGCACCGGCCGGGGCGTACTCGTCACCGGCGCCTCCCGCGGGATCGGCCGGGCGATCGCGGCCGCCTTCGCCCGGCAGGGCGACCGGGTCGCCGTCCACTGCTCCGCCCGGCGGGCGGACGCGGAGGAGACCCTCGCCTCCCTGGAGGGGGAGGGGCACGTACTGGTCGCCGCGGACCTCGGTGACCCGGCCCGCGTCGAGGCCCTGGCGGCCGAGGCGGAGGAGGCGCTCGGCGGTGTGGACGTCCTGGTCAACAACGCCGCCGTCATGGTCGCCCACCCGCTGCCGGACACCTCGTACGAGGGCTGGCAGGAGGCCTGGCGGCGAACCGCCGACGTGAACCTCTTCGGCTCCGCCAATCTGAGCTACTGCGTCGCAAGCCGCATGATCGAAGCGGGACGCGAGGGACGCATCGTCAACATCGGCTCGCGCGGTGCCTTCCGGGGCGAGCCCGACCACCCCGCCTACGGCGCGACCAAGGCCGCGGTCCACGCCCTGGGCCAGTCCCTCGCCGTGTCCCTCGCCCCGCACGGCATCGCCGTCGCCTCCGTCGCACCCGGTTTCGTCGCCACCGAGCGGGTCGCCGGCCGGCTGGAGGGGCCCGAGGGCGCCGGCATCCGGGCGCAGAGCCCCTTCGGCCGCGTCGCGGACCCGGACGAGATCGCCTCCGCCGTGCTCTACCTGGCCTCCCCCGAGGCGGTCTGGAGCTCGGGCACGGTCCTCGATGTCAACGGGGCCTCCTACCTGCGCACCTGAGAAGAGCGGACCCTCCGTGCCGCGGCACGGAGGGCCCCTTCCCCCGGCTCCCTCGTCAGGCCTTGCGGGCCCTCAGCTCGCGGATCCCCGCCACGGCGAGGACCAGCGCGGCCGCGCCCGAGGACCACAGCAGCTGGGGCCGCGCGGAATCGTCGAACAGCATCAGGACCAGCACCGCCGCCATCCCGAGCAGCGCCGCCCAGGTCGCGTACGGGAACAGCCACATCGGCAGGGTCAGCCGCTCGGGCATGTCCCGCTCGATCCGGCGGCGCAGCTTCAGCTGCGAGACGGCGATCAGCGCCCACACGAACAGCAGCACCGCGCCGACCGCGTTGAGCATGTACAGGAAGATCGTGTCCGGCCACAGCAGGTTGAGCACCACCGACACGAAGCCGAAGGCCACCGACGCGAACACCGCCCGGCGCGGCACCCCGCCGCCCGATACCTTCAGCAGCGCCTGCGGCGCCTCACGGCGCTCGGCCAGCGAGAACACCATGCGCGAGGACCCGTACAGGTTCGCGTTCAGCGCCGACAGCAGGGCCACGAACACCACGATGTTCATGATCTGGCCGGCCGCCGGGATGCCGATCGAGTCGAGCACCGCGACGTAGGGGCTCTCGCCCGGCTTCAGCGAGCCCCACGGCAGCAGGGTCACGATGACCACCATCGAGCCGACGTAGAAGAAGAGGATGCGCCACACCGCGCTGCGCACCGCCCGGGACACCGACCGCGCCGGGTCGTCCGACTCGGCGGCGGCGATGGTGACGACCTCCAGGCCGCCGAAGGCGAAGATGACGGCGAGCATGCCCGCGACCACTCCGCCGAAGCCCTCGGGGAAGAAGCCCCCCTGGCCCGTGAGGTTGGCCATGCCGACCGGTTCCGTGTCCGGGAGCAGACCGAAGACCGCGAGGGTGCCGAGGATCAGGAACAGCACGATCGCGCCGACCTTGAGCGCCGCGAACCAGAACTCGAACTCGCCGAAGTTCTTCACGGCGGCCAGGTTGCTCACGGTGAAGACCACCATGAAGAGCAGCACCCAGACCCACTGGTCGACCGAGGGCACCCAGCCGTTCGCGATCTTCGCCGCGCCGGTGGCCTCCACGGCCAGCACCACGACCAGCAGGAACCAGTACAGCCAGCCCGCCGAGAAGCCGGCCCAGCGCCCGAGCGCCCGCTCCGCGTAGACGGAGAACGAGCCCGAGGCGGGCATCGCGGCCGACATCTCGCCCAGCGCCCGCATCACCAGCATCGCGAGCACGCCCGCGAGCAGATAGGAGCAGATGATCGCGGGACCGGCGATGCCGATACCGGCGCCGGAGCCGACGAAGAGCCCGGCGCCGATGACGCCGCCGAGGCCCAGCATGGTCAGGTGGCGCTGCTTGAGGCTGTGGCTGAGGGGTTCCGCGGGCAGGTCGCCCGTGGAGGGAGGTGCTTCTTCCAGGCGCTCACGCATGAAGGGTGCTCGTACTCTCGTTCGGGCCCAGTGGCGGTGGGAGCCCCGCATCAGAATTGGCGGGATCCTACAGTCTCGCTGAGCGGCGGTCTTTCGTGCAAAACGGACGTGGTGTCCGATGTTCCTCGTGATGAGGATCACGCCGACTCGGGTGTGGGGCATCGGGTTTGTGCACTCCCCACCAAAGCGGGGAGTGCGGCTTTGTCCCGGGCGGCGGTGGGGCGGCGGGGGAGCGCGCACTAGCGTCGGTGATCGTCCTGCCACCCCCACCCCGTGGAGCCTCCCGATGAGCACTGCCTCCGTCTCCCTCCGGCCCGGCGCCGTCCTCGCCGATCTGCTGCCCGCGAGCCGCGTCCGCGACATCGCGCTCGTCGTCGGCGGCGCCGCGCTCACCGGGCTGGCCGCCCAGATCGCGGTTCCCGTTCCCGGCTCCCCGGTCCCCGTCACCGGCCAGACCTTCGCCGCGCTGCTCGTCGGTACCGCGTTCGGTGCCCGCCGCGGCTTCCTCTCGCTGGCGCTGTACGCCCTCGTCGGCATGGCCGGCGTGCCGTGGTTCGCGGGCGGGACCTCCGGCGCGGGCGGTGCTTCCTTCGGCTACGTGCTCGGCATGCTGCTCGCCGCCACCGTCGTCGGCGCCCTCGCGCGGCGCGGCGGCGACCGCTCGGTCCTGCGCACGGCCGGCCTGATGGTGCTGGGCTCGGCCGTGATCTACGCGGTGGGCGTGCCGTACCTGATGGCCGCCACCGGGATGTCCCTCGGTGCTGCCGTCGCGGCGGGCCTGGTCCCCTTCCTGTTCGGCGACGCCGTCAAGGCCGCGCTGGCCATGGGCGCCCTGCCGGCCGCCTGGAAGCTGGCCGGCCGCCGCGGCTGAGCGGCCCCCGATACGCACCGGAGCCCGGCCCGCCTTCCGAAGGCGGGCCGGGCTCCGGCGTACGTGCACGTGCGATCAGCCCTGCAGGGCCCGCTTGCGGCGGAAGTCCAGGACCACACCGACGAGCACGACCACGCCGGCGACCAGGGTGGACAGGGTGACGACCTCACGGTTGGCGTCGTCCACGAACATGTAGCCGATCACGAACATGATCAGAGCGGCGGTGGCCCAGGTCAGCCACGGGAACAGCCACATCTTCACGGTCAGCTTCTCCGGGGCCTCGCGGACCAGGATCCCGCGCATCCTCAGCTGGGTGAAGCAGATCACCAGCCAGACGAAGAGCGCGATGGCACCCGAGGAGTTGAGGAGGAAGTTGAAGACCGTGTCCTTGAAGGCGTAGTTGAAGTAGACGGCGACGAAGCCGAAGACCGTGGAGCCCAGGATCGCGGCGACCGGCACACCGTTCTTGTTGACCTTGGCGAACGCCTTGGGGGCGTCGCCGCGCTCACCGAGCGAGAAGGCCATGCGGGAGGCGGTGTAGAGGCCCGAGTTCAGGCAGGACAGCACGGCGGTCAGGACGATGACCTCCATGATCGTGCCGGCGTGCGCGATGCCGATCGAGTCCAGGGCGGCGACGTACGAGCCCTTCTCGGTGATCGACTTGTCGTTCCACGGGAGCAGGGTCAGCACGATGAAGATCGAGCCGAGGTAGAAGACGCCGATCCGCCAGATGACGGAGTTGGTGGCACGGGTGACCGCCTTGCGGGGGTCCTCCGACTCGCCGGCCGCCAGGGTGACGATCTCGCTGCCCATGAAGGAGAAGACGACCATCAGCACACCGGTGAGGACGGCGCCGTAGCCGTTGGGGAAGAACCCGCCGGCGTCGGTGAGGTGCGCGAAGCCCGCGCCCGGGTTGTCCGAGCCCGGCAGCACGCCGAAGACGGCCAGCATGCCGACGATCACGAACGCGCCGATGGCGACGACCTTGATGCCCGCGAACCAGAACTCGAACTCACCGTAGGAGGCGACCGAGCCGAGGTTGGTGGCGGTCAGCACCGCCATCACGATCAGGGCCCAGGCCCACTGCGGGACGGCCGGGATCCAGCTCTCCAGGATGGCGGCACCGGCGGTGGCCTCCACCGCGAGTACGACGACCCAGAAGAACCAGTAGAGCCAGCCGATGGAGAAGCCCGCCCAGCGGCCGAGCGCGCGGTCGGCGTAGGCCGAGAAGGAGCCCGAGTTCGGGCTGGCGGCGGCCATCTCGCCCAGCATGCGCATCACGAAGACCACCATCGCGCCGACCAGCGCGTAGGAGATCAGGATGGCGGGGCCGGCCTTGGCGATGCCGCCACCGGAACCGACGAAGAGGCCGGCGCCGATGACGCCGCCGATGGCGATCATGGACAGGTGGCGGTTCTTGAGACCGGCCTTCAGACCGTCGGAGGGCTGGCCGTCACCGGTGTTGCCGGTGGGGCCGCCTTCCTTCTGAAGGGTCGTCGTGGAGCTCATGGACGGATCCTTAGGTTCTCGGGTTGCGAGCCCCGGCATTCAAACCTGAGATGAACGCAGGACGGAAGACCTCAATCCGGATCGTTGCCTTGGTGTGAACGTCCAGGGCGCGGCCCCGCCCCGTCCCATCTGCGTTCTTTGGGTTTACTTGAGCTTTAGAAGTGACTTACGCGACACCCGCTGCGGGCTGTCGGGCCTCCTCGTGCCACACTCGTCCCATGCGCGTGTACCTCGGATCCGACCATGCCGGCTTTGAGCTCAAGAACCACCTGGTGGACTGGCTCAAGAACAACGGCCACGAGCCCGTCGACTGTGGGCCCCACATCTACGACGCGGTGGACGACTACCCGCCGTTCTGCCTGCGCGCCGCGGAGAAGACCGCCGCCGACGCCGACAGCCTCGGCATCGTGATCGGCGGCTCCGGCAACGGCGAGCAGATCGCCGCGAACAAGGTCAAGGGCGTCCGCGCCATCCTGGCCTGGAGCGTCCAGACCGCCCAGCTCGGCCGTGAGCACAACAACGCCAACGTCATCTCCGTCGGTGGCCGGATGCACACGCAGGACGAGGCCGTCAGCTTCATCGAGGCCTTCCTGGCGACCCCGTACTCCGACGAGGAGCGCCACACCCGCCGCATCGACATGCTCTCCGCGTACGAGACCACCGGCGAAATCCCCCCGATCCCGGCCCACCACCCGCAGGGCTGATCCCGCTTCCGGCCGTGCCGCCCCCTCCCGGGGGTGGTACGGCCGGTTTCTCTTTCCGAGGAGCTCCGCCGTGCCCGAGGGGCATACGATCCACCGCCTCGCCCAGGACCACGCCGAGCGGTTCGCGGGCCGGCCGGTCCGCGTCAGCAGCCCCCAGGGCCGCTTCGCGCAGAGCGCGGCCGTGCTCGACGGGCGGGAGCTGGACGGCGCCGAGGCGCACGGCAAGCACCTCTTCCTGGAACTCGGCGACGCCTGGATCCACATCCACCTCGGCCTGTTCGGCAAGCTCGGCTTCGGCCCCGCCCCCGCCCCGCCCGCCACGGACACGGTCCGGCTGCGCCTGCTGAACGAGGACCACTACGCCGACCTGCGCGGCCCCACCGCCTGCGCACTGATCGGCGAGGGCGAGAAGAAGGCGATACACGACCGGCTCGGCCCGGACCCGCTGCGCGCCGACGACGACCCCGACCGGGCCTGGGCCCGGATCTCCCGCTCCCGCACCACCGTCGCCGCCCTGCTCATGGACCAGAAGATCGTCGCGGGCGTCGGCAACGTCTACCGCGCCGAGGTCCTCTTCCGGCACGGCATCGACCCGTACCGCCTGGGCCGGGACCTCACCCGCGGCGAGTGGGACGCCATGTGGGCCGACCTGGCCGCCCTGATGCGTGAGGGCGTGCGCAACAACCGCATCGACACCGTCCGCGACGAGCACCTGCCCGAGGCCATGGGCCGGCCGCCGCGCGTCGACGACCACGGCGGCGAGGTGTACGTCTACCGGCGGGCGAACATGCCCTGCCACATCTGCGGCGGCGAGATCCGCACCGCCGGCCTCGCTGCCCGCAACCTCTTCTGGTGCCCCGGCTGCCAGTCCCGCTGACGCGGGCGCCCCTTCCGCCGCCCCCTTCCGCCGCCCCGTTCCGCCGCCCCGCTTCTAGAAGCCGTGCGGCAGCCAGGGCGCCACGTCCCCGGCGAAGGCGCGCGAGGCCTGTGTCAGCGCCCCCGGGCGCAGCTCGCGCACCAGTCCGGCCCCGGCCAGCGAGGTGAGGGTGATCCCGCCCAGGTACGCCGATCCCAGCTCCCGGACCGACAGCTCCAGGTCCGCCGGCTCCGCGGTCCGCGTACAGCGCGCGGCGCCCTCGGCGTCCACGACCAGCCGCCACCGCCCCTCGTTCCAGGGACAGAACGCGTCCCGGACCTCCAGGACCACGTCCGCCGGCGCCCCGTACGTCCGCGCCTCCAGCGCCGCCGCCAGGTCCACCAGCCGTACGTGCAGCGAGTCCCGCGTCCGCGGCCGCGACCGCCGGACGTCGCTGACCAGGTGCAGCACCGGATCGTCCACCGGCCGCCGCTGCGCCCGCACCGTCCAGGTCAGGTCGATCGAGAACAAGTAGCGCCACAGCGCCGCGCACGCCGCCGGGTCCAGTGCGTCGAGATCGCGCACCTCGACCTTGCCGTCCGAACCCGTCGGGTCCCAGTCGGGCTTGACCCGGTAGCGGGCGTACCCGACCACCTCTCCGTCCTCCCGCTCGGCGACCACGCACTTCAGCGGTGACCCGCCGCCGCGCATCGAATCCGGGTCCAGCAGCGGCAGCCGCTCCCAGCCGGGCTGCCGCGCCGGCATGCCCGGCCGGGTGGGGACCAGCGCCGCGTAGACCCGCTCGCAGTCGGCCAGCGCCCGCCGCGGGTCCACGAGGCGCAGCCGCACCCCGTCCGTGCCCGGCGGCACGGACAGCCGTACGCGGGTCGTGTCGATGTCCACCGCCAGGGCGTACGTCGCCGTGCCGTAGCCGAAGCGCCCGTAGATCGCCGGATCCGAGGCCGTCAGCACGGCGAGCGGTTCGTCACCCGCCCGGATGTCGTCGAGCTGGCGCCGCATCAACGAGGTGAGCACCCCGCGCCGGCGGTGAGTGGGGGAGACCCCCACCATCGTGACGCCGGCCGCCGGGACGGCCGCCCCGCCCGGCACGGAGAGCCGGAAGGTGTACGAACCGGCCGCTCCGACGCAGGTGTCGCCGTCCCAGACGCCCAGCGAGCGGTCGGCCTCCGTCAGCGACCTGTAGAGCTCCCGCTCCTCGGGGGATTCGGGCACACCCCCGAATGCCAGTTCCAGGTGGTCGTACCAGACATCCCACTCATCAGCCTTCAATGCGCGCATCTCCAGAGTCATGTGGCCATCCCTAGCAGGGCATTACGGCCCAGTCGACCTGTTTTCGGGCGCCTGCGGCCCCCCGGTCCGGGGGTACCCCTGCGCATCCACAGCCAGGATGGATAAGGTCCCGAAGCAATGGCCGGAGCACGCGTGGAATCCCTCATGGCCCGGATGCGCATGCTGTCGCACCGGGGCCGCACAGCCCTGCGCAAATCAGCCGTCGACTACTTCCGCGGCGACGCCTCCGACTGGCTCGCCTTCGGCGGCCTCCTGCTCACCATTCCCGCCATCGCCTGCGGCACGCTGATGCTGCCCGTCTGGTTCTCGCCGTCGGCGCTCGTCCTGCCGATCGTGGCCGGCGGCCTGCTGCTGCGCCCCGCCAGCCTCCTCGCCCTGTACGCCGCCTCCGCGGCCGCACTCATCGTCGAGGCCCTCGTACTCGGCCCCTACACCCAGGGCCCGGCCCGCGTCACCCCCGGCACCGTGCTGGTGGTCGCGGCCTGCGGGTTCTTCGGCCTGGTCATCGCCCAGTTCCGCAGCCGCGTCGGCGTGCCCTGGCGGCGCGGCGGCACCATGCTCTTCGACCTGCGCGAACGCATCCGCGTGCAGAGCAAACTGCCCGCCCTGCCGCGCGGCTGGCACCGCGAGATGGCCCTGCGCCCGGCCGGCGGCCAGTCCTTCTCCGGCGACTTCGTGGTCGCGGCCCGCACCAACGGCGGCCGGACCCTGGAGATCGTCCTGACCGACGTCTCCGGCAAGGGCATGGAGGCCGGCTCCCGGGCCCTGCTGCTCTCCGGCGCCTTCGGCGGCCTGCTCGGCGCGCTGCCCGCCCACGGCTTCCTGCCCGCCGCCAACGGCTACCTGCTCCGCCAGGACTGGGACGAGGGCTTCGCCACCTCCATCCACCTCGTCCTGGACCTGGAGACCGGCGACTACGAGCTCCTCTCGGCCGGCCACCTCCCCGCCCTGCAGCTCTCGGCGGGCACCGGCCGCTGGCAGGAGAAGTCCGGCGAGGGCCCGCTCCTCGGCGTCTACGACGGCGCCGAATTCACCCCCGCCCGCGGCAACCTGCGCCCCGGCGACGTCCTGATGCTCTTCACCGACGGCCTCGTCGAGACCTCCGACCGGGAGATCAGCGAGGGCATCGACCGCCTCACCGGCGAGGCCGACCGCTACGTCGCCGCCGGCTGGGACGGCGCGGCCTGGCACCTGATCGAGAAGGTCGCCAAGGACGTCAACGACGACCGCGCGCTGCTGCTCATCCGCCGCTCCGCCTGACCACGGGGTGGGGTTTGCCCCACCACCGGTCCGCCGGGCGGCGTCATGGCCGCCGGCCCGCCATGATCCGTAGCGTCGGAGCCACGATCAGGACGGCGAGAGGCGGCACACAATGAGGCTCCGACGGAGCGAGCGGCAGCACGGGCAGCACCGGCAGCACGGGCAGACCTCGCAGGACGGGTACGACACCACGGCCGCCGTCGAGCTGCGCGGCGTACGGCGGGCCTACGGACGCGGGGGCTCCACCGTGCACGCGCTGCGCGGGATCGACCTCAGCCTGCCGCGCGGCAGCTTCACCGCCGTCATGGGACCCTCCGGCTCCGGCAAGTCGACCTTCCTGCAGTGCGCCGCCGGACTCGACCTGCCCACCGAGGGATCCGTCCGGCTCGGCGGAACCGAGATCACCGCGATGAACGAGAACGAGCTCACCGAACTCCGCCGCAGCCGCCTCGGCTTCGTCTTCCAGGCCTTCAACCTGCTGCCGTCCCTCACCGTCGAGCAGAACGTACTGCTCCCGATGCGGCTCGCCGGCGGCCGCTCCGCGCACGAGGGCCGGCCCTACGCCGCCGAGCTGCTCGCCCGTGTCGGCCTGGAGGGCAAGGGCGGCCGCCGCCCGGCCGAGCTCTCCGGCGGCCAGCAGCAGCGCGTGGCCATCGCCCGGGCCCTCGTCACCCGGCCCGACGTGGTCTTCGCCGACGAACCCACCGGCGCGCTCGACACCACCACCGCGGCGGAGGTCCTCGGGCTGCTCCGGGACGCCGTCGACTCCCTGCGCGCCACCGTCGTCATGGTCACCCACGACCCGGCCGCCGCCGCCCACGCCGACCAGGTGCTCTTCCTCGCCGACGGCCTGATCGCGGACCGGCTGCCGCGCAGCTCCGCGGCGGCCGTCGCGGCCCGGATGACCGCACTCACCGCCCCGGCCCGGGCGTACACGGGAGCAGCCGCCTGATCAACCGATCCGCTGATCCGCGACGGTCGCCGGGTCGCAGGGTCACCGCTTCCAGGGGCCGACCCCCAGCTGCCCGGTGTTCCCGAGGTCAACGGGCCGGGTCAGGCGCAGGCCCAGCCGCGGCGCGCCCGGCTTCGGCGTCACCTCCAGCGCCCAGCCCTCCACCGGCGGCACGGTCACGTCGGTGATCCGGTCGCGCCACAGCAGCGCCATCGACGCGGTCTGCCCCGGCGCCAGCGTCACCCGCTCCGGTGGGGCGTCCACGGCCGGCACCTCGGAGGTGATGGGTGCCGAGCCGTGCCCGATCGCCACCTCCAGCAGCTGGTCCTGCTTGTCGAGCAGCCGCACCTGCGGATAGCCCTCCAGCACGTACTCGTCCGTACCGCAGTTGACCAGCCGGTAGCCCTCCAGCCGCAGCCCCATCACGGCGTCCCCGGACCCCTCGACGAGCCGGACCCCGCCCTCGGGGCACGGCTCCGGGGCCGGTTCGGGCGCTCCCGGACTCGCGGGCGCAGCCGCAGTGGGAGTCGGAGTCGGGCTCGGCGGAGTCGGGCTCCGGCTCGGGGTCTTCCTCGGCGCCCCGGTCGGCGCCGTCGGCCCCGGCGCGGCCTTCGGCGCCGGCGGCGTCTCACACCCCGCAGCCCCGGCCAGCACCCCCGCCGCCACCGCGCCCCCGACGACGCCCCGCACCCACCGCTTCGCGATCATCCGTCGAGCCTACGACGGCCGGCCGCGGGGCCGGGGCGGGGCCGGGGCGGGGCCGGGGCGGGCCACTCGGCCCGGATTGGCCCGCCCCCTCGGCCCCCGCCGCGCCTAACGTGCCCCCATGGACCGCACGCTCGCCGCCGACCTGGCCCGGCTCCCCGAACTCCTCGACGCCACCCGCGGCGCCGCCGCCGACGCGCTCGCCACCCTGGACGCGCGTCCCGTCGTACCGCCCGCCGGAAGGCCGCACGACCCCGAGCCCCTCCCGGAGCACGCCACCGGCACGGACGCCGCGCTCGCCGCCTTCCGCGACCGCTGGGAGCCCCGGTTGTCGGCCTCTGCGGGACCGCGCTACCTCGGCTTCGTCACGGGAGGCGCCACCCCCGCCGCCCTCGCCGGGGACTGGCTCACCGCCGTCCACGACCAGAACTCCAACTCCGTCCTCGACGGCGGTGGCCAGGACCTCGAACGCGAGACCGTCGGCTGGCTCCGCGACCTCTTCGGCCTGACCGCCGCCCACTCCGGCACCTTCGTCTCCGGCGCCACCATGTCCAACACCACCGGCCTCGCCATCGCCCGCGAATGGCTCGGCGAACGCCTCGGCGTCTCCCCGGCCGAGGACGGCGCGGCGGCCCTCGGCCCGGTCCGCGTGCTCTCCAGCGCCCCGCACTCCTCGATCGCCAAGGCCCTCTCGGTCCTGGGCCTCGGCCGCAACTCCCTGGTCCGGGTGCCCACTCTGCCCGGCCGCGAGGCCGTCGACCCCGCCGCCCTGGAGCGGGCACTGGTCGACACGCCCGGACCGGCCGTGGTCGTCGCCAACGCGGGCACCGTCAACACCGTCGACTTCGACGACCTCCGGGCGATCGAAGCCCTGCGCGAGCGCCACGACTTCTGGCTCCACACCGACGCCGCGTTCGGAGCCTTCGCCGCCCTCTCCCCGGAGCACGCGCACCTCGCCGACGGCCTCGACGCCTCCGACTCCGTCTGCGTCGACCTGCACAAATGGCTCAACGTCCCCTACGACAGCGCCGTCCAGTTCACCCGCCGGCGCGACCTGCAGGCCCGCGTCTTCCAGAACTCCGCCGCCTACCTCGGCCCCCTCGGCGACCACCCCGACCTCGTCCACCTCACCCCCGAGAACTCCCACCGGCTGCGCGCCCTCGCCGCCTGGTTCACGCTCCGCGCGTACGGCCGCCAGGGCCACCGGGAGATCGTCGAACGCGACATCGCCTGCGCCCGCGCGCTGGGCGCCGCCCTGGAGGAGGACCCCGCCTTCACCCTCCTCGCCCCGGTCCGCCTGAACGTCGTCTGCTTCACCCTCGCCGACGCCCCCGCCCCGGAGCGCCTCGCCGCCCTGCGGGAGGCGGTGGCCGCCGAGGTGTTCGTCACTCCCACCGTCTACGAGGGAACCGCCGCCCTGCGCGCCGCGTTCTCCAACTGGCGTACCACGCAGGCGGACGTACGCCGGGCAGCGGAGGCCCTCGGCGCGGCAGCAAGGGAGATCGCATGACGAACAGCCCCCTGACTCTGATCGAGGTCGAGTCCCTGGCGCGCAGCGCGCACGAGGGCCAGACCGACAAGGCCGGCCGGCCGTACGCCGAACACCTCGCGGCCGTGGCCGAGGGCGTGCGGCTGCGCGGCGGCAGCGCCGAACAGCAGGCGGCGGCCTGGCTCCACGACGCCATCGAGGACGAGGCCCTCAGCCTCACCTGGCTGGATTCGGCGGCCCTCCCGCAGACGGTGAAGGACATGGTCCTCGCGGTCACCAAACGCCCGGACGAACCGGTCGAGCAGTACGCGGCCCGCATCCTGGCCACCCCGGGCGCCCTGCTGATCAAGGAAGCCGACCTCGCGCACAACGCGGACCCCGTACGCCTCTCCGTGCTGGACGGTCCCACGCGCGAGAGGCTGTCCGCAAAGTATGCGAATATCCGTTCCCTCCTCGGCCTCGCCACCCCGTGACTCGTGCCCCGCGCCCGAAATATTCCTGTCGCACGTGTGGTTGGCGGAAACGGAACCACGGCTATTCGTCACGGGGCGTATAGCCGGGGCCCGTTGGTGGGAGGATGGTCCATGTGGGGGTGTGCCAGGCCGTGCGCCCCGGGCCGACCAGGGGACGACCGAAGGTGTGATCAGTAGTGGCCATTTCGCTGTCAGTGGTGGTTCTGTTGGCGGTCATCCTGGTGGTGCTGATCCGTGGCAACCACATCAAGACGGGCCCCGCCATCGTCGCGGCGCTCTTCGGTTTCTTCCTCGCGTCCAGCTCGATCGCGGACGACGTGAACCGCTTCCTGAACTCCCTCGCGACGATGATCGCGAACATCAAACTCTGACCTTCTCCGGGCGCGCCGAAGCGCGTGCTGCCGCGCGCAGTGGCCTGATCGGGCCCCGGGAATGACGAAGGGCCAGGTCGAGGAAACATCCTCTGACCTGGCCCTTTCGCCTTCAGAGCGGGTGACGGGAATCGAACCCGCGTAGCTAGTTTGGAAGATCGCGTACGCGCACCCACCCCGACCAGCTGACTCGCTGACCTGCACGTTCCCGGCCTTCTCGCTGCTGTTCCCCGCCGCTCCCCGTCCCTCGCTGCCCGACCGGGCACGCGGAAGACACGCGATGGCCGTCAGCGGCCGTGACGCCGCCGCCCGTTCGGGGGATGTGTCAGTTTTTCCGCGAGTCTTCGTTCATTGCTTGCACTAGGTCGTTGCCATCGTTGTCGGCGAAGGCCTTGGGGTCATTGGTATTGGCGAGGTTGTTGAGCTTCTTGCGCAAGGGATCGTGTGCGACGATTTGCGCCTTTCGTACGGCATTAAGCAAGACAGCGCGAGCCTGACCCTGATCGCCCTCCTCGGCGCGCGAGTAGGCGATCAGCGCCTCCCAGACTGCCCCGTACAGCTGGCGCCTGGCATTCTGAAACTCGGCATTGCGCTGGCTAGCCGACTCGAAGACAGGTCCACCAGCAGACTCTCGGGCCTGTTGCACCGCCGCGTCGGCTGTCGCCTTCGACTGCCTCATACCCAGCACCGCCACGGACATTGAGCCTACGATTCCGATGAACGCCACCACGAGCGTCGTAACGTTGTCGTTCATGAGTCCCTCAGCTCCTGGCGCTGCGGCATCGATCAGTTCACGGAGAGCGTGGCATTCGCAGCTCTGCCGTGCACCCTGGGCGAGCCGTACGGGCGGCGGAACAGCCTTGGTCGGTGACCTGGCCGGGCTGGGTCGAGCATGACCAGGGGCCGTACGAGGCTCTCGCACGACTAGAGCACGGAAGATCGCGTACGTGGATCCACCCTGACCGGTCGCGAACCTACCGGTTCCCGCACTCTCATCCGTGCTCCCCGCCCGCGGCCTTTCGGCTGGGTACGTGGGGCCGCGCTTGGCCCCGCTGACTCAGCGCCATGATCCGGGGTTCCTCACATGGCGTCACGCTAGTGTGCGGCGACCGAGCGACCCTCTGCCTTGGTCGGGGTCTGGGGCGTTGGGTCCCGCTCGCCACGCCGCGCAGCCGGGCTAGCGACTGATCGGGACCTCGTACACGATCTCGCATAGCGAGGTGGGGATGACGATGTCCGCCGTCTCCACGGGCCGTCCTTGGTCGCTGTAGTACGTCCGCCGGATGTGGGTGACCAGAGAGGCCTTCTGGATCCCGAGGAGCGACGCCTCCTCGGCGCTGGCCTGCCGAGGCTCCGGCTGCTCCACAGCATGGCTGACGGTGATCCCGACCTCGGCCATCCGGTTCACGACGCCAACGCCGGCGTGCGGTCCACCTTCCGGCAGGACGACGAGCGTGCCCGCGGTGAGCTCGTACGGCTCCCAACTCGTAGACAGCTGCACCGGCCGCCCATCGGCGAGGAACTCATAAACCGTACGCACACACGGGTCGCCCTCGGCGACTCCGAGCCGCGCCGCGATCTCGGCCGGAGCGGGCACCTTCGCTTCCGTCCGGCTCTCCCAGTTGCCCTGCTTGCCCAGGGCCTGCATGTCCGCCCGGAACGGAGAACCACCGGGCTGCTCACGAGCCGAGGACCGAACGACCCGCACACGCCGACGAGGCTCGGCGACGTACGTGCCCGACCCCGCGCGACCCTCCAGTACTCCCTGGGAGATCAGAAGCTCCTGCGCCCGGCGAACCACGTTCTCGCCGACGCCACACTCCTCGGCGATCTGGGTGCGAGAGGGGAGCCGATCGCCGGCCGTCCACACATGCTCCGCGATCCGCTGCCGCAGGACGTCGGCGATGCGGAGATAAGGCGGCTGCTCAGGCATGTGGAAAATCTAGTCCACTAGCTCTAATCTAGTTAACTAGCTTCACTCAACGTGTTCAATCGGCGACGGAGGCCCTCTGTGCCCGCTTCGGAAGCAAGGGCCGAGGACCTCGCCGCCCGGTTGTCGGCCCTCGGGCTGGCCACGCGTGTGGAGCTGCACACCACGTACACGTCGATCGAGGCGGAGGTACCGGAAGCGCTGCCCGCCGAATCGTGGCGGGAGGTCCTGGAAGTCGTGGCGGAGGCCGACCGATTCGGGCTCCTCGCCAGCAGCTTGACCGGCCGCACCCTCTGGGCCGCCGTAAACGAAGCGGTCCCCGCGACGGGCGACGTCCGGGGACCCGGCCATCAGCGATAGGAGCTGATCAGCGTGCACAACCGTATGGGCCCAACCACCGCCCGCACCAGTGGGCGACACCTCCCCGCACCCCCACCCGCGACGCCAACGAGGACCACCTACCGATCGAGCTCGTGCGCGATCGGCACGCACCCCGAGTGCGCCCAGTCGTCCCCTGCTGCCGCACCCGTAGGCGTCCCCGTGATTTACGAGGCCTGCGACTGCCCCTGCCACACCCCGGGCCCTGCACCGGCCCCGCGGCAGGTGAACCAATGAGCGGCTGGGCTCCCAGCGGCGCCCTCGCCGCCAACATCGAGATCACTTCGGTCAGCGTGCGCCGCGGCGACGTCATCCAGATCGGCGGCCAACCGTGCCGCGTGGCCGACCTCGTCCAACTGCCCGCCGGCGCCAAACGGCTGTTCTTCGAGTCGGGTGAGGTGCTGACGATGCACGCTCGAAGCCGCCTCATCGCCCTCCGGATGATGAGGAAGTGGTGACCCGCCCCGTGCCTTCCCGCCGTCACACCATCGCCGACGACCTACGCCACCAGATCTCATCGGGCCACTTCAAACCCGGCGAACGCCTCCCCTCGGAGACCCAACTCGCCACCCGCTACACGGTTAGCACGTCCACCCTGCGAAGCGCCCTCGCACTCCTCCAGAGTGAAGGCCTGGTCGAGAAGATCCACGGCAACGGCAACTTCGTCTGCCGCCCCCTCCGCAGGATCACGTACACCGGTGGGGCACCGACCTGGACCACCTTCTCCGTGCCCTTACGTATGACTGCCCGCACCACGAACATCGAGGCACCCAGCCATCTGACCGCCGTGCTGAACGTGCCACCCGGCAGCACCCTGACCGAAGTCCTCTTCACAGCTCACGAGGGGAAGACGCCGTACAGCCTGGCCCACATCTACGTCCCCCTCGACCTCGCGCCGGTCTCCTCGCCAGCCGCCCCGCCCTTGCCCGAGCAGATAGCAGTGCGCCTGGCAGACCTCCGCCCACCGCTGGCTGAGGTCCAGGAGCGCGTCAGCGCCCGCCTCCCGACCCAGGAGGAGGCAACGACCCTCCGAATCAGCCCCTCCCTGGCGGTCCTCTCACTCACCCGCGTGGCGACCGACGCCGCCGGCCGCGTGGTCGAGGCAGCCCTCCTGGTCCTCCCCGGCGACAGAGCAGACGCACTCTTCACCACCCGCTTCGTGACCGAGGAGAGGAGCTCGAAGGCATGACCGAGAGCAACGAACTCCGCCTCCTCCCATGGTCGGGCCCCGACGACAAGCCCTGCTACCTGAGCGCCGACACCCCCACCAGCTACCTGTCCCGCCTGGCCGACAACACCGAAGAGATCCAGCTCGGATTGGGATCCGAGCTCCTGGCCCACGCCGTAGAAGTGCTCGCCGACGCGGACTCGGATTCGGAGGAACTCCGCCTACTGGCAACGGACCTGACCGGCGCTCTCCGGAACGCAGTCCGCGTAGCCACCAGCCGCGGCCACCGCCTCACACGCCCAGCCCACTCCGTCCACGAAGGACAGCCAGCAGGCCTCAGCTAGCAACAGCTCGCGCGAAACAACGGAGCGGCCCCAGACTCAGTCAGGGGCCGCTCTGGCGGCACACGGCTCCGGAGGCCCCGTGCGTCTCAGGTGTGACAGCAGGTTGAGAGCCTAGGAGCGGACTGTCACGTCTCGCCGGTCCACAAGTAGGCCGCGACCCTGCCGTTCTGTCATGCGGTCGGCGACAACTGCTTTGTACGCTCGCTCGGCTTCCTATTGCTCCAGTCTGGGGCGTGAACAGTGGTGCCACGGGTGTGATCGGCGGGGTGCCGACATCCATCGCCGTTGATGTCAGACGTCGATGTCCGGATTACTGATGCCCTGTTGTCGCCTCGGGGTGTTCCATGCGGGCCTGGGGCACCCCACCATTGGTAGGCGCCCGGGCGGATTCACTCATCGGGCACCACTCCAGCCATACGGCGATTCCTGCGTGCGCGAACCCGTGCTTGCCCTTCAGGGATTCTCCTGCGGGCACCAATGAGAGTTCGTCTGCTCCTATGCGTGCACGAAAATCCAGATCTTTGAGAGCCGGGCCGCCTATTTTAATCGCAACTGAGAGTGCGGGGACGCTCAAGATGAGAGGCTGATCTCCAATAGCGCGATGATATGTTGTGCCAACCAATCTGGATTCGCACGTTCCGGCGGGCGGGACCTCTGGAAGGCTGCTAGCTGAGATGAGATCCTCTCGGATCGTGGCGCTGCCATCTTCTTTAATCTGCACGAACGGCCGGAGCTGCTCGGCGTTCCAACTCTCCCTATGGTCCACCGCTACCCGATCTTCGATTGCAGGTTCGGTGACGGTGATCTCGAAGTCCTCAATTTCGCTGCTCGGCACCCCGTCGATGGTATGTCCCAGCCAGGGGGCGGAGGCGCCCCAGCTGTCTCTGGAGATGTTGTGCTTAATGCTCCGCGTGGTGCATCTAGCCTTCAGGATTTCTCCCGGGTCATACCAGGAGAGTTCTATGCCAATCTCCACCTTTGAGCTCATTCGATCGATGGATCCGATCGAGTCGCGCAGCTTTTCTACGTATTCCTGCGGGGCATTGGTGCCCCACAGTGTCTTCATGACCAGTCCCGCTACGTCTTTCACAAGGGCTGTCTTGAGTACGCCATCCACGCAATATCCGA
This sequence comes from Streptomyces sp. NPDC030021, assembly GCF_055574035.1. Classification (NCBI taxonomy): domain Bacteria; kingdom Bacillati; phylum Actinomycetota; class Actinomycetes; order Kitasatosporales; family Streptomycetaceae; genus Streptomyces; species Streptomyces sp. NPDC030021. The sequence goes on from NZ_JBVIAH010000002.1 coordinate 401,865, forward strand.
GTAGGCCAGCTATGAACAACGCTTCTCCGAGGGAACCTAGAAGCTCCCCGTGCCATTCATCTTTCGAATGAAAAGCGAGGTGCACGAGAACAACAAGAAGCGCGCCGACGATTAGTGCCCCTGGCAACAAGAAACGAAGCCATACGGACTTATTCTTCTTAGTGGTCATAATTGAGCTCCATGCTATATGCCCGCTTTCTGCCCCTGATTCAATGCTCCGCTTAGGTGGGCGCCGCCGCAACCGCTACTTCCTCGAACCGGTGAGTATGAGAAAGTCGACGACTCAATCATTTAGGTGAATTTTCATTCTTTAGATCCGGAGGAGGAGGGGCGGCGGATTTGGCCGGCATCCCATCCGGGCGGAGGTTGAGCTGCGCGCGCTGGTTGGCGACGCGCTCAGGTACTGGGCCGCAATGTGATCGATTGTCCCCCGGTATTGCTTGACGGGGTCCACGCGGAGCCGGGTGAAGCCATGGAGCCGACTGGCCCCAGCCGCACGGCGAACTGACTGCCCCCGCATGGCACTGGCCAGCGGCTGAGCTGTCGCCAGTCGACATCATTGCTCACCGCTGAGCCCCATCCCGCGCCCTGCAACAGTCCGAGATGGCGCTCGCGTTTGACACCCAGCTTTGGGGGGCGCAGGCGCCGACCCCGCTCTCACGCCATGGCCCCTGCATGTCGGCTCGGCATTGCTGGTGGCCACCCTCGTTGGTGTCGATTGCGGTATCGTCCAACCTGTCGAATGGAATCACCTCTACGGGGAATTTCGCCGTCCTCTCGTTCGCGCTACCTTTCCTCAACTGCAGAGCGATGGAGGATGCGATGGCTGGCGATGCGGTGTGGTGGGAGGTGGCCGTTCCTGTGGCGGGAACCCTGCTCGGTTCGGGGCTGGGTGCGCTCTGGCAAGCGAGAAATGGAATGAAGCAGCTGAGGGAGCAGAATAGAGAGGCTCAGGCCACTCGGGAGCATCTAGTGAGGGAGGATGCGAAAGCCCGAGATGAAGTTCGCTCTCATGATTTGACGATGAAACTTGTTGACGACAAGAGGGCCGCCTATGCGGGCTTCCTGCGGGTCATGGACGACCTGGCCGAGGTGCAAGCCGAGATCTCTAAGATCGGATCTCGCGCCGAAACCCTTCCCCAAGCACCTGAGGGGGGTGACGACTCCGAGAGGCTAGAACTCATCAACAGACTGAGTTCAGCCCGAGACTCCCAGGCTCGTCTATTCGAGCAACTTATCGACGAACAATATAAGATGTTTTTGCTGGCGCCGCGGAATGTCAACGAGGCGGCAGATGGCTGGTCTAATGCCCGAAGGCGAGATGCCTCTGCCTCAAGCGTCCTGCGGATGAGGGCTGCATTCTGGGCGGAGGCTCGTAAGGATCTTGGAATCGAAGAAATCGACTCCCCCGTCGTATAGACGAGCGACGCGGCTTTGGGCGTGTTCCGCCTGGGTTGGATCGAACAAGGCGGCTGAACGACACGCTCATCAGCCACAACGAGACCGGTACCGACGCGGAGCGACCACACCGGCCAGCACCACATCGCGGCAGCAGCTGCTCCCCGCCAGCCCATTTCCGGTGGTGCGGTCGCCTCACGCTCCCGTCATCCGTGACGGCGGGGGTACGGCGCCCGGCCCAACTCAGGCCCGGCAGTCGGCCGGCCTTGCGCAAGAGGCCACCCCTCCCTCGCCGCTGGCCGTCTTTTGGAACCCCATCCCGGCCGTAGTCGGCAGCGCTCCCGGCCACGCATGCCATGTGACGGTTGCCGTGCCTGAACGCTCACTGACCCCAGCGTTCAACCAAATCAACCCGAGCCGCAGGCGTGCGGACGGCGGCCGGGCTGGAGCGGGGCGCAGACAGGAGCGCAGGCCCGGGCGACGGGCCGCGCGCGCCGCGCTGTGCGCGGCGGGTGCCTTGATGAAGTAGGGAAACTCTTACCGCGCCGCTCGGTTTACGCCGTGAGGAGCTGGCGGCCGTCGTGGCTGCGGACGTGGGGGCCCGCGTCGTCCAGGGCGTCCAGGAGGCGGATCGCGAAGACCTCGGACATTTGGGCGGACACCTCTTCCGGGGTGAGCCAGGCGACCGCGGTCGATTCCTCCGAGGTGCGCTCGGTGCCGCCCTTCGGGGTGCAGCGGAAGACCAGGGCGACGATGCCGCGCGTGGTGTTCTTGTAGACCCCGGTGAGCTCGTCCACCTCGACCTGGATGCCTGTCTCCTCCAGGACCTCGCGGCGGACGCCGGCCTCCGGGGATTCGGCGAGTTCGAGGACTCCGCCCGGGAGCTCCCAAGTGCCATTGTCCGCCCGGCGGATAGCCAGAAGTCGGCCGTCCTCGCGCAGTACTGCCCCGGCGACGGACACGGAGTGCAGTGGCGTTGACTTGGCCTGCGGGGAACCCGTACTCATGTACAGGAGCATAGGAGGAAGAGAAGGACTATGGGAACCGCAGTAGGAGGTGGCCGAGGGGCTGTGCCGCGCTACGTGCAGATCGCTGACGACATCGTTCAGCAGATCCGGGCCGGCGCATTGAAGGCCGGCGACATGGTGCCGAGTGAGTCCGAGTTGGTTGAGCGCTACGGCGTTGCCGGCGGAACGATCCGTAAGGCCATGGTGGAGGTGCGGGCCAGCGGGCTTGTGGAGACCCGCCACGGCAAGGGGTCGATGGTGAAGGCCCGGCCGCCTGTACGGCACCGGTCCTCGGACCGCTTCCGGCGTACGCATCGGCAGGAAGGACGGGCGGCGTACCTCGCCGAGTCCGCGCAGTCCGGAGCCGAGGCCAAGGTGAGCGTGCTGTTCATCGGGCCCATGGAGGCGCCGGAGGAGATCGCGCAGCGGCTCGGTGTCACCGTGGGGACTCAGGTGCTGGCCCGGCGGCGGCTCTACTTCCGAGACGGGACGCCTGTGGAGACGGCCAGCTCGTACCTGCCGTGGGACGTGGTGAAGGACATCCCTGAGCTGTTCTCTGAGAACCCCGGCCCTGGCGGCATCTACGCCCGGCTGGAGGATCACGGTCACGTCTTTGCCGAGTACGTGGAGACGCTCCAGGCCCGGCCGGCCGCCAAGGCCGAAGCCACCGAGCTGTCGCTGACCCCCGGCGCCCCGGTGGTGCACCTGCTGCGCAACGCTGTCACCGAAGAAGGTCGCGTGGTGGAGGTCTGCGACACCCTCATGGCCGCTGACCAGTTCGTCTTCGAGTACCGGATCCCTGCGCGCGACTGACGCCCGCTCAACTCCCCACAGCCCGCTGCGAGTTTCTCTTCGCGGCGGGTTGACTCATGTATAGGAGTGAGGCACTCTTCTTCATGTCACTCCTATACATGAGTGACGGAGTTGGACCTCTATAGAGGAGTGATTTTCTGTGCGCCAGATCCCCGTCGATACCACCGGCGCGACCGTGATGGTCGCCCAGCCCCCGCAGCTGAAGATGCGGGACAAGAAGACCGGTCAGATCGCCATGGACGGCGACACCGGCGACAACCTCATGACGGTGGACGTCCTGTTCGTGATGAACGGCAACGCCGAGGTCATCCCGGTGACGGTGGCCGAGCCCGGCATCTCCGGTGAGCTGGCCACGGGTACCCCGGTCGCGCTGACCGGTCTCGTGGCCCGGCCGTGGGAGAACGAGTTCAACGGCCAGAAGCGCCACGGGATCAGCTTCCGCGCGGTGGCCGTCACCTCGCTGGCCAAGGCAGGCTGAGCATGACCGCCTTATGGGTCACGCTGCTCGCGGTCCTGGTCATCGCGCTCGTTCTGCGCTGGCTGAGGCCCACCTGGTACTGGATGACCTTCGGGGTCACCTTCGCGACGATCCGCGTCCTGATCCGCTACCGCTCGGTGATGGATGCCTGCGGGCTCACCGTCCCGCCCGCCCGCTGGCGTCTGGCAATCGCCCGGGTCACCAACCGCCCCGTCCCCGAGGCCCGCTCGCCGCGCATCCTTCGACTGCGGCCCACCACAACCGGCTTGGTCCTGAGGCTGAAACTCCGGCCCGGACAGGATGCGTTCGACTTCTCCGCCTCCTCGGACCGGCTACGGCACTCCTTTGCCCTGCACAACGTCGTCTCCCGCGAGGTCCGGTCCGGGGTCGTCGAGCTGCGGATGACCGGATACGACGTACTCAAGCGCGTGCGCATGCCGGTGCCCGGGCCCGCTGAGGTGCTCCGAGTCCCAGTGGCCCTGCGTGAGGACGGGGAAGTCCATCACCGGGACTACCGGCAGGTCCCGCACGCCCTGAATGTCGGCGCCACCAAGTCAGGGAAGTCCGTCTATCAGCGCACGCTTGTCGCCGAGTTGGCCTCGCAGAACGTGGCGCTCGTCGGCATCGATTGCAAGAACGGCGTGGAACTCTTGCCGCTGGCAGCACGGTTCACCGCCCTGGCGGACAACCCGGCCGCCGCAGCTGACCTGCTGGCCGCGCTCGTCCAGTACATGGGGCGCGTCTACCAGGTGATCCGGGCCGAGCAGCGCATCAGCGGCTCCCTGCCAGATGCCGAGATCACCGCCGACATCTGGGACCTTCCCGCGCACCTTCGCCCCGTACCCGTCGTGCTCCTGGTGGACGAGGTCGCGGAGCTGGCCCTCGCCGCCAATAAGGCCGAGGAGGCCCGGCGGGACCAGATCATCACCGACCTGGTGCGCCTCGCACAGCTCGGCCGTGCCGCCGGCATCCACCTGGAAATCTGCGGACAGCGCTTCGGCTCCGAACTAGGCAAGGGCATCACCATGCTCCGCGCCCAGCTCACCGGCCGTACCGCCCACCGCGTCAACGACGAGACCTCGGCGAACATGGCCTTCGGGGACATCTCCCCGGACGCCGTCCTCGCCGCCGTCCAGATCAACAAGGAACGCCCCGGCACCGCCGTGGCTGGTGACTCCTCCGGCGGCTGGTCCCGCATCCGGGCCCCGCACACCACGCTCCGTCAGGCCGCAGACACCTGTAACGCCCACGCGCACCGCACCCCGAGCATCCCGGAGCTGGACCCCTTCCGGCCCCCGCTCCCGGTCCGCGTCCTCATCGGCAAGGTCCAGCCCACGGCCGCTGCAGCAGGTGCCTTCTAAGCACTTGGCCCAACCCGGTCGGCGCGACCTCATCGCGCCAGGTCCCTACCCACCCCATGCCTGAAAGGAGGTGAAGGCCATGACCCGCCTGGTCCGCCCGGACGCCGTCCTCGTCCAGGCCGTCATCGCCGGAGCCCTCTCCTTCGCCCACCTGCACGACCTCGCGGAAGCCGCCGGACAGGACGGCTGGAAGGCCTGGGCCTACCCGGTCAGCGTGGACCTGCTCCTCGTCGCCGCCTGGCACCGCCTACGCACCCTGCGGGACGCGGGCGAACCTTCGCGTTCGGCCTGGTCGTGGTTCGCCGTCGCCCTCGCGGCCTCGCTCGGCGCGAACGTCGCCACCGCCGGCCTTCTCGACCTGGGCGACGTGCCGGACTGGCTCCGCATCCTCGTCGCCGGATGGCCCGCGCTCGCCTTCCTCGGCGGAACCCTTCTGGTCCACCGCCCTACGTCGCCCAGCACGCCGGATCCCGCACCTGAGCCCGTCGCGGAGTCGCTCCCGGTCGTCGAGCGGGAGACAGAACCCGGCGTACAGGCCGCCTCGCTCCCCGCCCTGCCCGCCCCCGCACCCGCGCCGACCGTCACGGCACCGCCCGCCCTCGTCGCACACGCCCAGAAGATCGCCATCGACCACCGCACCCGCACCGGCTCGGAGATCGACACCGAGACCCTGCGCGCCCGGCTCGGCGTCCCGCCCCCACTGGCCGAGGCCATTGCTGCCCAGCTCACCTGACAGGAGACCGCCATGCCCGCCCGGATCAACTTCCGCTCGCTCATGAAGATCGGCCCCGTCCAGATCGGCACCTACCGCGACCGCCACGGCCGCACCAAGGACGCCGCCGTCTGCACCACCGCCGACTGCGGCTGGTCCTCCGACTACGGCACCTCGACCGCCGCCCAGCTCGCCGCCCGCACCCACCGCTGCCGCGTCAGCTGACCCGAAAGGCCAACGCCATGGACGTCCCGCTCTGGCTCGCCCTCATCGTCGTCGGCGCCCTCGGCATCAAGCTCATCCGCCCGCCCTGGTGGCTCGTCGCCGTGATCCTCCTCGGCGGCTTCCTCCTCGCCGACAGCTTCCTCGCCCCCGCCATCGACACCGCCATCAACAAGTAGCCCGCACCGGAAGGAGAACGGCCGTGTTCAAGCCCCAGTACCCCCGCCCCGACACCTACACGCCGGCGACCATCCGCCCGATCCCGGCAGCCCCCGCCGAACAGTCCCTTTCCGCCCCGGTCCCGGCCAAGGCACCGACCGCCCTCGGTGGCCTCGTCCAGAACTCGCCCGGCACCGCGCTCGCCCTCGCCGCGGGCGGAGTCGCCGGAGTGCTCGCCCTGGCCTCCATTGCCGTCTCGCTGCTCCTGGCCGTCGCCGTCACTGCGGTCGCGCTGTCTGTCAGCAGCGTCGTCCTGCTCTTCCTCGTCCGCGCCCTGCGCCAGGAGTTCAAGAGCCGTTGACCGGCCCCGGGACGGCCTCAACCGCCAAGTTTCCGCCGTCCCGGTGCCTTGCTCCTGCCCGAACCAACACATCCGGAAGGAACCACCAGCATGACTCAGAACGAGTCGGGACAGTTCTGCGCGAGCTGTGACGGCTATGCCTCTGTCGCCGTCACCCTCGGCGGCCGTAACCGCACCGGCGCCCTGCGCACCATCACCGCCCACTGCCCGGCCTGCCACGGCACCGGCAAGCGCCACAGCCGCCGGATCGTCATCATCTCGGCCGGGCGGTGACCACCATGCTGACCGACATCGACATGACCAACCCGCTGACCGCGCAGGCCACCGTGTTCGCGGCCCTCGCCCAGCTGGCCGAACTCCACCCGAACCTGCCCGGCGCCTACATCACCACCAGCCAGATCAGTCCGACCGAGGCAAGCGTCCTCCTCGACGGCCCGGCCGATCTCGAAGCCTGGCGGATGGCGACGCACACCGATGCCGACGACGTGCGGTTCGTCGAACTCAAAGGCGACAGGAAACTGCACTTCACGGCACCACTCGGTCGGATCACTCTGACGGTCTTCACGGTGTTCACCCCGGGCTCAGGGGCGGTGGCTGCGTGACCAACCCCGCGTCCCTCGCGGAGCTGGACGCCCGCCTCATCGGCGACATGCTGAAGGTGGCCGGGGCTCCCGGTTACGCCCGCTGGGAAGACCAGATCCGCCGTACCGGTGGCTGCTCCGACCCGATCCACATCACCGGCTGGACGGTCGCCAAGGACAAGACCTCGGGTGAGGTCCTGCACCGCTACTCCACCGAGAACGAACCCGGCGCCCGTCTCCGCATCGCCTGCGGCAACCGCCGCGCCTCCCGCTGCCCCGCCTGCGCCTGGACATACTCCGGAGACACGTACCACCTGATCCGGGCCGGGCTCGCCGGAGACGACCGCCGCGCCATCCCCGCCACCGTCCGCGAACACCCCCGCGTCTTCGCGACCCTCACCGCTCCCTCCTTCGGTCCGGTGCATAACCGGCCGGCCGGCCGTTCGTGCCGCTGCGGCCAGCACCATCAGGAGGACGCGGCCGAACTGGGTACCGCCCTCGACCCGGCCACGTACGACTACGTCGCCGCCGTCCTGTTCAACAACCACGCCGGACAGCTCTGGCAGCGCTTCACCACCCGGCTCCGCCGCGAGATCGCCGCGTATGCCGGACTGACCCAATGCGAACTGAGGGAGGAAGCCCGTATCTCCTACGGCAAGGTCGCCGAGTTCCAGAAGCGCGGCGCCATCCACCTTCACGCGGTCATCCGCATCGACGGTCCCGCCGGCCCTGCCTCCCCGCCACCCTCATGGGCCAGCACCGAACTCCTCGACCGCTCGATCCGCGCGGCCGTCGCCCACGCCTACACCTCGGTGTCCGTCCCGTCCGCCGCCGACCAGCCCGCCCGCACCTTCCGATGGGGGAGGCAGCTCGACGTAAGGCCGATCAAGGCTTTCGGGGACCGCTCCGACATCACCGAACAGGCCGTCGCCTCGTATGTGGCCAAGTACGCGACCAAGGCCGCCGAGAACACCGGCACCCTCGATCGGCGCATCGGCAACCGCGAGGCCCTGGTCCTCCTCGACGTCCCAGACCACACCGCCCGCCTGATCGGGGCCTGCCTTGATCTCGATCCGGTCTACCCGGACCGGCGCCTCGCCGCCTGGTCGCACATGCTCGGCTTCCGGGGCCACTTCTCCACCAAGTCCCGTCAGTACTCGACCACCCTCACCGCCCTGCGTCAGACACGCGCCGACTACCGCGCCGCCCAGGAACGCGAAGCCCGCGGCCTGGACGACGTCGAGCCGGACACCGTGCTCGTCCTCGCCTCCTGGCAGTACGCCGGCCACGGACACAGCCCGGGGGAGTCGGTACTCACCGCCACCATCGCCCGCGACATTCAGCTGAACCGCCAGACCGCCCGCGAAGCCCTGCAAGGAGAGCAGCATGAATGAGCGCTACCTCAGCGTCGTCCAGGTCGCCGAACTGCTCGGCACCACCGTGCGGTTCCCCCGACGGCTCGTCGAGGAACGGCGGATCACCTACGTGAAGGTGGGCCGACACGTGCGCATCCCCGAGAGTGCTGTCCGGGCCTACATCGACGCCCACACCGTCGAGCCGCGCCGTCGCCGTCTGGGGGTGGCTGCCTGATGGCCGGGAAGCGCCGCCCGTTCGGCCGGGTCCGCAAGCTGCCGTCCGGCCGGTATCAGGCCCGATACCTCGGCCCGGACGGGCAGCTCCGCCCCGCGCCCGAGACGTTCCGTACGAAGCGGGACGCGGACGACTGGCTCGCCGACAAACAGACCGAGATGCGTAAAGGTGATTGGCACGACCCGGACGCAGGGAAGGTCGCCTTCGGCCTGTACGCCGTCGCCTGGATCAAAGAGCGCGAGCTGACCAGCACCACGCGGCAGCTCTACAGCTCGCTCCTCAAGCACCACCTGGAGCCGGTCCTCGGCGCCGTCAACCTGGCGGAGATCTCGCCGCCCCTCGTACGTAGCTGGCGTGCCGACAAGCTCGCCGCCGGCACCGGGCCCACGACTGTCGCCAAGGCCTACGCCCTGCTGCGCGCCATCCTGGGGACGGCCGTGTCCGACGAGCTGATCCGGCGGAACCCCTGCCAGGTCAAGGGCGCGAGCTCCGTGCACACCCCGGAACGTCCGACCGCCACGGTCAAGGAGGTCTACGCGCTGGCCGAGGCGATCCAGCCGCGCTACCGCACCCTCGTACTGATGGCCGGATTCCTCGGGCTGCGCTGGGGCGAGCTGATCGGCCTGCACCGGCGGGACGTGGACCTGGAGGACAGGACCGTACGCGTCCGGCGGGCCGTCGCCGAGCTGAGCAACGGGCAGCGAGAGATCAAGGCGCCGAAGAGTGCCGCGGGCAAGAGGACGGTCTCCATTCCTGGCGTGATCCTCCCGGACCTCCACGAGCACCTGAAGCGGTACGCCGAGGTCGGCGCCGATGGGCGTGTCTTCGTCGGGGCCAAAGGGGCGACCCCGCGCCGGAACCACTTCAATCTGATCTGGCACAAGGCGTGCCGCGAGGCGGGGATCAAGGGGCTGCACTTTCATGATCTTCGGCACACGGGCAACACGCTCGCCGCGTCAACGGGCGCCAGCACACGGGAGTTGATGACGCGTATGGGCCACAGCACCGCCCGTGCCGCACTGATCTACCAGCACGCGAGCGCCGATCGGGACCGGCTGATCGCCGACGCGCTGAGCGGGCTGGTGAAGAAGGGCCGAAAGGCCACCAAGGGCACGAAGGAAAATCCACCGCCCAAGGGGCACGCAGGGGGCACGCGGAGCTGATCACGGCCCTGGGAATGACGAAGGGCCAGGTCGAGGAAACCTCCTCTGACCTGGCCCTTCGTACTTCTGAGCGGGTGACGGGAATCGAACCCGCGTAGCTAGTTTGGAAGACTAGTGCTCTACCATTGAGCTACACCCGCAACGCGCGCGCCGCAGGTCCGGAGACCTTGGCACGGACAGCATCCTAGCGGGTCGCTCCCGGTGGGTGCACACCACATTCGGCGCCGTGGCGGAGGTCCGCCCGAAATGCCTCGGGAAACCCCGCGCATCAGAGTGTCTCCAGGCATGTACCCTACGTGTCGCACCGACGGGGTGTGGCGCAGCTTGGTAGCGCGTCCGCTTTGGGAGCGGAAGGTCGTCGGTTCGAATCCGGCCACCCCGACCATCAGCAGTGTCTCCACAAGATCGCGTTGTGGGCTGATTGCCGCTTGCGGTTACTATGCAAGCTGCGTGCCCGTGTGTCTGATGTACCGGGCCGAAGTCCGCTGAACCGCTGAATCACAGCGCGACGGCAGAATCCCCAGCAGTCAGCCACAAGGAGACCGAACCGTGAAGAGCGCCGTGGAGACCCTGAACCCGACTCGGGTTCGGCTCACTGTTGAGGTGCCCTTCGAGGAGCTCAAGGACAGCCTCGACGCGGCGTACAAGAAGATCAACCAGCAGGTCACGGTGAAGGGCTTCCGCAAGGGCAAGATCCCGGCCCGCGTCATCGACCAGCGCTTCGGCCGCGGTGCGGTGCTGGAGGAGGCCGTCAACGACGCGCTCCCGAAGTTCTACACCGAGGCCGTCAACGAGGCCGACCTGAACCCGCTGGGCCAGCCCGACGTGGACATCACCGAGCTGAAGGACGGCGAGGTCCTCGCCTTCACCGCCGAGGTCGACGTCCGTCCCGAGATCGAGATCCCGGACTTCTCCGGCATCGAGGTCGAGGTCGACGCCATCGAGGTCTCGGACGAGGACGTCGAGAAGTCCGTCGAGCAGCTGCGCGGCCGCTTCGCGTCCACCACGGACGTCGAGCGCGCCGCCGCCGAGGGTGACGTCGTCACCATCGACCTCGAGGCCAAGGTCGACGGCGAGGTGCTGCCCGACGGCGTCGCCTCCGACGTCTCCTACACCATCGGCTCGGGCGAGCTCCTCGAGGGCATCGACGAGGCCGTCACCGGCCTGGAGGCCGGCGGCGAGGCCACCTTCACCTCGCAGCTGAAGGGCGGCTCCGCCGAGGGCAAGGATGCCGAGGTCACCGTCAAGGTCACCAAGGTCTCCGCCAAGGAGCTCCCGGCGCTGGACGACGAGTTCGCGCAGCTGGCGAGCGAGTTCGACACCATCGAGGACCTCAAGGCGGACAGCCGCAAGCGCCTCGAGAACATGAAGCAGTACGACCAGGCCACGCAGGCCCAGGAGCGCGTCCTGGAGAAGCTGCTGGAGCTCGTCGAGGTCCCGATCCCCGAGAAGCTCCTCGCGGACGAGGTCCAGACCCGCAAGCACAACCTGGAGCACCACCAGCTCGGCCAGATGGGTCTGACCATCGAGAAGTACCTGGAGTTCCAGGGCAAGACGGTCGAGGAGTTCGACGCCGAGACCTCCGAGCAGGCGATCAAGGGCATCAAGACCCAGTTCGTCCTCGACGCGCTGGTCAACAAGGAGAAGCTGGGCGTCAACCAGGAGGAGCTCACCGAGCACCTCATGCGCCGTGCCCAGTCCTCCGGCATGTCCCCCGACCAGTTCGCCCAGGCGGTCGTCGAGGGTGGCCAGGTTCCGATGCTGGTCGGCGAGGTCGCCCGCGGCAAGGCCCTCGCGGTCGTCGTCGAGGCCGCCAAGGTCGTCGACACCAACGGTGACGTCGTGGACCTGTCCGACGACGAGGACGAGGTCGAGACGGCCGCCGAGACCGTCGAGGCCGCCGTCGACGGTGACGACGAGGTCAAGGCCGACGAGGCCAAGTAACACCCCGGGCGAAGCCCACTGAGCAGTGCCCCGAAGGGCCCGGACACAGCCGTGTCCGGGCCCTTCGGCATGGTGCCCGGAAGGCCCCGGGAGCTTGCGCTCCGAGCGAACAGTTCGGGAAGCGGGATGGCGTTGTCCTACCTGCGCGTTAGGGTCCATGAATACGAGGGCACGTGAGTACCCGGGCGCCGGCGGACCCGTCCGCTCCGGCCGGACCGGACCCCAGAACGAGACGCTGAGACGGCACATGGCCGTCGGAGACGAGCAGGTGGATACGTGACGAATCTGAAGCCTTACGCCGCGGGTGAGCCGTCCATCGGTGGCGGCCTCGGCGACCATGTCTACAACCGGCTGCTCGGCGAGCGCATCATCTTCCTCGGCCAGCAGGTCGACGACGACATCGCCAACAAGATCACCGCGCAGCTCCTGCTCCTGGCCGCCGAGCCGGAGAAGGACATCTACCTCTACATCAACAGCCCCGGTGGCTCCGTGACGGCCGGTATGGCCGTCTACGACACCATGCAGTTCATCCCGAACGACGTCGTCACCATCGGTATGGGCATGGCGGCCTCGATGGGGCAGTTCCTGCTCACCGGTGGCGCCAAGGGCAAGCGCTTCGCCCTGCCGAACACCGACATCCTGATGCACCAGGGCTCCGCCGGTATCGGTGGCACCGCGTCGGACATCAAGATCCAGGCCCAGTACCTGCTGCGCACCAAGCAGCGGATGGCCGAGATCACCGCGTTCCACTCGGGCCAGACCGTCGAGGCGATCATCCGCGACGGTGACCGTGACCGCTGGTTCACGGCCGAGGAGGCCAAGGACTACGGCCTCATCGACGAGATCATCTCGGCCGCGTCCAACGCGCCGGGCGGCGGCGGCACCGGGGCCTGATCCAGGCCCCACCGTCAGTACCCGTCAGCCGACAGCCCGCAGAACGCCACCAGGATGGTGAACACCCAGATGCAGAACAACCTCTCCGCGAGCGGCCTCTACACCGGCCCGCAGGTGGACAACCGCTACGTCATCCCGCGCTTCGTCGAGCGCACCTCGCAGGGCGTGCGCGAGTACGACCCGTACGCGAAGCTCTTCGAGGAGCGCGTGATCTTCCTCGGCGTGCAGATCGACGACGCGTCCGCCAACGACGTCATGGCGCAGCTGCTGTGCCTGGAGTCGATGGACCCGGACCGCGACATCTCCATCTACATCAACAGCCCCGGTGGCTCCTTCACCGCGCTGACGGCGATCTACGACACGATGCAGTTCGTGAAGCCGGACATCCAGACGGTCTGCATGGGCCAGGCGGCGTCCGCCGCCGCGGTCCTGCTGGCCGCCGGTACCCCCGGCAAGCGCATGGCCCTGCCGAACGCCCGCGTGCTGATCCACCAGCCCTCCGGTGGCACCGGCCGCGAGCAGCTCTCCGACCTGGAGATCGCGGCCAACGAGATCCTGCGCATGCGTGACCAGCTGGAGACCATGCTGGCCAAGCACTCGACGACGCCGATCGAGAAGATCCGCGACGACATCGAGCGCGACAAGATCCTCACGGCCGAGGACGCGCTCGCATACGGGCTGATCGACCAGATCGTCTCCACCCGTAAGAGCAGCAAGGCCTGATCCTTGCCACCAGTTGGCGTGAGCACGTCGTCGGATTCGGCGATGTGAACCACGTCAAGGGGGCCCCGCACGGGGCCCCCGGCAAGGTACCGTCGGATATGAGGCACCAGGAGCGCTGAACCAGGCGTCTCCCAGGCGAAGGGGAAGCACCTCGTGGCACGCATCGGTGACGGCGGCGATCTGCTCAAGTGCTCGTTCTGCGGAAAGAGCCAGAAGCAGGTGAAGAAGCTCATCGCAGGACCCGGTGTGTACATCTGCGACGAGTGCATCGACCTCTGCAACGAGATCATCGAAGAGGAGCTCGCGGAGACCTCCGAGGTCCGGTGGGAGGAACTCCCCAAGCCCCGTGAGATCTACGAGTTCCTGGAGAGCTACGTCGTCGGCCAGGAGCCGGCGAAGAAGGCGCTCTCGGTAGCGGTCTACAACCACTACAAGCGGGTGCAGGCCGGCGAGAACGGCGGCGCGCAGGGCCGGGACGACGCGATCGAGCTCGCCAAGTCCAACATCCTGCTGCTGGGCCCCACGGGCTCGGGCAAGACGCTGCTCGCGCAGACCCTCGCCCGCATGCTGAACGTCCCCTTCGCCATCGCCGACGCGACGGCGCTGACGGAGGCCGGGTACGTCGGCGAGGACGTCGAGAACATCCTGCTGAAGCTGATCCAGGCCGCCGACTACGACGTCAAGAAGGCCGAGACCGGGATCATCTACATCGACGAGATCGACAAGGTGGCCCGCAAGAGCGAGAACCCGTCGATCACGCGCGACGTGAGCGGCGAGGGCGTGCAGCAGGCCCTCCTGAAGATCCTGGAAGGCACGACCGCCTCCGTACCGCCGCAGGGCGGCCGGAAGCACCCGCACCAGGAGTTCATCCAGATCGACACGACGAACGTGCTCTTCATCGTGGGCGGCGCCTTCGCCGGCCTGGAGAAGATCATCGAGTCGCGTGCGGGTGCCAAGGGCATCGGCTTCGGGGCGACGATCCGCTCGAAGCGCGAGATCGAGGCCAGTGACCAGTTCCAGGAGGTCATGCCGGAGGACCTGGTGAAGTTCGGGATGATCCCCGAGTTCATCGGCCGCCTCCCCGTGCTGACCTCCGTGCACAACCTGGACCGTGAGGCCCTGCTCCAGATCCTGATCGAGCCGCGTAACGCGCTGGTGAAGCAGTACCAGCGGCTGTTCGAACTCGACGGTGTCGAGCTGGACTTCGAGCGCGAGGCGCTGGAGGCCATCGCGGACCAGGCGATCCTCCGCCAGACGGGCGCGCGCGGCCTGCGCGCCATCATGGAAGAGGTCCTGATGTCGGTGATGTACGAGGTCCCGTCCCGCAAGGACGTGGCCCGCGTGGTCATCACCTCGGACGTGGTCCGCTCCAACGTCAACCCGACGCTGGTCCCCCGGATCGTCCCGAAGGACCAGGGCCCGCACGAGAAGTCCGCGTAGCCCGCAGAGCAGCAAGCAGAAGGGCGCCCCCGGCCGGGGGCGCCCCTTCTGCATGTCCTGCTGTGCCGCTACTTCTTGACGCGGGCGGTGTTGTAGAGCTTCGCGGCGAGCTCCGCGGTCTGCTCCTGGGTGTAACCCGACTTGCCGGAGAGCATCGAGGCCAGCTCCATGGAGGTGACCGAGCTCAGGGTGCTGTAGTCACCCCAGATGCAGATCGGGATCGTGAACTCCTTCGGCCCCTTCGTCGTCGTGTCCTTCGAGGTGAGCTTGGCTTCCTGGCACTTCAGCACGGCGCCCTTGAAGTTGGCCGGGCTCATCGTCTTGGGGCTCCCGATGAGGTCGACCGTGCTCTTGTCGTCCTTGGCGCTCTGCAGCTTGGCCAGGGCGAAGTACGCGTCCACCGCCTTCTCCGGGTCCGCGATCTCGCCGTAGACGCCCGAGAAGTTGAGGAGCTTCCCGGCCAGCGGGTTGCTCGGGTCGCCGGACTGGTAGGTCATGCCCACCTGGGTCGCGTTCTTGACGCCGACCGCCTCGGCTTCCTTCTTGTCCTTGTCGGTGAAGGGCTTCTCCTTGTACTTCGGGTCCTTCTTGAAGTCGTCCACCGACTCCGGGGCGACCAGCTTGTAGCCCTTGGTGTCGGCCGCGATGGCGCCGCCCGCGCCGCCGCCCTTCGTGAAGTACCAGCCGGCGCCCGCGACGACCGCGACCGCGACGACCACGGCGATGATCACCCCGGCCTTGGACTTCTTCGGGGGCTGGCCGCCGTACGGGGCCTGCTGCTGCGGGTAGCCGTACGCCGGCGTCGGGGGCTGCTGGGGGTAGCCCTGCGGGGGGACGCCCGGCTGCTGCGGGTAGCCGTAGCCCGGCTGCGGGGCCGCGGGCTGGCCGTACGGGTTGGGCTGGGGGGCGGGCTGACCGTACGGACCCGGCGGCGGTGGGGGCTGCTGGCCGTACGGTCCCGGCTGCTGGGGCTGCTGCTCGTACGGCCCTGGCTGGTTGTAGCTCATCCCGCGTCCCCCAATGAGGTTGCTTATACGTTTCACACATCCTGACGGAAGCCAGGCGCGGGAAGGGCGCCGGGCCCCGGGAATACCGGTTTCATGACTGGACTGTTACCGCTCTAAACTGTGCTCCGTGACCGAGAACACGCAGACACCCAGCAGCCCCACCTCCGAACTGCCGACCACGTACGCGCCGGCCGAGGTAGAAGGGAAGCTCTACGAGCGCTGGGTAGAGCGCGGTTACTTCGAGGCGGACGCCAAGAGCGAGAAGCCTCCGTACGCGATCGTCATTCCGCCGCCCAACGTCACCGGCAGCCTGCACCTGGGCCACGCCTTCGAGCACACGCTGATCGACGCCCTCACCCGCCGCAAGCGCATGCAGGGCTACGAGACGCTGTGGCAGCCCGGCATGGACCACGCCGGCATCGCCACCCAGAACGTCGTCGAGCGCGAGCTCGCCAAGGAGGGCAAGTCCCGCCACGACCTCGGCCGGGAGGCCTTCGTCGAGCGCGTCTGGCAGTGGAAGGGCGAGTCCGGCGGTCAGATCTCGGGCCAGATGCGCCGCCTCGGCGACGGCGTCGCCTGGTCCCGTGAGCGCTTCACCATGGACGAGGGCCTCTCCGAGGCCGTCCAGACCATCTTCAAGAAGCTCTACGACGACGAGCTGATCTACCGCGCCGAGCGCATCATCAACTGGTGCCCCCGCTGCCTGACCGCGATCTCCGACATCGAGGTCGAGTACCAGGACGACGAGGGCGAGCTCGTCTCGATCCGCTACGGCGAGGGCGACGCGTCCATCGTCGTCGCGACCACCCGCGCCGAGACGATGCTGGGTGACACGGCCGTCGCCGTCCACCCCGAGGACGAGCGCTACAAGCACCTCGTCGGCACCGAGATCGAGCTGCCGCTCACCGGCCGCCGCATCCCGGTCGTTGCGGACGAGCACGTCGACCCGGAGTTCGGCACCGGCGCCGTCAAGGTGACCCCGGCGCACGACCCGAACGACTTCGAGATCGGCCAGCGCCACAACCTGCCCAACCTCGCCGTCATGGACGAGCACGCGATCATCACCGTCCACGGCCCCTTCCAGGGCCTGGACCGGCTGGAGGCCCGCTCCGCCATCGTCGGCGCGCTGCGCGCCGAGGGCCGGATCGTCGCCGAGAAGCGCCCGTACACGCACTCCGTCGGCCACTGCTCGCGCTGCAAGACCACCATCGAGCCGCGTCTGTCGATGCAGTGGTGGGTCAAGGTCGGCCCGCTCGCCAAGGCCGCCGGTGACGCGGTCCGCAACGGCGAGGTCAAGATCCACCCGCAGGAGATGGAGAAGCGGTACTTCGACTGGGTCGACAACCTCCACGACTGGTGCATCTCGCGCCAGCTGTGGTGGGGTCACCGCATCCCGGTCTGGTACGGCCCGAACGGCGAGGTCGTCTGCGTCGGACCGGACGAGCAGCCGCCCACCGGCGAGGGCTGGACCCAGGACACCGACGTCCTGGACACCTGGTTCTCCTCGGGCCTGTGGCCGTTCTCCACGCTCGGCTGGCCGCAGCAGACCGACAGCCTGGCGAAGTTCTACCCGAACGCCGTCCTGGTCACCGGCTACGACATCCTCTTCTTCTGGGTCGCCCGGATGATGATGTTCGGCCTGTACGCGATGGACGGCACTCCGCCGTTCCACACCATCGCCCTGCACGGCATGGTCCGTGACGAGCGCGGCAAGAAGATGTCGAAGTCCTTCGGCAACGTGGTCAACCCGCTGGACTGGATGGACAAGTACGGTTCCGACGCGGTCCGCTTCACCCTGGCCCGCGGCGCCAACCCGGGTATCGACGTCCCGATCGGCGAGGACTGGGTCCAGGCTTCCAGCAAGTTCGCCAACAAGATCTGGAACGCCACGCGTTTCGCGATGATGAACGGCGCCACGATCGAGGGCGAGCTGCCGCCCGTCGAGCGGCTGTCGGCCACCGACCGCTGGATCCTGTCCCGGCTGAACAAGACGGTCGCGCAGGTCGATGCGTACTACGAGGACTACCAGTTCTCGAAGCTCAGCGAGGCGCTCTACCACTTCGCGTGGGACGAGGTCTTCGACTGGTACGTCGAGCTGTCCAAGACCACCTTCTTCGCGGGCGGCGAGCAGGCCAAGGTCTCCGGCCGCGTCCTCGGCGAGGTCGTCGACGTCATGCTGCGGCTGCTGCACCCGGTCGTCCCCTTCGTCACCGAGACGCTGTGGACCACGCTGACCGGCGGTGAGTCCCTCGTCATCGCCGACTGGCCGAAGGACAGCGGCTTCCGCGACGAGGCCGCCGAGGCGGAGATCGCTTCCGTCCAGTCGGTGATCACCGAGGTCCGCCGGTTCCGCAAGGAGCAGGGGCTGCAGGACGGCCAGAAGGTTCCGGCCCGTCTGGAGCTGGGCGCCACCGCGCTGGGCGCGCACGAGGCGGCCATCCGGCAGCTGCTGCGCCTCCAGCCGGAGGGTGACTCCTTCAGCGCCACCGCGACCCTCCCGGTCGCCGGCGGCACCGTCGCGCTCGACCTGTCGGGCACCATCGACGTGGCGGCCGAGCGCAAGCGCCTGACGAAGGACCTGGGCGCCGCGGAGAAGGAGAAGCAGCAGGCCGAGGCGAAGCTCGGGAACGAGGCGTTCATCGCCAAGGCCCCGGACAACGTCGTGGACAAGATCAAGGGCCGGCTCGCCAAGGCCGAGGCGGACATCGCCCGGCTCCAGGCGCAGCTGGACGGCCTGCCGGCCGCCTAGCAGCCGGTACGCACGCACAGGAGAAGGCCCCCGCGCCGTCGGTCGACGCGGGGGCCTTCGCCGTATCCCTTCCCCGTGCGCGGGTCGGTGTCACGGCGGACGGCTGTCCGAAGTGCCCTAAATCACTCACTTTTCGGTTCTGGGTGATCCGAACCGAAGCGCTGACCACGGATGATGGAGGGCATGCGCGTCAAGCCCGTCGTCCCGGCCTTCGACCGGCTGGTGGCTTCCGGCCGCCGGCTCACCGAGAGCTGGGCCGGGTCGCCGCGGGCCGTGGACGTGCTCACCGCGCTCGGCTGCCTCGGCCTGATGGCCCTCGACCTCCCGGGTCTCGCCGCCGCCGACAACTCGCTGACCGGGCCCACCGCCGTCGTCGTCCTCGCCCTCGGCTGCACCACCCTGCTGGTGCGCCGCCGGCAGCCCTGGATCTCGTACCTGGCCGCGCTGCTCTTCATCGGGTGGCTGCACGAGCTCACCCTGATCCAGTTCGCCCTCTACTCGGTCGGCCGCTACCGCGGGCGCCGGGCCGGGATCCTCGCCACGCTCGGCTACGTCGCCTTCGCGCTGGTCATGTTCGTCCTGCCGGGCTGGCCCGAGCCCGCGGGGCAGACCCTCAGCGGGTTCCTCAGCGTGGTCGTGCCCATCGGGGTGCTCGCCTCCGCGGTGGGCATCGCCGCCTACCGGCACGACCTGGTGGGGGAGCTGACGGCCCGGCGGGCCGAGTCCGCCGTGCTCCACGCCGTCCAGCAGGAGCGCACCTCCGTGGCCCGCGACGTCCACGACTTCGTCGGGCGCGAGCTGACCCTGCTCACGGTCCGCTCCGAGGTGCTGTCGATGCGGGCGCGCGAGACGGCGTACGGGCCGGACTTCGAGGAGCTCGCCGACACCGCGCGCCGGGCCCATCGGGTGCTCAACGAGATCATCGTGCAGCGCGGGGAGCGGGCCTCGACCCCGGGCGTGGACGGGCTGCCGGCGCTCGCCGAAGAGAGCGGGCGGGCCGGTTCGCCCGTCCGGCTCGCCATGGACCAGGACGTGCACGGGCTCTCCCCGCTGCGGCAGGCGGCGGTCTACCGGGTGGTGCAGGAGTGCCTGACCAATGCCGCCAAGCACGCGCACGGGGAGACCATCGACGTGTCGATCACGGCGGACGGCCCCCGGCTGCGGATAGCGGTCAGCAACGCGCTGCCGGCCCGGACCCCGGGCCGGGCCCCCGTCTCGGCGGGCTCGGGCACGGCGAGCATGTCCGAGCGCGTACGCAGCCTGGGCGGGACCCTGACGGCGACGCGCACGCGGGACTCGTACGAGGTCGTCGCCACCCTCCCGCGGGGCTGAGGACGTGTCCGCAAAGTAGCGCCGGCCGCCCGAAGGGCGGGCGGGGCAGGCGGGACTTTGCGGACACGTCCTCAGCCCCGCGCCGGGGCCGGCAGGCCGCCCAGGGTGTCCAGGTCCTCCACGCACCGGCCGGAGCCCAGCGCCACGCAGTCCAGCGGGTTGTCCGCGACGAAGACCGGGATGCCCGTGGCGGAAGCCATCCGCAGGTCCAGGCCGGGCAGCAGCGCGCCGCCGCCGGTCAGCACGATGCCGTGCTCCATCACGTCACCGGACAGCTCCGGCGGGCACTCCTCCAGGGTGGTGCGCACGGCGCCGATGATCGCCTCGACGGGCTCGTCGAGGGCGGCCCGCACGCCCTTGGCGCTCAGCACGAGCGTCTTCGGCATGCCGCCGACCTTCTCGCGGCCGCGCACGGTGAAGGTGCGCGTCTCCAGCTCCGGCCGGTCCGGGACCGGCCAGGCCGATCCGATGCCGAGCTTGACGTCCTCGGCGGTGCGCTCCCCGATGAGCAGTCCGTGTTCCTTGCGTACGTGGTCCATGACGGCCGCGTCGAGCCGGTCCCCGCCGACGCGCAGCGACCTGGACGTGACGATGCCGCCCAGGGAGATGACGGCGACCTCGGAGGTGCCGCCGCCGATGTCCACGACCATGGAGCCGCGGGGTTCGGCCACGGGCAGCCCGGCGCCGATGGCCGCGGCCATCGGCTCCTCGATCAGGTGTACGACCTTGGCTCCGGCCCGGGTGGACGCCTGGACGATCGCCCGCCGCTCGACCGGGGTGACGCCGGAGGGGACGCAGATCACCATCCGGGTGCGGGGCCGCCGGCCCGGTACGGCCTTGCGGACGAAGTGCCGGATCATCTCCTCCGCGGCCTCGTAGTCGCAGATCACGCCGCCTCTGAGCGGGCGGATCGCGGTGATGGAGCCGGGGGTGCGGCCGATGGTCTCCTTGGCGTCCGTACCGACGGCCAGGGCGGTGGTGGTGCCCGCCTTCACGGCGACCACGGACGGCTCATTGAGGACGATTCCGTGCCCCCGTGCGTAGACGAGGGTGTTGGCGGTGCCCAGGTCGATCCCTATGTCGCGACTGGATGCTGTCTTGTTGCTGCTGGCCTGCGGCATTTATTCCCCTATCTCCCGCCGCAAGGCTTGCATAACGATCCGGTCGCTCCGGCCGCCGGAGGTCCCGAAACGGCCGGGCCGAAAGTCCCCCGGGTCCCCGTCCGTAGACTGGCCCTGTGAGTGACCAGCAGCCCGAGAGCCACGACCGCGACGACAACGACGACCTCGCCGGTACCTTCGACGAGTTCGACCAGATCGTGGCGGAAGAGTCCGACCGCGACCCCGACCTGGCGGTGATCGAGGCCGGTAGCCGCACCCTGCGCGCCCAGGCCGGATCGCCGCAGGGCGACCCGGTACCCGCCAGGCCCGTCGACCCGGAGGTCGCCAAGGCGCTGCTGGGGGTGGAGCAGGAGCTCGCCACCCGCTGGGGCGAGACCAAGCTGGAGCCCTCGGTGTCGCGGATCGCGGCGCTGATGGACGTGCTGGGCGAGCCGCAGCGCGCGTACCCGTCCATCCACGTCACCGGCACCAACGGCAAGACGAGCACGGCCCGCATGATCGAGGCCCTGCTGAACGCCTTCGAGCTGCGCACCGGGCGCTACACCAGCCCGCACGTGCAGTCGATCACCGAGCGGATCAGCCTCGACGGGGCGCCGATCACCGCCGAGCGGTTCGTCGAGACGTACCACGACATCAAGCCGTACGTGGAGATGGTCGACGCCTCCGAGGAGTACCGGCTGTCCTTCTTCGAGGTGCTCACCGGAATGGCCTACGCGGCCTTCGCGGACGCCCCGGTGGACGTGGCCGTGGTCGAGGTCGGCATGGGCGGCAGCTGGGACGCGACCAACGTCATCGACGCGTCCGTCGCCGTGGTCACCCCGATCAGCCTGGACCACACCGACCGGCTCGGCTCCACGCCCGGTGAGATCGCCGTGGAGAAGGGCGGCATCGTCAAGCAGGACGCGACCGTGATCCTGGCCCAGCAGCCGGTGGACGCGGCGCAGGTGCTGCTGAAGAAGGCCGTCGAGGTGGACGCCACGGTGGCCCGCGAGGGCATGGAGTTCGGCGTCGTCTCGCGCGAGGTCGCGGTCGGCGGCCAGCAGCTGACGCTGCGCGGTGTGGGCGGCGAGTACGACGGCATCTTCCTGCCGCTGTACGGCGCGCACATGGCGCACAACGCGGCGGTGGCGCTGGCCGCCGTCGAGGCCTTCTTCGGGATCGGCCAGGAGCACGCCCGGGTCCTGGACGTGGACACCGTGCGCAAGGCCTTCGCCTCGGTGTCCTCGCCGGGCCGCATGGAGGTCGTGCGGCGCAGCCCGACGGTGGTCCTGGACGCGGCGCACAACCCGGCGGGCGCGGTGGCCACCGCGGAGGCGGTCACCGAGTCCTTCGGCTTCAGCCGGCTGATCGGGGTCATGGCCGCGAGCGAGGGCAAGGACGTCCGCGGGGTGCTGGAGGCCTTCGAGCCGATCTTCGCGGAGGTGGTGGTGACGGAGAACTCCAGCCACCGGGCGCTGGGCGCGGACGAGCTGGCGGCCGTCGCGGTCGAGGTCTTCGGCGCGGACCGGGTGCAGGTGGAGCCGCGGCTGGACGACGCCCTGGAGGCGGCGATCACCCTGGCGGAGGAAGAGGCCGAATACGGTGGGGCCGGGGTCCTGGTGACTGGTTCCGTGATCACGGTGGGCGAGGCCCGCCTGCTGCTGAAGAGGGGCTGAGGGATGCGCACGCTGTGTGCGAGCACGCTGATCGGCGAGTTCTTCGTGATCGGCTTCGCGGGGCTGGTGGCGATGAAGGACCCCGATCTGACCCAGGCCGCGGTCTGGACGGTGTGCGGGGTCACCATGCTGCTGTCGGTGCTGCTGTGCGGGATGCTGGCGCGTCCCGGGGCCGTGCAGCTGGGCTGGGCCCTGCAGATCGGCCTGGTCCTCAGCGGGTTCGTCGTGCCGACGATGTTCTTCCTTGGCGCGGTGTTCGCCGGACTGTGGTGGTGCTCCGTGCACTACGGACGCAAGATCGACACGATCAAGGCGCGCTGGGCGGCCGCCCAGGAGGCGCAGGGGGCGCCCGCGGCGCCTGACGCTGCGTGACGGGTCACCGGATCGGCCCTGTAGATTCGCCCTACCGCACCCGTTTGCCGCAAGGAGCCGCAACATGACCCAGCGCACCCTCGTCCTGCTCAAGCCCGACGCCGTCCGTCGTGGTCTGGTCGGCGAGATCATCGGCCGCATCGAGCGGAAGGCCGGCTGGACCATCCCCGCACTGGAGCTGCGTACGCTGGACCAGGAGACCCTGGAGGCGCACTACGGCGAGCACAAGGGCAAGCCGTTCTACGAGCCCCTCATGGGCTTCATGGCGAGCGGCCCGATCGTCGCCCTGGTGGTCGAAGGTGAGCGGGTGATCGAGGGTGTCCGCCAGCTGGCCGGCCCCACTGACCCGATCGCCGCAGCGCCGGGCTCCATTCGGGGTGATTTCGGCACGATCACGCGTGAGAACCTGATCCACGCCTCGGACTCCGAGGAGTCCGCCGAGCGTGAGCTGAAGCTGTTCTTCCCGGCGCTCTGAGCACGCTTTCCTGACGGAACATCAGCCGAATAGCGCTCATGACCTGGGGCGACCGAAGTAATTTCGGTCGCCCTCCGGTATTTCCGGGCAGAAGCGGGAACGCCTGGGCAGGACACGTCGTCACCACTGAGGGGGCGGGTATCCATTCCGGCGGGATTGCCGGAGTCCCGTCGCGCGGTCTTCGTACTTGCGGCACTACGATGGGGCCTCCACCCACACACCCACCTCGCCGACCTGACAGCAGCCGCTATCAACTGGAAGGCCAGACGCTCCTCATGGGGAACAAGGGGAACAAAATGTCGTTCATCGGCCGTGACATGGCGATCGACCTCGGGACCGCCAACACGCTGGTGTACGTGAGGGGCCGGGGGATCGTCCTGAACGAGCCGTCCGTGGTCGCCATCAACACGAACACCGGTGGCATCCTGGCGGTCGGCTCGGAGGCGAAGAAGATGATCGGGCGCACGCCCGGCAACATCGTCGCCGTACGGCCCCTCAAGGACGGCGTGATCGCCGACTTCGAGATCACCGAGCGCATGCTCCGGTACTTCATCCTCAAGATCCACAAGCGCCGCTACCTGGCTCGCCCGCGCGTGGTGGTCTGCGTTCCCTCCGGCATCACGGGAGTGGAGCGACGCGCCGTCATCGAGGCGTCCACGCAGGCCGGCGCCCGCCAGGTGCACATCATCGAAGAGCCCATGGCCGCCGCCATCGGCTCGGGCCTGCCCGTCCACGAGGCCACCGGCAACATGGTCGTGGACATCGGCGGCGGCACCACCGAGGTCGCCGTCATCTCCCTCGGCGGAATCGTCACGGCACAGTCCATCCGGGTGGCCGGCGACGAGCTCGACAACGCGATCATCCAGCACATCAAGAAGGAGTACTCGCTCCTCCTGGGTGAGCGCACGGCCGAGCAGATCAAGATCACCATCGGGTCGGCCTACGACCTCGACAAGGACGAGCACACCGAGATCCGCGGTCGCGACCTGGTCTCCGGCCTGCCCAAGACGGTCGTCATCTCGGCCGCCGAGGTGCGCAAGGCCATCGAGGAGCCGGTCAACGCCATCGTCGACGCGGTCAAGACCACGCTCGACAAGTGCCCGCCGGAGCTCTCCGGCGACATCATGGACCGCGGCATCGTCCTGACCGGCGGCGGCGCCCTGCTGCGCGGCCTCGACGAGCGGCTGCGCCGGGAGACCGGCATGCCGATCCACATCGCGGAGGACCCCCTCGACTCCGTCGCGCTCGGCTCCGGCAAGTGCGTCGAGGAGTTCGAGGCCCTCCAGCAGGTCCTGGACGCCCAGCCCCGTCGCTGACAGATGCCCCTCCCTGCCGGAGGGGCCATGCGGAACACAAGGATCCGCCGTACGGGTGCTACCGGGCCCGTGCGGCGGATCGTTGATATACAGGCAAAAGAGAAATCCGACGAGGAAGGCACGGCCGCCGCACGTGAGGGACACACGAGAAAGCCGGCTGCTCCTGGTGCTTCTGATCGCCATCGCGTTCGCGT
Organism: Streptomyces sp. NPDC030021; assembly: GCF_055574035.1. NCBI lineage: Bacteria > Bacillati > Actinomycetota > Actinomycetes > Kitasatosporales > Streptomycetaceae > Streptomyces > Streptomyces sp. NPDC030021. The sequence continues at coordinate 426,932 of NZ_JBVIAH010000002.1, forward strand.
TGATCACGGTGGACATCAGGGCAGGCGAGGAGTCGCCGGTCGACGGTGCCCGGCAGGCCGCCGCAGCGGTCTTCGGCCCGGTCGAGGAAGGTGTGGCGACCGCGGTCGATCCGGTCGCCAACGCCATAGGGGCGGTAAGGGACTCCGGCGAGCGCCACAACCGCATCGCCACGCTGGAGCGCGAGAACGCGGCGCTGAAGGCCAAGCTGGGCAGCGAGGACCAGACCCGCAGCCGCATCCACGAGCTCGACGAGATGCTCAAGCGGGCCGGCGCCGGACAGTACGGCATCAAGGGCGCCGAGGTCATCGCCATAGGAGCGGCCCAGGGCTTCTCCTGGACCGTCACCATCGACGCCGGCACCAAGGACGGCATCGAACGCGACATGACCGTCCTCAACGGGGACGGGCTCGTCGGCCGGGTCAGCACCGTCGGCCCCGACACCGCCACCGTAGTCCTCGCCAACGACCCCGACTTCACCGTCGGCACCCGGCTGGAGAAGACCGGTGAACTGGGCTTCGCCACCGGCCAGGGCGACCGCGCCCTGTCCGTCCAGATGCTCAACGGCAAGGCCAAGGTCAGCCCCGGCGACCGGCTCGTCACCTTCGGCTCGCGCGGCAACAAGCCCTTCGTGCCCGGTGTGCCGATCGGCGAGGTGGTCAAGGTCGACCCCTCGCGCGGCGACCTGACCCGCACCGTCTGGGTGCGTCCGTTCGTCGGCTTCTCGCGCCTGGACATCGTCGGCGTCGTGGTGATGCCGCCGCGCGAGGACCCCCGCGACGCGGTCCTGCCGCCCAAGCCCGAGGCGCCCAAGCCCACCCCGACGGTCACCGTCACGGTCACCCCGTCCGGGTCCGCCGGCGTGCCCGCCAAGCCGGCCGACGACTAGGAGCAGACCACGCATGCGCTTCAACCGGATCCTGCTCTCGGCCACCCTCGTCGTGGTCGCCCTCGTCATCCAGGTCACCGTCCTGGGCCGGCTCCAACTGCCCGGCGCCGTGCCCGACCTGCTGCTCCTCACGGTCGTCTCGCTCGCACTCGTGTACGGGCACGTCAGTGGCGCGCTCATCGGCTTCGCCGCCGGTCTCCTCGCCGACCTGGCCCCGCCCGCCGACCATGCCGCCGGGCGGTACGCGCTCGTGCTGTGCGTCATCGGCTACGTCTGCGGGCTGACCCGCCCCGACGGCGGCCGGTTCCGTTCCGCCTGGGGCCCGATGCTCACCGTCGTCGCCGCCGCGATCGGCTCCACCCTGCTCTACGCGGGTGTGGGCGCCCTCGTCGGCGACACCGCCGCCCGCCACGTGGGTCTGACCGGACTGCTGTTCACCGCGACCCTCTACGACCTGCTGCTCGCGCCGTTCACCGTGCCGTTCATCATGGCCCTGGCCCGGCGCGCCGAGAACGACCCGATGGCAGTCGAGGCCGGCGGCGGCCCCGCCAACAAGGCCGCCGACGTCTCCGCCGGCTGGCTGGCCGGCGGCACGGGCCTGCGCATCGGCAGCCAGCGCGGCGGCCTGCGCCTGAAGACCGCGCGCTCGCGGGCCAACAAAGCTGTCCGTATAAAGGGGGTCAAGGCGGTCAAGGGTGTGAAGAGCGTCAAAAAGCTGTGAGGGAGGACCAGTCGTGACCAACGCTCCGGAGACCGGACGTACCTCCCGGGTGGAGATCAGGCTCGTCATGATCCAGGTGCTCGTCTTCTCGATGCTGCTCACCCTCGGCGGGCGGCTCTGGTACCTCCAGATCCGCAACGGCGACGAGTACTACCACGAGGCGAAGAGCAACCACGTCCAGCGGGTCGTCCAGCCCGCCGTGCGCGGCTCGATCCTCGACGCCCGCGGGGTCCCGCTCGCCGACAACGAGACCCGCCTCGTCGTCTCCGCCAGCCGCACCGCGCTGATGAAGATGAAGGACAAGGGCAAGGGCGTCATGACCCGCCTCGCCGACGTCCTGGACATGACCCCCAGGGAGGTCATGGACAAGGTCCGGCTCTGCGACTCGCAGACGCCCGCGCCCTGCTGGAACGGCTCCCCGTACCAGCCGATCCCGGTCACCCTCGAAGCCACCACGCAGCAGGCGCTGCAGCTGCGCGAACGCCCCGAGGACTTCCCCGGCATCACCGCCGAGCCGACCGCGGTCCGCCGCTACCCGGCCCCCGGCGGGGCCCGTACGGCACAGGTGCTCGGCTACCTCTCGCCGGTCACCGACGAGGAGATCCAGAAGGCCAAGGACTCCGACTCGCCGCACCTGCGTTCCGACCAGGTCGGGCGCTCCGGCATCGAACGCACCTACGACAGGCAGCTGCGCGGCAAGGCGGAGGTCACCTCGTACGAGGTCGACAACCTCGGCCGGGTCATGGACCAGACCAAGTCCGACCCGGGCGTGGCCGGATCCACCCTCGTCACCAGCATCGACGCCCGGGTCCAGGCCGTCGCCGAGTACGAGCTCCAGGACGCGATGAAGGTCGTCCGCAACGAGACCGACAACATCACCGGCCGCAAGTACGAGGCCGACTCGGGTGCCGTCGTGGTCATGGAGGCCAAGACCGGCCGCATCGTCGCCATGGCCTCCCAGCCCGACTACGACCCCAACACCTGGGTCGGCGGCATCTCCGGCAAGGACTACGCCAGGCTCACCAGCAAGAACTCCAACTACCCGCTGCTCAACCGGGGCATCCAGGGCATGGCCCCCGCGGGCTCCATCTTCAAGGTGGTCTCCGCGAGCGCCGCGGTGCGGGCCGGCTACAAGTTCGACGACAAGTACAACTGCAGCAGCTCCTACAGCCTGGGCGGCCGCAGCTTCGCGAACTTCGAGTCCAAGGGGCACGGTCCCATCACCCTCGGGGACGCCCTCAAGTTCTCCTGCAACACCGTCTTCTACGCCCTGGGCCACAAGGAGTGGCAGCGCGACGGCGGCCTCAGCCCCAAGAAGGACGCCCACGACTGGTTCTACCGGACCGCCCGGGAGTTCGGACTCGGCTCCGAGACCGGGATCGACCTGCCGAACGAGGTCACCGGACGCATCCCCGACCGGAAGTGGAAGCAGAATTTCTGGAAGGCCAACAAGAACGCCTGGTGCAAGCAGGGCAAGCGGGGCGGCACCTACGTCGAGCAGATCGCCTACGAGAGCTGCCTCGAAGGCAACCAGCTGAAGGCCTACGACAGCATCAACTTCGCCATCGGCCAGGGCGACGTCCTCGTCACCCCCATCCAGATGGCCACCGCCTACTCCGCCATCAGCAACGGGGGCACCCTCTACAACCCCACGGTCGGCAAGGCCGTGATCAGCCCCGACGGCAAGCACATCGAGATGATCAAGCCCCAGTCGCACGGCCGGCTGCCGATCGACGCCAAGACCATCAGCGACCTCGACGGGGGCCTGCGCTCGGTCGTCGAGCCCGGCGGCACCGCCGCCTGGCGGTTCGGCGGCTGGCCGATGGACAAGATCCCGATGCACGCCAAGACCGGCACCGCCCAGGTCTACGGCAAGCAGACCACCTCCTGGCTGGCGACCTACACCAAGGACTTCACGATCGTCATGACGATCTCCCAGGGCGGCACCGGCTCCGGAGCCTCGGGCCCCGCCGTACGCAACCTCTACAACGCCATCTACGGTCTGACCATGGACGGCAAGCAGGACCCGAAGCGGGCCCTGCTGCTGGGCCCCGAGGCGAAGCTGCCCCGGATCGGGCCCGACGGCTCCATCACTTCCCCGGAGATCCGGCCGTACGTGCCGCCGTCCCCGGAGGATCTCGAGCCGGCCGTGCTCGCAGGGCCGCCCGCACCGCCCGCACCGCCCGCGGCACGCCAGGATTAGGGGGTGTCTTGCCGATCAGGGCGGGCTCGCGGTGGCCGGCACCGCGCCTCGCCGCGTTGTCCTCGGTCGGCGACGCTCCGCGTCGCCTCTCTCGTCCGCCTTGCGATCCACGGCACCGGCCACCGCTCCCTGATCCGCCCTGATCGACAAGACACCCCCTAAGGGAAGACATGCAGACCGCCAACAAGTTCTCCGTCTCCCGGTACGCGCCCGAGCGCGGGGCGATGGCCAAGCTCACCGCCCGCGACTCGGTGGTGCGCCGGCTCGACTGGCCGATACTCCTCTCCGCGCTCGCCCTCTCCTTCATCGGCGCCCTGCTGGTGTGGTCGGCGACCCGCAACAGGACCACCCTGAACCAGGGGGACCCGTACTACTTCCTGGCCCGGCACGCCCTGAACACCGGCATCGGCCTCGTGCTGATGATCGGCACGGTCTGGCTCGGCCACCGCACCCTGCGCGGCGCCGTGCCGATCCTCTACGGGCTCTCCCTCGTGCTGATCCTCGCCGTGCTGACCCCGCTCGGCGCCACCATCAACGGCGCCCACGCGTGGATCGTCATCGGCGGCGGATTCTCCCTCCAGCCGTCCGAGTTCGTGAAGATCACGATCATCCTGGTGATGGCGATGCTGCTGGCCACCCGGGTGGACGCGGGCGATCTCGCCCACCCGGACCACCGCACGGTCGTCAAGGCGCTCTGCCTGGCGGCGGCCCCGATGGGCATCGTCATGCTGATGCCCGACCTCGGCTCCGTGATGGTCATGATCGTGATCGTGCTCGGCGTGCTGCTGGCCTCCGGCGCCTCCAACCGCTGGGTGGTGGGCCTGCTCGGCGCCGGCGCCAGCGGCGCCATCCTGATATGGCAGCTCGGCGTCCTCGACGAGTACCAGATCAACCGCTTCGCGGCCTTCGCCAACCCCGAGCTCGACCCGGCGGGCGTCGGCTACAACACCAACCAGGCGCGCATCGCGATCGGCTCCGGCGGCCTGACCGGCTCCGGGCTGTTCAAGGGCTCGCAGACCACCGGCCAGTTCGTGCCCGAGCAGCAGACCGACTTCGTCTTCACGGTGGCGGGGGAGGAACTGGGCTTCATCGGGGCCGGGCTGATCCTGGTGCTGATCGGCGTCATCCTGTGGCGGTCCTGCATGATCGCCCGGGAGACCACCGAGCTGTACGGGACGATCGTGTGCGCCGGGATCATCGCCTGGTTCGCCTTCCAGTCCTTCGAGAACATCGGGATGACCCTCGGGATCATGCCCGTGGCCGGGCTCCCGCTGCCGTTCGTCTCGTACGGAGGGTCATCGATGTTCGCGGTGTGGGTGGCGATCGGACTACTGCAGTCGATCAAGGTGCAACGGCCATTGTCGGCCTGATGTGCCGTTCACCCTGTCGACGTGATCCGTTCAGGACTAAGTTCGGTCTATGGCGGACACCAAGCGCGAAATCGAGCGGAAATTCGAGTTCTCCAAGGCCAAATCTGCCCGGCGCGGAGTGCCGGACCTGACGGGCACGGCCGCCATCGCGGCCGTCTCCGACCAGGGCACCGTCGACCTCGACGCCGTCTACTACGACACCCCCGACCAGAGGCTCGCCGCCGACGGTCTCACCCTGCGGCGCAGAACGGGCGGCGCGGACGAGGGCTGGCACCTCAAACTGCCCGTCTCCCCGGGAGTGCGCGACGAGATCGGGGCCGCGCTCAGCGACACGGTCCCGCCCACCCTCGCCGCCCTCGTCCGCTCCCGCGTCCGCGGCTCCGGGCTCCAGCCGCAGGTCAGGCTGGTCTCCTCACGCCGCGTCAGCCATCTGCTCGACGCCGACGGGGGCCTGCTCGCGGAACTGAGCACCGACGCCGTCCTGGCCGAGCGCGGCGAGGCCACCGCCACCTGGACCGAGGTCGAGGTGGAACTCGCCGACGGCGTCGACCCCGAACTGCTCGACGCCGTGGAGAAGACCTTCCGCAAGGCCGGACTCCGGGTCTCCGACGCCCCCTCGAAGCTCGCCCGGGCCCTCGCCGAGACCGCGGCCGAGCCCCCGGCCCGGCCCGAGAACGGTGGCCCCGAGGGCACGGCGGGCGCGCACGTGCTCGCGTATCTGCGCGAACAGCGCGACGCGCTCGTCGCCCAGGACCCCGCCGTGCGGCGCGGGCTGCCGGACTCCGTGCACCAGATGCGGGTCGCGAGCCGCCGGATCCGCAGCGCCTTCAAGTCGTACCGCAAGGTGATCGACCGGGCGGCCACCGACCCGATCGGCGAGGAGCTGCGCTGGCTCGCCGCCGAGCTCGGCGTCGACCGCGACCAGGAGGTCCTGCTGGAGCGGATCCAGACCCGCCTCGGCGAGCTGCCCCGTACCCTCATGACCGGCCCGGTCCGCAGCAGGCTGCGCGTGTGGAACACCGCCCGCCGCTCCGGATCGAGGCGCCGGGCCCTCGCCGCGCTCGACAGTGCGCGCTACGTGGCCCTGCTGGACTCCCTCGACGCCGTGCTGGACGCCCCGCCGCTGAAGAAGGCCGCCGACCGGCCCCCGGAGGAGGTCCTCCCGAAGGCGGTCCTCCACGACTACGCGCGCCTCGCCGGCCGGGTCGACACCGCGCTCTCCCTCGACGAGGGTCACGAGCGGGACCTGGCCCTGCACGACGCCCGCAAGGCGGCCAAACGCTTCCGCTACGCGGCCGAATCGGCCGAGCCCGTCCTCGGCAGGCCGGCGAAGCACCTGGCCAAGGCCGGGAAGTCCGTGCAGAACCTGCTCGGCGACCACCAGGACAGCGTGGTGGCCCGCGAGGCCCTGCGCGGCCTCGCCGCCCAGGCGACGGGCGCGGGGGAGTCCGCCTTCACCTGGGGCGTGCTCTACGCCCGCGAGGAGGCCCTGGCCGGGCGGCGCGAACGCGAACTTCCGGACATCTGGTCCGAGGCCTCCGACCCCGCGCTGCGGGCCCCATTGGAATGATCATGTGGGTGGGGGCGGCTGAGCCTCGGGGTACGCTTGAGAGCTGCCCCCTGCCCGCTTCACGAAAGTCGCGTGATGACCGAGTCGGTCTTCCCTCAGCTTGAGGCCCTGCTTCCGCATGTGCAGAAGCCCATCCAGTACGTCGGCGGTGAACTCAACTCCACGGTCAAGGAGTGGGAGAGCTGTGACGTCCGCTGGGCGCTCATGTACCCGGACGCGTACGAAGTCGGGTTGCCCAACCAGGGCGTCATGATCCTTTACGAGGTGCTCAACGAGCGCGAGGGCGTCCTCGCCGAGCGCACCTACAGCGTGTGGCCCGACCTCGAAGAACTGATGCGCGAGCACAAAGTGCCGCAGTTCACCGTGGACAGCCACCGCCCGGTCTCCGCCTTCGACGTGTTCGGCCTGTCCTTCTCCACGGAGCTGGGCTACACCAACATGCTCACGGCCCTGGACCTCGCCGGCATCCCGCTGGAGGCCCGCAACCGCACCGTCGACCACCCGATCGTCCTCGCGGGCGGCCACGCGGCCTTCAACCCCGAGCCGATCGCGGAGTTCATCGACTGCGCGGTCATCGGCGACGGCGAGCAGGCCGTCCTCGACATGACCGAGATCATCCGCACCTGGAAGGCCGAGGGGCGGCCGGGCGGGCGCGAAGAGGTCCTCCTCCGTCTCGCCAAGACCGGCAACGTCTACGTCCCCGGCTTCTACGACGTCGAGTACCTGCCGGACGGCCGCATCGGCCGTGTCGTGCCCAACCGCTCCGGCGTGCCGTGGCGCGTGTCCAAGCACACGGTCATGGACCTCGACGAGTGGCCCTACCCCAAGCAGCCCCTGGTCCCGCTCGCCGAGACCGTCCACGAGCGCATGTCCGTGGAGATCTTCCGCGGCTGCACCCGCGGCTGCCGTTTCTGCCAGGCCGGCATGATCACGCGCCCCGTGCGGGAGCGAAGCATCACCGGCATCGGCGAAATGGTGGAGAAGGGCCTGAAGGCCACCGGCTTCGAGGAGGTCGGCCTCCTCTCCCTGTCCTCCGCGGACCACACGGAGATCGCCGACATCGCCAAGGGCCTCGCCGACCGCTACACGGACGACAAGGTGGGTCTGTCCCTGCCGTCGACCCGCGTGGACGCGTTCAACGTGGACCTGGCCAACGAGCTGACCCGCAACGGTCGCCGCTCCGGACTGACCTTCGCCCCCGAGGGCGGCTCCGAGCGCATGCGCAAGGTCATCAACAAGATGGTCTCGGAAGAGGACCTGATCCGGACCGTCTCCACCGCGTACGGCAACGGCTGGCGCCAGGTGAAGCTGTACTTCATGTGCGGCCTGCCCACCGAGACCGACGAGGACGTGCTCCAGATCGGCGACATGGCGGTCAACGTCATCGCCAAGGGGCGCGAGGTCTCCGGCCAGAACGACATCCGCTGCACGGTGTCCATCGGCGGATTCGTGCCCAAGCCGCACACCCCCTTCCAGTGGGCGCCGCAGCTGTCGGCCGAGGAGACGGACGCCCGCCTGGGCAAGCTCCGCGACAAGATCCGCGGCGACAAGAAGTACGGCCGCTCCATCGGCTTCCGCTACCACGACGGCAAGCCGGGCATCGTCGAGGGCCTCCTCTCGCGCGGTGACCGCCGCATCGGCGACGTCATCCGCGCCGTGTACGAGTCGGGCGGCCGCTTCGACGGCTGGCGCGAGCACTTCAGCTACGACCGCTGGATGGAGGCGGCGGAGAAGACCCTCCCCGCCTACGGCGTGGACGTGGCCTGGTACACGACCCGCGAGCGCACCTACGAGGAGGTCCTGCCCTGGGACCACCTGGACTCCGGTCTCGACAAGGACTGGCTCTGGGAGGACTGGCAGGACGCCCTCGACGAGACCGAGGTCGACGACTGCCGCTGGACCCCGTGCTTCGACTGTGGCGTGTGTCCTCAGATGCAGACCGAAATTCAGATCGGACCCACCGGCAAGAAGCTGCTGCCGCTGTCCGTCGTGAAGTAACCCTTGGGTCACGAGAGGCCCCCGCCCGCAACGGGTGGGGGCCTCTCGTGTGTCCTTCCCTGCATGGAAACGGACAAGCGACCTCCGGCCGGCGGCGGCGACGGGTGCCTGGTGGGCGTCATCAGGGTCCCCGTCAAGATCGTCGCCGTACTCGTCGTACTGCCCGTACGAGTGGTTTGGGAACTGCTGGCCGCCGGGGGCCGGGCCGTGCACCGGCACGTCCTCGGGCCGCTGTACGTCCATGTCATCGCTCCGGCGCTCCGTGGGCTCGGATGGCTGCTGACCGTCCTGCTCAAGCTGGTCCTCGTCTGGCCGTGGGCCGGGCTCTGGCGGTACGTGCTCACCCCGGTCGGGCGGGGCCTGGCGTGGCTGGGCCGCGGCGCGTACGACCACCTGCTCGCGCCGGCCGGGCGGATCCTGGGCGCCTACGTGCTGCGTCCGCTCGGCGAGGCGCTCGCCTGGCTGGGCCGGGGCGGCATGCGCTACCTGCTCGCACCCCTCGCCAAGGGCGTCGGCCGGATCGTGTGGGCCCTCGGCATGACGCTGTTCGTGTGGCCGTGGGTCGGGCTGTGGCGGTACGTGCTCGCGCCCGTCGGCCGCGGGATCGCATGGCTGGCCGCGGTGGTCCACCGGTACGTGCTGCGGCCCGTCGGGCTGGGCCTCGTATGGCTGGCGGTCGCCGTGTACCGGTATCTGCTGCGGCCCGTCGGGCTCGGCTTCGTCTGGCTGGCCATCGGCCTGTACCGGTACCTGCTCGCTCCGGCCGGACGGGTCCTCGTACGGGCCTGGCACGTGGCCGGGCTGATCACCGCCGCGCTGTGGCGCGGACTCAAACGGATCGGCTGGGTGCTGATCGGGTGGCCCGCGTCCCAGGTGTACCGGCACGTTCTCACCCCCGTCGGGCACGCCGTCCGCGAGGTCTGGCGGACCGGCCGCGCCGCGGTCCGCGAGGCGCCGGCCACCGTACGCCGTGCGCTGTTCGGTACTCCTCCCGTGGAACCGGCGAGGTCACGGGCGCGTACTCTGGGTAGTACGACAGCCGCCGACGCGGCACCCGCAGACGAGATCTCCCTGCCCCGACGGCAGGGGTGAGCCGGAGCGGGTCGACAGACCTCAGGGCGACGTGCGAGCCGCGGAGCCCCGCACAAGGAGAAGAACCACTGGGCAAGCGACAGCCCGAAGGCCCGCCTCCCGCACCGGTGGTGCAGCGCATCCGACTGCGCTACACCAAGCGCGGCCGCCTCCGGTTCACCAGTCACCGTGACTTCCAACGTGCCTTCGAGCGGGCCCTGCGCCGCGCCGAGGTGCCGATGGCGTACTCGGCCGGCTTCACCCCGCACCCGCGCGTCTCGTACGCGAACGCCGCCCCGACCGGCACCGGCAGCGAGGCCGAGTACCTGGAGATCGCACTCGCCGAGCCCCGCGACCCCGAGAAGCTCCGTGAGCTGCTCGACGAGTCGATGCCCACCGGACTCGACATCATCGACGCCGTCGAGGCCCGCACCTCGGGCCTCGCGGACCGGCTGACCGCCTCCGTGTGGGAGCTGCGCCTGGACGGCGTGGAGCTCGCCGAGGCCGAGCGGGCCGTGACGGCCTTCCTCGCCGCCGAGAACGTGGAGGTGCAGCGCAGGACCAAGAACGGAATGCGGACCTTCGACACGCGCGGCGCGGTCGTCAGTCTGGAAGCGCTTCCCGCCCCGGCTGATAGGCCGCTGGACAATGCCTGTGCGATACTGCGGCTGGTTGTTCGGCATCTGACACCTGCCGTGCGACCCGACGACGTCCTGTCCGGTCTCCGAGCTGTGGCCGACCTGGCGCCGCCGGTCCCCTCAGCGGTGACCAGGCTGGCGCAGGGGCTCTTCGACGAGGAGTCCGGCACGGTGACCGACCCGCTCGCGCCCGACCGCGAGGCTGACACGGCCGCCCCACCCACGGCCGCCGTAGCAGCCGACGCGAAGGCGCCGGAAGGTCCCGCCGCGTAAGGAACGCCGTCGTCGCGCAGCCCTGGTACTCGGGAGCCACCTGGGTCGGGCCGCGCACTGACCTGAAGACTTCCGCCAGGCCGTACGGACAACACGTACGGAACCGGCGGCCATGGACTACAGCTCCCGTGTGGCGAACGCGCCCCGGAGGCCGGTTCCGCGCTCATTACGCGGAGCCGTGCCGGACCGGAAGTCAGCCGCGGCGCCCGGGAGCGTGACGGGAGAACCGCCCGCAATGCTCAACAACGAAAACGACACCACTTCTGCTGGTAGCGCCGACAGCGGCAGCCCCAGCGACAACCTGCCGCCGCGCCGTCGCCGCCGTGCCGCTTCCCGGCCCGCGGGCCCGCCCGGTGGCGCCGTCGCCGAGACGGCCCCGGTGACCGAGGCCGCCCCGGCCGCCCCCGCCGAAGAGGCCACTCCGGCCGCCGCCCCCGCCCGTCCCCGCCGCCGCGCGACCCGCGCCGTGGCCGCCCCGGCCGCCGAGGCCGTCGTCGGCGAGACCCCGGCCGCCGAGCCCGTGGCCGCCGCCGTCGCGCCCGTCGCCGAGGAGCCCGCCGCTCCCGCTCCGCGGACCCGCCGCCGCGCCACCCGTGCCGTCGCCGCCCCGGAGGCTCCGGCCGCCGTGGCTGAGGCCGCGCCCGTGGTCGAGGAGGAGGCTCCGGCCGCTCCGGCTCCGCGTGCCCGTCGTCGTGCCACCCGCGCCGTGACCGCCCCGGCCGCCGAGGCCGCTGCCGTGGTCGAGGCTCCGGCCGCCGTGGCCGAGGCTCCCGCCGCCGTGGTCGAGGAGGAGGCTCCGGCCGCTCCGGCTCCGCGTGCCCGTCGTCGTGCCACCCGCGCCGTGACCGCCCCGGCCGCCGAGGCCGCTGCCG